>NZ_BAAACZ010000003.1:0-260652 GCF_039521975.1 Alkalibacillus silvisoli | reverse complement strand
GTTATCCCAGTCTTACAGGCAGGTTGCCCACGTGTTACTCACCCGTCCGCCGCTCGTTCCACAAACGTCCTCCCTAAGGATTCAGTTTGTTTCCCGCGCTCGACTTGCATGTATTAGGCACGCCGCCAGCGTTCGTCCTGAGCCAGGATCAAACTCTCCATAAAAGTGTTTGATTGACTCGTTTAATGTCATCTCTTTGTTTTCTTCTACAAGTCAATAAGAAGAAAACTAGAATTGACGACAGGCTATTTTGTTTAGTTTTCAAGGTTCGAAGAAAGTTTATATGGTGGGCCTGAGTGGACTTGAACCACCGACCTCACGCTTATCAGGCGTGCGCTCTAACCGACTGAGCTACAGGCCCATATATGGAGCGGGTGATGGGAATCGAACCCACAACATCAGCTTGGAAGGCTGAGGTTTTACCATTAAACTACACCCGCAGATGATTATCTTTATTGTTGGCGCGCCCGAGAGGAGTCGAACCCCTAACCTCTTGATCCGTAGTCAAACGCTCTATCCAATTGAGCTACGGGCGCTAAATGCGACAAACTCTATATTAACAAATCCAAATAAGTTTCGCAAGTCTTTTTTAATGTTTTGGTGCGGCCGAGAGGATTTGAACCTCCACGGGTTTTACCCCACTAGGCCCTCAACCTAGCGCGTCTGCCGTTCCGCCACGACCGCAAGTGATGAGCCAAAGAGAATCAATTAGAACCTCCAGCAATTAGCTTTAACCTTGATTCACTCTATTTCAGGCATAAAAAAAGACTGATCAACCAATATTTAATTTTAATTAAATGGCTGGGCCACCAGGATTCGAACCTGGGAATCACGAGACCAAAACCCGTTGCCTTACCGCTTGGCTATGGCCCAAAATAATGGCGGTCCGGACGGGACTCGAACCCGCGACCTCCTGCGTGACAGGCAGGCATTCTAACCAACTGAACTACCGGACCAGATGACCCATAGGGGATTCGAACCCCTGTTACCGCCGTGAAAGGGCGGTGTCTTAACCACTTGACCAATGGGCCTTATAATTTTAAAATGGCGGAGAAGGAGGGATTTGAACCCTCGCGCCGCTCAATGCGACCTATTCCCTTAGCAGGGGAACCCCTTCAGCCACTTGGGTACTTCTCCATGGCTCCAGCGGCAGGATTCGAACCTGCGACCAATTGGTTAACAGCCAACTGCTCTACCACTGAGCTACGCTGGAATAATACTAATGAGTCAATTCAACTTTATAAGGTGCATTTTATTTCTTCCATCTAAGAAGTAATCTCGTACAACTTCAACGCTAAAATATTATAAAATGTTATCTACCTAATGTAAAGTGTTTTTTATGACTTTTATTAATTTTATAAGGTGCATTTCTTGATGCATAGTCGCGTTAATTTGTTGCGACATACAGTATAATATAACATCTTCTTTTTGATGTCAATTACTAATCAATTAATTTATTTAAGTTTTTCGATTGAGCTAAACAGTTCCTCTGTGTCAGCTTTTATAATTTATCATGCTATATATTGTTCGTCAATACGTAATAAGTAATTTAAATTTATTGGATTTGTACAATTTTCCCCTGACATTTACCACAACGATAGCGAGCAGGATTAATTTTTCTTTTTCGTTTAAAAGTTAAACCACAACTACGGCATTGAAACTGGTGTTTTTTCTTGTCCTCTTCTGAAGGTAAAGTGCCACAAAATCGCGGTGACCCCGTTTCTTCCAACAATGCTCTAAATTCTCGACTACGGTGATGATAAGGTTTTCCTTCTATATGGAGGTGGTAGTGACACAATTCATGTTTAATAATCCCCATTAAATCTTCTTCACCTAATTCTTTATAATACTTAGGATTGATTTCAATAGTTCGTTTTGCTGGGATATACCTTCCACCTGTCGTACGTAAACGGTTATTAAATTGAACAGAGTCAACAAAAGGTTTACCAAAGAATTGTTGGGACAATTTATTTGTTAATAATTCAAGCTCTTCTTGCTTCATCATGATCACGCCCTACACCTTTTTAAAATTAAGAAAACCTTACCCATAATTCTTAATTATAACACGACTCGTTCATATTCTAATTCAAGTCTGAGACAAAAGAAATGAAATATTGTTAAAATGCGATCTTTGATACCTTGTGTAAGATGAGAAGTTACCCGAGCGGATCATTTTATCAGTGTTCGGGGGCTTTTTATCAGCGCTCAGCTACTTTTATCAGCGCTCGAGACTTTTGGAAGTCGCGAGCGCGAAACACAAAAATCCGAACGAGTTCATTTTCGATGAATCGTTCGGATTTTCTATTACTCCTTATACAGAATATTATATTTTACGGAAGCGAATAAGCTGTGGCTGCATAATATAAATTACAAAATAAATTAAAAGGTGATGTTTATGCCTAATTGGTTACAAAACCAGTTTCTTAATGCTTATGCTTCTAAAGACAAACAGCAAATTAAAACGTTAAATCAGTGTTGGTTTTTTTACTATAAAAAGTTACTCAATGAATAATTCAGCTCGTAACAGGAATCATCGTTAATGCGATACGCTGTCGTTTTACATCTACTTCATCAATCCAAACCGTTACAATATCCCCAACCGCTACAACATCTAATGGATTTTTCACAAACTGATTTGATAATTTAGAGATATGGACAAGGCCATCTTGTTTAACGCCAATATCAACAAAAGCACCAAAATCAACGACATTACGAACAGTCCCTTGTAACTCCATCCCTTGCTCTAAATCTTCCATCGATAATACATTCGTTTTTAAAAGCGGTGTAGGTAGTTCATCACGAGGGTCTCTGTTTGGTTTTTTTAAGTCATTTACAATATCTTGTAATGTCAAATGCCCAACATCTAATCCGTCAGATAACTGATTATTAGTCATTTCACCTAGCTTCTGTCGCACCTCTTCAGAACCAATGGCATCAGTAGTTAAGTCAAGCTTCCTTAGTAAATCTTCTGTCGCACTATAGCTTTCTGGGTGAATCGAAGTTCGATCTAGTGGGTTTTCTCCATCTAATATTCTTAAGAAGCCGATTGCCTGCTCATATGTTTTATTACCTAAGCGTGGAACTTTCTTAATTTGCTTACGATTTATAAACTTTCCGTTCTCTTCACGATATTTCACGATATTATTAGCTACAGTCTTATTTAAACCTGAAATGTATTGTAATAATGAAGAAGATGCTGTATTCACATTAACACCAACTTGGTTTACAGCTGTTTCTACAACAAATGATAATGAGTTATTTAATTTCTTCTGACTTACATCATGTTGATATTGTCCAACCCCGATTGATTTTGGGTCGATTTTAACAAGTTCACTTAGTGGGTCTTGAACTCGTCTTGCGATTGATACAGCAGAGCGTTCCTCCACTTGTAGGTCAGGGAATTCGTCTCTTGCTAACTTAGAAGCAGAATATACACTTGCTCCTGCCTCATTAACGATTAAATAAGCAACATCTAATTGATGCTGTTGAATTAAGTCTGCAATAAATTGCTCAGTCTCACGAGAAGCTGTACCGTTACCAATCGCGATTAATTCAATAGGATAATCTTCTAAATACTTCAGCACTTTCCTCTTTGCACCAGCGATGTCTTTTTTCGGTTCAGTTGGATAAATGACATCTACTGATTGCATTTGACCCGTTTCATCGACAATTGCTAGCTTACACCCTGTCCGAAATGCTGGGTCGACAGCTAAAATCGTTTTTCCTTTTAAAGGTGGCTGAAGTAGTAAGTTTCTTAAGTTTTTAGCGAATATGTCAATCGCGTGTTCTTCAGCATTCTCTGTTAGTGATGTTCGAATATCACGCTCAATTGACGGCTGAATTAATCGCTTATAGCTATCTTCAATTGCTTCATTGATTAAATCTGCCTCTTCTGTTTGATTATTTTTAATAACAGTTCGTTTAATATAATCGATAATCGGATCAACAGGAGGTTCAATCGCTACTTTTAATACTTTTTCTTTCTCCCCGCGATTGACGGCTAATACACGGTGGGGCACCATACTTCTGACAGGCTCCTGATATTCATAATACATTTGGAATATTTCTTTTTCGTCTTCTGCATTTTTCTTAAGCTCTGTAGTAATAGCCCCTTGCTTAAAGGTGTATGAACGAATATCATCACGGAATGCAGGTTCATCTGAGATCCACTCAGCAATAATATCGTTAACACCTTGTAGCACCGCTTCAACATCTGTTAGCTCATGCTCTTCTGAAAGATACTGTTTTGCTTCTTCATTAACTTGAATCCCCTCTTGCTTCCATACAAGCTCTGCTAATGACTCAAGCCCTTTTTCTTTCGCAATTGTCGCACGTGTTCGACGCTTTTGCTTGTAAGGACGATATAAATCCTCAACTCTTTGAAGCTGAGTAGCTTTTAAAATGTCCTTCTTTAACTCATCTGTTAATTTACCTTGTTCATCAATTAATCGAACAACTTCTTCTTTACGTGTATGTAATTGTTGTTGATAGTCATATGTTTCTTTAATTGATTGAATTTCAGTTTCGTCTAGCCCTTTCGTTTGCTCTTTACGGTAGCGGGCAATAAAAGGTACAGTATTCCCTTCATCGATCATTTGGACAACCGTTTTCACAATCGCCTCTTGAATACTGACTTGTTTTGAGGTGACTTGGATTAATTCATTCTGTATTTCAGCCAAAATGTTTCCTCCCATAATATTAGAATCTATCTTATTATAACAAAAAAATGTCCTTACCATGAATTGTTCTTTTAAGAAGTTTTATTAAATATTAAAGTCCTGCTGTATTGTAAAACATATATTCACCTTATACAGCAAAGGCCTTACTGACTAAGCGATTAGAACTATAGATTAAAAATGAGGGAAACCGTACTAGGTCACCCTCACTCCTTTTGATACTTCATTGCAATTAATGTGGTATCATCATCCATATAGTCTTTTTGCTGTAATCTAAACCATTGAATCGTTAAATCCATCGTATCATGGCTATAAAATTCTTTAGTTAATTGACGTTCATTGACTCCATCTGAAAACATAAAGAAAACAGAGCCAGCCTCAAGCTTCCCATCTTGAACTTTAACTGGCTTCTTAACACCTGATAAATAACCCGGAACCGGTATATTTCTACGCTTATTCCCATAACAATCAACCACAATAACACTAATATTTCCTATTGAAACATAAGAATATAGTTGTCGTTTATAATCAACACGTAATATACCTAAGACACAGCCTCGCAGTTGATGACCAAACAGGGACTTATTAGCTTGTTCAACTAATACATCTAATGGTTCATCAAGGTGGTTTCTGATCACATTAATCACTGTATCTGATGAATCTTTAGCGATCTCTCCACTCCCTAACCCATCAGCTAAAGCACATATGAAACCATCATTCATTTCCATGTAAAAATAAGAGTCACCTGAGTGATAGTTCCCTTTTTTCGGTTTTTGAAAAGTAGCAACCTCCATGCGGTCTTTCTTTTCAATCAAAATAAAACCTCCAAATCTTCTTCACCCATCGACTCTCTTAACTTCCTTAGCGCACGACGTTGCAATCTAGAAACGTGCATTTGTGATAAGCCTAAACGTTCGCCCGTTTCTTTTTGACTTAGATTTTCAAAGTAGGTAAATTTCAATATTTCTTGCTCTCTTTCGCTTAATAAAGGCATAATCTTTTCGATTAGAAGCTTATAATCCGTTTTATCATAACCTTCTTCATGATTACCCACTAAATCTAAAATCGTTACTGTACTACCATCAGCATCCGCTTCAATTTGTCGGTCAGTAGAGAGTGCGTTATAACTTTTACTCATTTCCATTGTTTCTAATACTTCTTCTTCAGTTGCACCTAGATAATTGGCAATGTCAGCTACTGAGGGTGATTCCTGCATATCAGTTGTTAGGTCTTCTACTGCAGATTTTATCTTAGGTCCAAGTTCCTTAATTCGTCTTGGAACATGAACACTCCAAGTTTTATCACGAATAAAGCGTTTGATTTCACCTATTATAGTTGGTACGGCAAATGACTCAAAGGATTTCCCATACGTAGGGTCGTAACGGCGAATAGCAGCCATTAGACCAAGCATCCCAACTTGTACTAGATCTTCATGAATTTCACTATTTTTAGAGTATTTTTTTGCTAGTGAATGAACCAAGTTTTCATATTTGTAAATAATCTTTTCTTGAGTCTCTTCACACTCTGGGTTTTCATGTAAATACTCGATTAGTTGATATATATCTTCTCCGTTATTGTGTTGTTGAGATTTGGTCGTCACTTTGCCCCACCTCATTTTCATACAAAAACTTGGTCATTATGACGATTACTCCATGGTTATTATTAATTTCCACTTTATCCATTAGGGCATCGATTAAGAAGAGACCAAACCCTCCTTCTCTCATATCCTCAACTGTTTCTCTCTCATCATAAGGACCGATTTGCTCTTTAACTTCCTGTAAATCAAAGCTTCCTCCACGATCTGCAACCATCACCTCTAAACGGTCCTCATATAGGCCAAAACCTATAGTCACTTCACCAGAATCTTCTTCATAATAAGCGTGGTTAACAGCATTTGTTATTGCCTCAGAAGTCGCTACTTTTAAATCTTCTATTTCCTCATATGAAAACCCCATACGATTCGCAACACCTGAAATGGTTAACCGCAAAACACCGACAAACTCAGATTTTGCAGGTAGCTTCATTTCAACAAAATCGAAAGCTTCCTTCATGACAATTCACCCTTAACTGTATTTTCTATATTAATAACATCATTTAGTCCTGTAATGTTGAATAGGCGATAAACATTTTCTTGTAAGTTTATAAGTTTTAAATGATGCTCTTTTTCCTTTGATAATTTAAGAGCACTAATAAACACTCCTAAACCTGTACTATCCATATAGTTCACTTTTAGTAAATCAACTTCTACTTCACGTTTCTCCTCAACTAAAGCAAGTAATTCTTCTTTTAATTGAGGGGCTGTGTAAGCATCGATTTCACCAGAAAGCTTTAAAACACCTAAATTCTCGTTTCGATGACCATCGATATGTAAGTTCATTTCTGTAATCCCCCATTCTATAGTTTACCTAATAGGATATACCCACTATTAACTTTCTTAAAACCTCTTACCCATCATTTCTTTTCATAACTACTAAAGTAAAATCATCTCTAAGCTGAAAATCTTGTAAACGCTCAAAGTATTTAAAGACATGATCCACGATTTCTTGAGATTCTAAATGGGCATGAGCCTTAATAACATTTAATACTTCTTCTTGTTCGATAAACCTACCATCTACCCGACATTCTGTTACACCATCTGTTAATAACACAATGAGGTCATTGGGGTTTATAGCAGTTTGTAATTGTTCGTATTGAACAGTACTTTCAACCCCTAGTAATAATCCTTTAGCATCTATCTCTTCAAACTCCCCTGTTTCCTCACGAAGAACATAACAAGGTTCATGTCCTGCAGATGCATAATAAAATTGGTGAGTATATACATCGTAGAGTCCATAGAACATGGTGACAAACATGCCCTTATCTACATTTCGTCCAACAACTCGGTTTAAAGACTCTAGAATCCACTGCGGATAAATTTGATTCTCAGTGAAACTTTCCATAGCAAACTTAATCATTGACATGCAAAACGCTGCTGGTATTCCTTTACCGATCACATCAGCTACAGCAACCCCAATATTACCTTGTTCATCTTTAATAAAATGATGGTAATCGCCATTCATTTCTTTTGCTGGAACTGACTTAACACCTATATCCATAGCATTTGCACTTGGAACTGATGTTTTTAATAATGTATTTTGCATATTGGCTGCTACACCAATTTCTGATTTCAATTCAATCTGTTTCTCACGTAATACTTGGTGTTCTTGATAGGCCAAGCCATATGAGATCATGGTCTCTATTAAGAACTGAAACGAATCTTGTACACTTTCATCAATATTTGGAATCAATTCTTGTAATGCTTGGTAATGAACATTAATAACTTCATCTGGTGATATATTTTGCTGTATAGATTGCTTACTAAACTGTTCTGCTTGGTATAATACCGCTTCGTCTTTCGTTTTTAAATACTGTGATAATAACTCTTTGTAGTCTTGCATATCCGATTTTAATGAGCTCAATTGCTCCCCCTCCTATGGTCGAGCCCACTTAATCACGGTAACTTTAGTACCCGTATCGCCAGACTCCATATCAAACTCATCCATTAAACGTTTAACCCCTGGCAAACCGGCACCTAAGCCTCCCGAAGTGGAATAACCATCTTTCATTGCAGCACTAAGATCATTAATCCCAGGCCCTTTGTCTTTAGCAATGATTTTAAGCCCAACCTTTGGCAGATCATGGACTTCATCAAATATAATTTCGCCTTCTTTAGCGTATAAATAAATATTACGAGCTAGTTCTGATATAGCCGTTGTAATTCTTGCTTGGTCAACAGAACCAAAACCTAAGCGCTGTGAGATTTGCCTTCCTGCTTGACGAGCAGCGACAATATCCCATTCTTTCTTAATAGCAACAGAGGATACCGTTTCTTTCATCACTTCTCCTCCAATTCTTGTCTTAACTTAATTATACCCTGTTCTAAATCTAGTGCAGTTGGTACCTCCTTTAAGTAAATACCTAATTCAATTAAAGTCATAGATACTGCTGGTTGAACACCAGTGAATACAACCTTTGCTCCCATTAAATCAGCCATTGATACGACATCACCGAAAACTTTTGCGATAAATGAATCAACAACCTCTACAGAAGTAAGGTCAATTACGACACCTGTTGCTCCTGTTTCGTGGATTTTACTTAACAGGTCTTCTTGAAATTGCATGGCTGTTTGGTCATCCAACTCGATTTGAATAGATACTAATAAATAATTATGCAACTTTAAAATTGGTACGCGCAAGACTATTACTCCTTTCCGATTGAATCTAAAATATCTTCAATATCTTCTGTTTTATTGTCATTTGAAATTATTTTCTTATCTGTCATTTGTAAAGCTGTTTCAAAGCCTTTCTTCAATGAACTCTTAGTAGGGAATTGACTCAAATCAATGCCTAAATTAACAATTGTTTGTGCAATTTCTGGCCTAATCCCTACTAAGATACACGTTGCACCTAGTAGTCTCACCGCTTCTGCTGCTTGAATGATATGATGAGCAACCATCGTATCAACTACTGGTACTCCAGTAATGTCAATTAAAACGACATCAGTTCTGTTTTTCACAACACCATTTAATAAATTCTCCATAATTAACTTGGCGCGGTCTGTGTCAATCGTTCCAACAAGCGGCATAACAGTCACTTCATCCATGACAGGAATTAATGGTGCAGAAAGCTCCTCTAAAGCTAGCTTCTGTAATGAAATAATATTGTTCCAGTTTGTGGAGTACTGATTCATTAATCGAATTTTAAGAGGGTCTAGCCAAGCATTAACCCCTTCCATCACCTCAATGAAGTCACTTTTAGTTTCAGTTTCATGTAAGTCTAAAACAAACTTAATGCTTTCTGTACGGAAGATTTGAAGCCCCTCTGTGATATAACCAAATGGCCACCCAATATTGACTACCTTCTCAGCAAATTCATCTAACTCTTTTAATTGAGATTCTCCGCCTTTCAAGCTTGAAACGATAATCCCTGAAAACTCACGGTTCATCTGTTCAATCATCTCAGTTGATATCGTTGAGCTGTAATCCTGTAAAGATTGATTATCTTGTTTGTCAAACCATCTCGCTACAATTTCATCACTATGTTCTAGTACAATCTTTTGTAGATTCATAATTAAACAGTACCTCCATATTTAAACTATTATTTACAATTTACCACTACGGATGATTTTTTTCTACATTTGTCAGAAAACTTTAGCATTAATTTGTATGTTTACATTATAGCGTTAACATCCGTAAATATAAAGAGCAGCACTACTAACATAATGCCTCCACCACAAGTGATTAATGCTCATCATACTGACCAACTACTAAAAGACCACCATTTATGAATGTATTTACAAAATACACTCATAAATGGTGGTCTTCTTCTAACCTTATTATAAGTCTAATAGCCCAAGACTAATTTGCAATGCATCATCCACTTGATTCATTAAATATTCATCTAGTGTTGTAATTTTATCGGTTAGTCGCTGTTTATCAATCGTTCGAATCTGTTCTAGCAAAATAACAGAATCACGCTCAAAATCATATTTTTCCGCATCTATTTCAACATGAGTTGGTAATTTAGCTTTTTGAATTTGCGCTGTGATTGCAGCAACGATTACCGTCGGGCTAAATCGGTTACCTATATTGTTTTGAATAATAAGAACTGGACGAACACCGCCCTGTTCAGAGCCTACCACGGGGGTCAGGTCTGCGTAGTAGACGTCGCCACGTTTAACATACAAATTAATTACACCCCACTCACTAAGCGCTCAAGAGTGGTTTCAGCCTCCTCTTCAGCTTGGAAAGCTTCAGATGCGATATCTAAGTTGATATTTTTCATTTCTACATAACCACGGCGCATCTTTTCTTTAATTTTACGTTTCTTTTCTTCTTTCACATAGCTATCAATAGCGTGCAGAATGAGCTGTTGGCGATCGACCATTTCTTCTTCATTCTCAACCAATTCATCACACTCATTCAGTAAAGACATCGGTAATTGTATCATTACCTCTTTTGAAGAATCTGACATCCTTACACCCCCAACATTTTACGAACAACAAATCTAATAAATATCATAACATCATTCGCTAAGTTTCGTAAAGAAAAAACTCAACTTAAATATGATTGTGGTGCTACTTTAAGAGTTATTCACTCAAAATAAACCCTTGGTACTCGCTCATTAATCATACAAGGAATCTCATAATTAATCGTTTCTAGATGGTTAGCGACATCATCTGTCGAAACGAATTCTCCATTATTCTCACCGATGATTGTAACCTTTGTATCAATCGGGATATAGCGATCTAATTTGACCATAAACTGATCCATACATATCCGACCGACTATAGGATACTTTTTCCCATCAATAATAACTTCGAATCCTTGTAACTTACGAATCCAACCATCACCATAACCTATAGGAACAGTTCCAACCCACTCCTCTTCTAAAGCGGTATAAGTTGCTCCATAACTAATCGTCTCACCTGGATTAATTTTTTTAATATGTGATAGTTGACTAATTAATGAAAAGGCTGGTTTTAAGGGTATACCAGTCTGTTCTTTAACAAGTTCAGATGGGTATAAACCATACATGCCAATCCCAAAACGAACAGCATCATACATGGAGTCTTTAAATCTCATCGCACCAGCAGAGTTACCTATATGAAACTCTATTTCTTCTGGCAATTGGGGTTTAAACTCCTCTATATATTGTCTAAACCGTTTTAATTGCTTCTCAAGATGTGTTCGTTCATCCTCATCTGCTGTTGCTAAATGGGAATAAACCCCTGTAATTTCAATACTTGTCGATTTAAGCTCTTTTAATACATCATACGCTTCTGCAGCTGTTCTTATACCTAAACGATTCATTCCGGTATCAAATTTAATATGAACATTTAAATTAGAATGCAAATACTGACGAGCTTCTACTACCCAATCTGCTTGAAAAACTGTGACCGTCAAATTATGCCAAGCAGCAATTTGGGCATCACGTGGACGAATTCTACCAAGGACTAAAATAGGTGTATCAGGTATATGTTTCCTTAATCGAATCCCTTCATCAAGTAATGCAACCGCTAATTGGTCAGCACCAGCTTCTAATGCAGCTTTCGCCACTTCTACATCACCATGTCCATAACCATTAGCCTTAACAACAGCATACACTTTCTTAGGTGATTGGTAGATCATTTTCATTTGTTTAATATTATGTTTAATGGCATTCAAATCAACTTCTGCCCACGTATCTCGATAAAAATGGTTTTCCATGCTTTGACCTTCTTTTCTTACCTTTAGAAAAGGACTTTTCTCTATATTATCTATTTCTTTCACACATCATGTCAAATGACTGTAGTCTTGACTTAAAAGAAAAAATGCCCAAGATTTATGTTGGGCATGATCAATGACTTATTCTATTTCTATTTATAGGTTACTTCATCATCTCAGAGTCTACCGATTGTGCAACTTGGATCATTTCATTTACCGTTAATGAGTCACTAGCTAGGACAAAACGCATGCCATCTAACTCCCATTCTAATGAACTGTTCGTTAAATGACCTACCGCAAATCCTAAGTCAACCATGTCACCGCCTGCATGGACTGGAGCCATTAAACTAGTAGGGTATGAGTCAAACTTCTCTTGTACTAAAGTAAATGGCTTATCACCTTCATAAGATGAGATGACTCTTTCACCATCTTCAAAATCAATCACTTCTTCACTAGCAGCAGATGCACCTTCAGGTAAGGACGATGGGGAATAAACTTCCATTTCACGATCTTCTAATTCAGCCATTGTCGGCACGCTCACTGCACCTTCTGCTAAGTTTTGTTCAGTATCAAACTCTTCATCACTAATTTCTACATCCGTTTCAAATGATGTAAAATCGACTTCGACCATTGTTTCACCATTATGGTCTTGCACTCTTACTAACGCCGGGTGGTAGGATCCTTTGTGGAAGTAAACTTCCTGAAAAGGTAACTGTTGATTACCTTTATAGTTTGTCTTCACTTTAAAGACATAGTAATTATCAGTCATTTGAAACTCTCGTTCACTATCACTAATAATGTCGCTGACAAGTGAGGTGTATAAATAAGGTTGGCTATGTTGCTTTGGCCAGTCATTTTGGAATTTGTAACTTTTGTTGATCGAAGGAGTTAAAACAAATACACCTTCATCATTACGCAAAATGACTTGATTACCTTCTTCATCCTCTGTGTTATTCATTGCAACTTTGAAATAATCTTCTTTTTTGTGCCAAACGTCAATTTGATATTGTTGTGATTCTTCCCCCGTGGTCATCGTCATCTCTGCTGAGGCCTTGAAACTCGACATGTCAGCTACTTGGTCATCAAGTGATTGTAGAACATCGTCTACAGTCTCTTCTCCACATGCCGTTAAAAGAACAGCGGTTAACACAATGGATAAGAAGAGAAAAAGTTTTCTTTTCATTTGGACAACTCCTTCGTCTCAATTTTCGCTGCTTGTTTACTTTTTGAACAAGCGATCTATTCAGTTGCGGTGACAATGTGCACATCGGACCCTTTTGTTACCCGCAATACACTATATGAGACAAGGAGTATGAATATGCAGACTAGCTATTAAACTTGTTCAATTATTACTTGCGCTACAACATAATCTTTACTATGAGAAATAGAAACGTGAACACCATGCATTCTCTCATTGTTTAAAAGGAATTGTGGTTGTCCATGGTGAGTAGATATGATCTCAACCGATTGGAAAGATAACTCCTTTCCAATACCACACCCCATCGCTTTACTATATGCTTCTTTAGCCGCAAACCGACCTGCTAAATATTCAACCTGCCTATTATAATTACTGTAAGAATAATATCTTTCCTGTTCCTTTTCAGTTAAGATTCGTTGAATAAAGCGTGGTTGTTTTTCTAGTAAATTTTTAATACGGTCTAACTCTGTAATATCTATTCCAGTACCTTTAATCATGAAAGCCCTTCTTTCTTATTGCATGTTTTCATAAAGATTAGTATTCTTAAAGGAAATAAACTCATCTAAAGTGAGGCGTTTGCCATGTTTTTTTTACGCACAGAAAGCTTTAGGGAATTCCTGCGTTTTTACCCTGTTATATCATCAATTGTTGTCATACATATTATTATTTTCTTAGCTGTTAATGTATCAATGGATATTCGCCAGCTATTAACAGGCTGGAACTTCGCTATTTTAGTACATGATCAATATTGGCGTTTATTTTCATCCATCTTCGTCCACATTCAACCTATGCATTTACTGTTTAACACATTCAGTTTAATTTTGTTTGGCCCTGCTTTAGAAGCAATGCTTGGGCGATTTAAGTTTATTTTAGCATATTTAGGTGCTGGTGTTATTGCTAATATAGCGACATTATACTTAGCAGATTTGGCCACATCAAATGTTGGAGCATCAGGTGCGATTTTTGGGCTATTCGGTATTTATTTATACCTACTCTTCATGAGACCTGAACTAATTGATGCGAATAGTAGGCAAATCATTGTCGTCATTGTTATTGTTGGTTTAGTTTTAACGTTTCGTCCAGGAATCAATATTTATGGACATATATTCGGTTTAATTGGTGGGCTTGCCATAGGCCCTATCATATTTGCTCGGTATAAAGGAAGATTTCGACTATAATCAATGGAAGCATACTAGGAGTGATCATATGAGCGAAAAACAATTCACACCCTACATAGCCATCGCAATTGGTGTAGTCGCTGTTTCAACGTCTGCTATTTTCGTTCGGTTAGCGGATGCACCTTCATCCATGATTGCTAACTACCGCTTACTACTCGCTGTATTAATCATGCTTCCATATATAGTATGGAAACATCTAGGTGATTTCAAATATATATCAAGACGCGATTGGTGGTTTTCAGCTGCTGCTGGTATCTTTTTAGCCCTTCACTTCATTTTATGGTTTGAATCACTCAACCATACGTCTGTTGCGAGTTCTGTTGTTCTTGTGACAACCCAACCCATATTCGCGTTTATAGGTACATATTTATTTTTTAAAGAGCGTTTTACAAGTGGAGCAGTCTTAAGTATGGTGATTGCTTTTACCGGTAGTGTTATTATTAGTTGGGGCGACTTTCAAATTAGTGGAATGGCTTTAGTTGGTAACTTTTTAGCGCTAATGGGTGCGATTGCTATTACTGGTTATTTCTTATTTGGACAAGATGTTCGTAAGCGTGTTTCACTTATGACATACACGTTTATTGTATATGGTATAAGCTCCATAACACTTGTCTTATACAATATTGTTTTAGGTGAATCTTTTACAGGATACACAGGTGAAACATGGATGTATTTCTTAGCACTTGCAATTATCCCAACATTCTTTGGTCACACATTGTTTAATTGGGCGATTAGATGGGTGAGTGCTTCAACAATAACGATGGGAGTACTCTTTGAACCAATCGGTGCTTCAATCATGGCGTATTTCATTCTCGGAGAACTGGTTACTTGGTCACAATTCTTAGGTGGTTCAATTGTAATCGTTGGACTTATGCTATTTATCATTAGTACATCTAAAAAAAGAAAAATAAAAGTTATTAATGAACAAAAACAAACATAGATCAATTTTATTTAATAGGGGTGTTAACATGAGTATTCAATTTATGGTTGATGGTGGGGCAGACCTACCACAAGGTTTCTCAGAAAAATTTAATATTAAAGTTATTCCGCTAAACATCCATTTTGATGATGGCGTCTATAAAGCGGGGGTTGAACTTTCAACAAAACAGTATTACGAGAAGTTTTTAGAATCTGAAGAAATCCCTAAAACTTCAGCTCCTAGCCCTAATGATTTCTATGAAGCGTTTAAAGAAGTCGACCCAACATCACCCATTCTATTACTATCACTAACTAAAAATTTAAGTGCTACTTATCAAAATGCAACTATTGGAAGAGATATGTTATTAGATGAGGAACCAGAGCGAGAAATTGAAATCATTAACACTAAAACAGCTTCATGCGGGATCACTCTATTACTAAACGAAGCAATCAAAATGAAAATTAAGAGTGAGGAATTTCAGAAGATTGTTACTGAAACCAAACAGAACGTCGAAAAAACCGTTACTCTATTTTCTTTGAAAACCGTTGAAAATTTAATAAAAGGCGGGCGTCTTGATAAGTTTCGTGGAACCATTGCCAAAACGTTAAATATCAAACTGTTAATGAAAGCTTCTGATGAAGGAGAAATTGATGTCACTGAAAAAGTACGCGGTGAGAAAAAAGCATTGCGTCGCTTAGTTGAACAAATTGGTGACTATACGAAAACATTAGACGGAAAAACGATTACAATGTCTCAAAGCAATTGTGAGAGCAAAGCAAAAAAAGTATTAAGTCAAATTAAAGAACACTATAATCATAATGAAGACTATATTGTTGAAATGGGGCCGTTAATTGCCAACTATGCAGGTGAAGGCGGGTTAGTGATCTCATTCCTTGAAGATGAAAAATAAAGACGAATGTTGATTAATGCTTATATTTAATTTGAGGTATATGATCTCCTCTCGATTATTGAAACTGGTTTCATACCAATCAATAAAACGGGAGGAGATTTTTTTGAGTTGAGGTGGTGAGTTCCCTTGAATGAGTGGTCAGTTTTATTAGTGCTCGCTGTTACTTTTATCAGCGTTCAACCTATTTTTTTCAGCACTCGCTACTAGTTGTACAGCACTTTAAATCAGCTGGAGACGATAATTCCATTTGGAGAATTTACATAGGGAATAAGCAGCTCATGACATGTATTAGCATCTTTATTCGCATTCATCGATATCGCCTGATTATTGATTATTCAGGCGATATCTTCAATATTCAGGCGAAAAAAATTATAATCGGGCGAAAATCCCGATAATCGGGCGAAATCCTCAATATTCAGGCGAACGCCCAATTATTTAAGCGTTCGCCCGATTATACACTCGCACCTGCTCTCATGCCCCCATTATTTCATGAATCTCTCACCATTGAGTTTAAACCCTTTAATAGCGGGGAAACTTGTTGTGTTATTTGTACGACTTGCCCGAGAGTTTTAAAAACTTTATCAAGGTCGACTTCACCATTTTCGTCTTGAAAATATTGCATAAGCATTTGTTTTTGTGAAGGTGTCATCGTTTGTTGATCATGTTGCATTATAAAAGGTTGCTCATCATAATGCGTGGGAAAAATAGGTTGTTGTGGCATATCATAGGTTTGGAATTGTTGATAATCAGGATAAAAATGCTGATAACCTCCCGTCGTCTCCATTGGCATCGCATTATACATTCCTGAATGGTAAAGATCATAATTATAATATGGATCATTAGGGCCTTGAGCCCATGGGTATACGCCATAATCATTTCGATACATTTTCTTTTTAGCCTCCCTCATCATTCTACACTGTGCTTTATTTTATGACTAATAAGGAAGGTGTGTGTATATCACGGTCGTGACCTTTGTTATCGTTTTTCTATTTTGTATTCCTCAGCTGACCTACCAAGTTTTTTCACTAAATCAATTGCCTGTAATTTTTCATCTTCTGTTAGACCATCCATAAACCGTTCGATCTCTTCCCAATGCTTAGGAAAAATATCATTTAACAACTCGCGACCTTTTTCAGTTATTTCAGCGTATGTAACGCGACGATCATTTGATGAGGGTATTCTTTTTAACAGCCCTTTTTCTTCTAGGTTATTAACGACATAAGTAATACTACCACTCGTTAACAAAATTCTTTCTCCAATTTTTTGTAGGGGTTGCTTGCCTCTGTGATACAGTAACTCCAATAAAGCAAATTCAGTTGGGTTCAACCCGTATCTTGTCATATCGAGTTGTGCTAAATCTCCTAATGCCCTAGAAGCCTTTGATAAAACGACGAAAAGTTTTAATGATGGGTCTTGTTTACGTTTTTGATATTCTGATTCATTCACGGCAATCATCCTTTATAATAAAACTACAACCATTATAGGTTGTAGACGTTCAGCCGTCAAAAAGGTTTTAACATCATATGACTTTTGGCATAATAGTTTCCTAGGAGGGAATCGCTATGATTGAAGATACAGGAGAACGTGTTATACCGAAAATGATGGACCCAACGAACCCATTATTGTTAGAACATATAGCTAGGTACCAATTTGCATTACCGTATTTACATGGCCGAGTTCTCGACTTAACATGTGGTGCGGGTTACGGGAGTCATATGATTGTAAAGAGAAGAAAAAGGCAAGTTGAAGAAGTGATTGGAGTCGATCTAGACCCAGAAATCATTAATTATGCAAAAGGGGCATACTACCATCCTAAAACACAATTTATCATTGCCAATGCAGTCGATGAAACATTGGTTGAACAAATGGGGACATTCGATGCGATTGTAAGCTTTGAAACCATTGAACACATTGAGGAAGAACAGGCATTATTAGACAATTATAATCGATTACTCAAACCAGGTGGGACACTCATCGTATCAACTCCATTTGGCAAGGGGCGTGGCAAGCCTTGCGGGTCTCCATTTCACGTCCATCAGCTAACGCCAGATGAATTTAAAGAATTATTCATACACTACCAATCGACACAATTTTATTACCAAAATGGCGTCTTAATTGAGCCTGGACGTGAAAACTTACAATATCCATTAGGGATTGCAGTATGTACTAAGTAGGTCGAATAGCGGATAAAATAGTCGATATTTAATTTACTTTCTGAGCATTTCCTAATATACTAAGGGAAAATGAACTAGTTTCTTAGGAGTTGTTGACATGTTTAAACTTCAAAAACAAATAGAGCCAACATTAACAGCTGACTTGTACATAGGTGATGTGATCATTGATACATCTAAACAAAATGATCTAACTAAACAGCTAAGTATGGTCAATCTATCAAAAGAAGATTTATCCATTTTAAGGTCATTAAAACCCATTGTCTCTGAACATATTGAAGCGATTGTAACACAGTTTTATGACAACATTGAACACGAACCTTCGTTAATGCAAATTATTGAAAAAAACAGTTCAGTAGAGCGTCTTAAAGAAACACTGACTCGACATATTCAAGAAATGTTTAATGGTGTAATTGATGATGAGTTTGTTGATCAGCGTAAATATATTGCTTACGCTCACGTTAAAATTGGATTAATGCCAAAGTGGTATTTATGTGCATTCCAAGATCTATTAAACTCTTTTCAGCGTATTTATTTCGACCATTTTGATCATCAAGAAGATATTTTCAAAGCACTATCTGCAACATCAAAAATATTGAATATCGAGCAGCAACTTGTTTTAGAAACATTTGAACAAGAAAATAAACGTGAACGCGATGAACAATATGAAAAACAAGATAAACTATTACAAGAAATTGATCAAATGTCTGATGAACTTGTTCAAATTTCAAACCAAACGGATGTCGCGATGAAGCAATTATTAGAGCACTCGAACGAAATCCGCTCATTCTCTAAAACAACCGTTGAGACTGCTTCGACTGTTGAAGATCAATCGAATACAGGAAAAGATGATTTAGAGGATCAGTTACATAAAATGGGTGAAATTGAACAGCAAATGAATTCCATTTACAAAGAGATGACTAAACTTGAAGAAGCTTCTTCACAAATCAATGAAATACTAGACTTTATTACAGACGTTTCAGAACAGACGAATCTATTATCGTTAAATGCTAGTATTGAGGCTGCTCGCGCCGGAGAATTAGGAAAAGGATTCGCTGTTGTAGCACAAGAGGTTAAAAAGCTGGCTGATCAAACAAAAGGATCGATTGAAAATATTACTGAATTAATTAATACAACAAATCGTCAAATCGGCCAAGTTTCAAAGGATGTTACTGCAACAACTAGTTTAATAAAAGATGGAACTGAGAGTATGAAGAAAACAAATACTTTCTTTGACGACATTTTAACAAACACTCACGAAAGTAAAGCGTTAAATGATGAAATGGAAGCTAAATTAGCTAATATTAATGAAGTTGTTGAACAATTAAGTGCAGCCTATGCTGAGGTTAATGATGCGGCTGAAAGCTTATCAAATTTAGCTAAAGATCACGGGTAATAAAACAAAAGATTAAAGAAAATCAAGTGGTAATAACAGAAAATCCGAACGATTCATCACAAATGAACTCGTTCGGATTTTTGCGTTTTGGTATCACTACATCTCGATTGTTAACAACTCTACATCCTTTTTGCCCACATCATTCATCATAAGATCAGCTTTTACTGGGTACTTTTCGTTCGATTGTAATCCAGCTAATGAAGCGATAAATCGGATAAATTAAAACTAAGACAACCGCAATAAAAGGAACTTCAATAAATGTTATAAAAGCTACAAATAAAATAACGAAAATTAATGTCATGATATTTGCGTAACGACCGTTAAATGGCATCGCATCGAAAAACATTGAAGCCCTTTCCTTCTTTTCTTCAACACGTTTTTTAAAACACTCTTCATGAAAAGGCTTTACTGTCATTTTTACATTAGCGGTCATTAATTCAGAGCGACCTTTAATTTCTTTATTACAACCATAACAGGTTACAGTTTTTGTCCCCATTGTCACTTTCCCTCACTCTTATATGCATATCGATTGAATTTTAAACGTAAATCTAAAACAATTATAATCATAACTTAATTAAAGAAGGGTGTCGAATATGAATTTACAATTAAGTGTGTTAGACCAATCACCTTTATTACAAAACCACACACCTCAAGAAGCTTTACAACAAACCATCCAACTTGCCAGGCATGTTGACCAATTGGGTTATAAGCGGTTTTGGATGAGTGAGCATCATAGTACGAAAAGTTTAGCAGGATCAGCACCTGAAATGCTCATACCAGCAATCGCCGCTTCTACCGAAAGAATTCGCATCGGAACTGGTGGTGTCTTACTTCCACATTACAGTCCATTTAAAGTTGCTGAACAATTTCGTGTACTAGAAGCGTTATACCCCAATCGAATCGACCTTGGAATTGGGCGTGCGCCTGGTGGAATGCCGGGTGTAAATTATGCTTTAAATAGAGGGAAATATCCTGATGTTAAGCACTATCCACAACAAGCATCACTACTAATCGATTACATATTAGGTAATGACCCTGAAGGCTATCAAGTCCAAGCAACACCTATGAGTGAATCTACTCCACCTGTCTGGATGTTAGGTTCAAGCGGGGCTAGCGCTCATGTTGCTGGTGAATTAGGTACCTCTTATACTTTTGCACAATTTATTAATGGTGATGGCGGCCCAGCAGCTATTGAACGCTATTATAATAATTTTATTCCTTCACCTTTACAACATGAACCAGAAGCTAGTATTGCTGTTTTCGTTGTGGTTGGAAAAACAGAACAAGAGGCTGAATATTATGCTTCAAGCTTAGATGTTGCCTTATTAATGGCAGATCAAGGACAAATTCGTGAGCACTTCCCTAACCCTGATGTAGCGAGTAAACAATCCTTTAGTCATTTTGAACAACAACGTATAATAGAGAATAGAAATAGAATGGTTGTTGGTAGTGTAGAAGGTGTTAAACAAAAGCTTGAATATATGTCAGCACAATTCCAAGTAAATGAAGTAATTGTTAATACAATCGTCTCGCCATTTGAGAAACGTCTCGAATCCTATGAGAAGTTAGCCAATGCTTTTCAATTAGAATAGAATCTATCAAAAGGAGTGTTTATTATGGTTGCATTTGACCACCTTGTTATCCATTCCTATAACCCTAAAAAGCACCAAGAGATGTTTTCAACTTTTCATCATCTAACAGGATTACCAGGTGGAAAGCATGAACAGTGGGGAACTTATAATTACCTTGCATTCATGGAAAACAACAGCTACATTGAATGGTTAGGAATCGAACACGAAGAGCAAGCCAGTCAATCTGATAACCCTTTGATCCAACAGACTTACAAAGCTAATAAGAATCACATTGAAGGTCCAATCCAATTTGCTTTACGAGTCAATTACTTAGATGATTATATCAATTCGTTTAATCAAAAAGGAATTGAATATGCAGGTCCATTCCCTGGTAGTCGTCAAAAGCTAGATGGAACGAGATTAGATTGGCGTATGTTATTTCCGAAACCTTCATCTGAAGGTTCGCCTATTCCCTTTCTAATTGAGTGGAGTGGAGAAGGGAATTTACCGAAAGATAAGTCACTAATTAACGAGACACCCTTCACATCAATTGAAATTGGAGTAGATCATGTAGAGGAGTACGCACAACTATTAGAAGAGCTTATTCAATTAAAACGTGTTGATCAAAATAGCTTCCAATTAGAAAACGGACAATTAATTATAGGTGCTCATAAAGGTTTAATAGCTCATTTTAATCACATAACATTTTAAATGAAGTAGAGGTTTTGAAATGAAATTTAAGATACTTATCTTACTATTTACCCTTGTATTTATTGCTGGATGTTCAAATTTCGATCAAAATAAGTCATTAACTTTAAACGATCACAGCACGATCGAGCATTCACTTACTGAGCGAGCAAGCCCCACCCACTTGTTCTCAACACCCATTGACCTAGACATCGAGCAGTATTCAAATGAAAGTCAGGAGTGGGGTGAATTCGTTACCGGCGTTAAAACACAGCTTGAAACAGATGAGCAAGTTATGGCATTAACATTTGATGCTTGTGGTGGACCTTATGGGCGTGGTTATGATGAGGAAATGATCGATTTTTTAATTGAACAAGAAATTCCTGCCACACTGTTTGTTAATAAAGACTGGATTGAACACAATCAAGAAGTATTTTTAGAACTAGCTAATGATCCACTTTTCCAAATTGAAAATCATGGGACTGACCATTTACCTCTCTCTGTTAATGGCCAGAAAGCTTGGGGAATTAAAGGAACAAGCAATCCAGAAGAAGTTTATGAGGAAGTTATGACAAACCAAGAATACATTAAAGAGTTAACTGGACAAGCGCCTTCTTACTTTAGGTCTGGAACAGCTTATTTTGACGAGGTTTCGGTACAAATGATACAAGACATGGAGCTAGATGCTGTTAACTACAATGTCTTAGGAGATGCAGGTGGGACTTATTCAAGCGATCAAGTTGAATCTTCTTTACTACAAGCTGAACCAGGTTCCATCGCGCTTCTCCATATGAATCAGCCTGACAGTGGGACTAGAGGCGGTGTAATGAATGCTATTCCCCAATTAATTGATGAGGGATATGAGTTTGTCCATTTAGATGAATTCCCTCTTAATTGAAGGGTTTGCACCAATCATGTGCAAACTCTTTTTTAATTTCTGATGCAAATATTGTGAAATTTCTTATCACTTTTGTTATATTTAGTGTATAATAAACCATAGTAATCCTATAGGAATAAATATTTTTTGTATAAGGAGAGGAATATTATGTCAGAAGAAAATCAACAATTTCAATTGCCTCGCATTGGGGACAAAGCACCTAGTTTTGAAGCTAAAACGACACATGGTCAAATTAGTTTAGAGGATTACAAAGGGTCATGGGTTGTATTATTTTCGCACCCTGCAGACTTTACACCCGTGTGCACAACTGAGTTTGTTTCATTCCAAAGTATTTACCCGCAACTGCGTGAGCTAAACACTGAATTATTAGGTTTAAGCATTGATAGTGTTCAATCACATATTGCTTGGGCACGTAATATTGAAGAGAATTTCAATGTAGAAATTGAGTTCCCTGTAATAGCTGACCTAGATCAGCAAGTTGCCAAGAAGTATGGTATGATTCATCCAAATGATAGTGGCACAGAAACTAATCGCGCTGTGTTTGTCATTGATGATCAACAAGTTGTCAAATCAATTATCTATTATCCACTTACTACAGGCCGTAATATGGATGAAATTGTTCGTCTCGTTAAAGCGCTTCAAACTACTGCTGAGCATCAAGTTTCTACTCCAGCTGATTGGAAGCCAGGAGACAAAGTCATTGTTCCACCACCTGCTTCAAAACAACAAGCAGCTGAGCGAGCTAAGGATGACAGCCTTGAAGTTATAGACTGGTACTTAGCTAAAAAAGATTTAAACAAGTAAAAGCTTCTTAAATCCGGACGACTCATCATAAATGAACTCGTTCGGATTTTTTAGTTTCGATACCGCTACATGAGAAAATCGCCTGAGCGCTGATAAACGACCCGCGAACGCTGATAAAAACGCCTGAGCGCTGATAAAGTCTCCTCGAACGCTGATAAAACTTCCCCGAACGCTGATAAAGCCCTAAACGTCGATCAAGTTACACAACCATCTCATGCTGTTTCTTGTTAAACAGGAGGATGCAATGGTGTCAGTGATACTACAACAATTAATTACTTCTTAACTCGAAATATTCTTCATTCGGACTACCTTTTATGCTATACTATAGTTATATTATTATGAAAATTTCGAATGTATTGGGAGGTTATTTTAATGACGAAAACAAGTTACCCCGTAGTTTGGGATTTAGATGTTTTCTTTAAAGGCGGAAGCGAATCTGAAGAGCTTCGCCGTCACCTGGATGAAACAAAAGAACATTTAGCATCCTTCACAGAAAAGCTTAATCAATTTAAGACACCTACTTCGGTTAATGAAGCTAGTGAAGTAGTGAACTTAATTGAAGAAGGATCAGACATTAGTCAAAAGATCCGCCAGGCAGGTGCTTTTATTTCATGTCTTGAAGCGCAAAATATGAGTGACCATAAAGCCAGTACTTTGCGTAGTGAAGTAACAGAATTATCCGCTTCTTATGGCTCTTTATTTAATAGCTTTAAACAACAACTTGCACAAACCGATAAAAATGTTTGGAAAGGGTTACTTGAACATGAGGAACTCTCTGAACTGTCATTTGTCTTAAATGAGTGGCGTGATGCAGCTCAAGAGCAACTATCAGAAGATGAAGAATCTCTAATCTCTTCCTTATCTGTTGATGGCTATCACGCTTGGGGCCAAATGTATAATACCATTGTTGGTGATATGACAGTTAATGTCACTGTTGATGGTGAAGAAAAAGAGTTATCAGTTGGACAAGCTAACAATTTATTATCGCATGAAAACCCCGATGTTCGTAAGCAAGTCTATGAAAAGTTAGAAGCAGCGTGGAAAGAGAAAGAATCGCTTTTTGCTAATACATTAAACCATTTAGCTGGCTTCCGTTTAAACGTGTATAAAAAACGTGGCTGGGACAATGTATTAAAGGAGCCTTTAGATATTAATCGTATGCAACAAGCTACGTTAGATGCGATGTGGGGTGCGATTACAAAGCATAAGCAGCCATTCGTTGATTTCTTATACCGAAAAGCCGAATTACTCGGTAAAGATAAGCTAGAATGGTATGATTTAGGCGCACCAACACAAGAAAACAGTCAAAAGCTTTCGTATGATGATGGAGCTCAATTTATATTAAAGCACTTTGAGCAATTCAGCCCTAAAATGGCCGACTTTTCTAAAACAGCTTTTAAAGATGCGTGGATTGAAGCAGAAGATCGTCCAGGTAAACGCCCTGGTGGGTTCTGTACAGGGTTCCCGTTAAGTGAACAATCACGAATTTTTATGACGTATAGTGGTTCCATGTCTAATGTTGCGACATTAGCTCATGAATTAGGCCACGCTTACCATTCATTTGCACTAAAGCCTGTGCATCCACTTAATCGTCGTTATGCCATGAACGTCGCAGAAACTGCTTCTACGTTTGCTGAAATGATTGTAGCAGATGCTGCGGTGAAAGAGTCAAAAACGACAGAAGACAAAATTGCTTTATTAGAAGATAAATTACAGCGCAGTGTCGCATTCTTTATGAACATTCATTCTCGGTTCTTATTTGAAACGCGCTTTTATGAAGAGCGTAAAAAAGGTTTTGTACCAGCAAGTCGATTAAATGAACTAACAGACGAAGCACAGCGCGAAGCTTATTGTGATGCTGTTAACTCAACAAGCCCAAGCTACTGGTCGAATAAATTACACTTTCATATTACAGGCGTACCTTTTTATAACTTCCCGTACACGTTCGGTTACTTATTTTCACTTAGTATTTATGCGAAAGCACTTGAAGAAGGTACAAGCTATGAAGATCAATACATTGAGCTCCTTCAAGATACTGCCAGAATGTCGGTAGAAGACTTAGCCATGAAGCATTTAGGTGAAGATATTACGAAAGAATCGTTCTGGGAAAAAGGGATTGAACTTTGTAAGAAAGATGTAGCTGAGTACTTAGAATTAACAAGTAAATAATCAGTAAGCCCAGCTTAGGACCTTCAAATCCATAGCTGGGCTTCTTCGTTTACAGTATGTGTTTTTACAAATTACCATTAAACTTTTTTCTCGTAATAAAAGAATGGTTCTTTGAAATTGCCGTGGTGCTGACGGTCGACTAGTGTGTAATTCCCTTTTTTAAACAAGTTAAGTGCCGCTTCATTTTCCCCATTTGTATCGGTACGAATATAGGGTATCCCTTGTTGTATAGCTAAGTTTTCAGCAAAACGATAAAACGCTAAGCCAATTCCTTTATGTCTTTTATTT
This sequence comes from Alkalibacillus silvisoli, assembly GCF_039521975.1. Taxonomy (NCBI): domain Bacteria; kingdom Bacillati; phylum Bacillota; class Bacilli; order Caryophanales; family Bacillaceae; genus Alkalibacillus; species Alkalibacillus silvisoli. The sequence goes on along the minus strand of NZ_BAAACZ010000003.1, from coordinate 234,544 downwards.
AAGTCCACGGCTAATCTTTTAATACATAAATACGGCGAATCATCACTCCAGTTAATTTCTTTATACTCCTCATGCCCCTCATTACTTATACAAGCAACGCCAATGACTTGTTGCTCCTGTTCATAAACAAATAATTCATGCCTCTTTAGATCTGATTCATAATGGTTTCTTAATGGATATGTATCACCCCATTGTGTCATACCAGATTCAGCCATCATCACTTTTGCATGACTCACAATCGTTTCAATCTGATCTAAATCTTCCTTCCTTGCCTCTCTAATCATGAAAACGACCTCCCTTAACTTCTGATTTTAAACTTTATGTTAAATAATGAGAAATGATAGTGCAATTCTTTTGACATTCAAACATATATTTGAATATAATATATTCAAACGAACATTTGAATGAAAGAAGGTGTATCTGTTGAAACTCCCCAACTGTACTTCTGAAATAAGTGAAAACCAATTAAAAACTATTTATCAGTCTGTTAATCAAACATCGATTCAAGCCGTTGCACAATTGTTTAAAGTATTAGGAGACCCAACCCGTGTGAAAGTCGCTCAAGCTCTCACATTCGAAAAAGAACTTTGCGTTTGTGATTTAGCAGTAATCACAGAAACATCTGTTGCCACTGCTTCCCACCATTTACGAACTTTAAAAAAGCACGGTTTAGCTAAAGCTAGAAAACAAGGCAAAAACATTTACTACTCACTTGATGACCATCACGTGCACAGTTTAATTAATATTGCCATTGCACACCAGCACGAACTGGAGGAATCCTAATGCATCAAGAAACCTACTATGTCAAAGGTATGTCATGTACATCATGCGCTCAAACATTCGAAAACAACGTTAAAGACCTTAATGCTGTAGCGGATGCTAAAGTTAATTTTGGTGCATCAAAAATCACAGTTTATGGTGATGCTACAGTTGAACAATTAAAAAAAGCAGGTGCATTTGAAAATTTATCAATTTCAAAACAATACAGTCATAAAGAACAACCACCAAAATTAAATACCATTAAATCTAACTGGCACATTATCGTCTCAGCTATATTATTAATGATTGGCATCTACTTATTATTTCAATTAGGTGATAACCACCCGATTACAACAGGTATGTTTCTATCCTCTATTGCCATTGGGGGTTACCAATTATTAAATATAGGTGTAAGGAACTTATTTAAACTACGGTTTGATATGAAAACGTTAATGACGATTGCTGTTATTGGCGCTGCAATTATTGGTGAATGGGTAGAAGGCGCTGTTGTCGTTATATTATTCGCTATTAGTGAAGCACTAGAACGCTATTCAATCGACCGCGCTCGCTCATCGATTCAGTCCTTAATGGAAGTTGCACCTAACACAGCGCGGGTTATTCGTGACCAGAGAATAGTTGAAATTGATGTATCAGACCTTCAAATCGAAGACACTGTCATCATTAAACCAGGTGAGAAAATTCCAGTTGACGCTCACATATTAAAAGGTGAATCATCAATCAACCAAGCAGCGATTACAGGTGAATCTGTTCCAGTTTTTAAATCAAAAGATGACGAAGTTTTTGCTGGAACATTAAATGAAGAAGGCTACTTAGAAGTTAATGTTCAAAAGCTAGCCAAAGACACCACGTTAGCCAAAATTATTCATTTAGTTGAAGAAGCCCAAAATGACCAAGCGCCAGCTCAGCAATTTATCGATCGATTCGCCGCTTATTATACACCATTAATCATGTTAGTTGCTTTAGGTGTTGCAACGATCCCACCATTTATATTTGGATTAAGCTTTGAGACTTGGATTTACCAAGGGTTAGCTGTATTAGTCGTCGGATGCCCTTGTGCTTTAGTTATTTCAACACCCGTAGCAATTGTAACAGCGATTGGTAGTGCTGCTAGAAATGGTGTTCTTATTAAAGGTGGAGCATACTTAGAAGCGCTTGGTCAGATCAAAACAATCGCGTTTGATAAGACTGGCACCGTTACAGAAGGTAAACCAGTCGTACAACACTACCACTTGTTTGATGAAAATCTCTCAGCAGAACAGTTTTTCCAAAAAGCCCAAGCATTAGAAGTCATGTCACAACACCCTCTAGCTAAAGCCGTTACTGACTATACAGAGGACTGGTTTAACATACCCAATGACCTTGAGGTTGAGGATTTTCAATCGATAACAGGAAAAGGTGTTACTGGCTATATTAATGGCGATGAATACAAAATTGGTAGCCCTTCAATGTTTAATGACTTAACGACTGAAGAACAAGCACTCATCCATGAAGCTAGACAAACTGGACACACTGTTATTCTAATGAGTCAAAATAATCGTATTCTTGGTTTGATCAGCATTGCTGATGCGGTTCGTTCAATGGCAAGTGACATGATCCAACAATTAGACAAGTTAAGTTTAAGGCGAACTGTACTACTAACCGGAGATCATGAAGAAACCGCCAAATCAATTAGTAATCAAGTAGGGATTAAGCAATATTTATCACAACTGTTACCGAAAGATAAACAGATGAAAGTTAAAGAATTACAAGAGCATTACGGGCAAGTCGCCATGGTTGGTGATGGTGTCAATGACGCACCAGCATTAGCGACTGCAGATGTGGGTATTGCAATGGGTAGCGCTGGAACAGATACTGCTTTAGAAACAGCGGATATAGCTTTAATGGGAGATGATTTAACGAAGCTTCCATATACTGTTCGTCTAAGCAGAAGAGCACTTAATATCATCAAACAGAATATTATTTTCGCCCTTAGTACAAAAGCCCTAGCCCTTCTTCTTGTCATACCGGGGTGGCTTACCCTTTGGATCGCTATCTTAGCAGACATGGGGGCTACTTTACTCGTCACACTAAACGCTTTACGATTGGTTAAATTAAAAGAATAACTGTAACAGGACGAGCGCTAGTTAACCAGCGTTCGTCTTGTTAATTTGAAGAGGTCATTACTAAACCTAGTTAATTTGTTGATTTAACACCCTTTCTACCTTTCTCACCAACTCCTCCATCTCTTCGTTTGTTCCAATTGTAATTCTAATGTAACTATCCAAATTCGGCTTGTTAAAATATCTGAGATAAATTCCTTCCTTTTTCATCATCCTGTATAAAACTGATGCCTCTATTCCAACAGGCTGAACAAATACAAAGTTAGCATTTGAGTTTAATACTAAAAACCCAAGTTCTTTCAAAGATTCTTTTACCCAACTACGTGTTTTAACCACTTGATCCAGGACATTAGCATAATAAGCCTCATCTCTTAATGCCGCTTCTGCCCCTTTTATTGAAATGCGATCCATCGTGTAAGAATTAAATGAATTTTTCACACGTTCAATCCCTTCAATTAACTTCACGTGACCAATCGCATAACCTACACGTATACCAGCTAGCGCATGCGATTTTGATAATGTTTTTGTGATGAGTAAATTCGGATAATAATCAACTAACTGAACAGCTGATTCTGCCCCAAATTCAACATAAGCTTCATCGATGATTACGACATTGTTAGAGTTACCTTGTAAAATCTCTTCAATCGATTCTATAGGTAAAGCAATTCCTGTTGGAGCATTTGGGTTTGGAAAGATCACACCACCCGTAGAACGCTTCATCCCTTCGACATCTATTGTGAAATCTTCTTGTAATGGCACCTCTTGATATGGAATTTTATATAATTTCGCATATACAGGGTAAAAACTATACGTAATATCTGGAAATTTAATCGCTTCGTTCGGTTCAAAAAACGTTTGAAATGCAAAGGCTAACACTTCATCTGATCCATTTCCAACGAAGACTTGCTCATAATTTACCGATTCACGATCTGCTATTACATTTTTCAACGAGTTAACTGTTGGCGTCGGATACTTCCGTAGGTCGCTATTAACCATTTGTTTCATAGCTTCTAGAGCTTTAGGTGAAGGTGGGTACGGATTTTCATTGGTATTTAACTTAACAATATCCACTTCATAAGGCTGCTCTCCAGGAACATAAGGGTTCGCTTCAATTGCGGTTCGACTCCAAAATTTACTCATCCTCATCACCTTTCACCCTATTGGTTAAAGCCTCTTTCACACGTTCAATCGGCATATCCTTTTCAGCCATCAAGACAAGCAAATGATAAGTAAGGTCAGCTAATTCCATTGCTAAATTTTCATTGTCATTATTTTTAGCACCAATTAAAACTTCTCCTGACTCTTCACTTATTTTCTTCAAAATCTTATCGAGGCCTTCCTCAAATAAGTAATTCGTGTATGATTCATCTTTTGGATTTTCCTTACGGTTGTGAATCGACTCAAAAACTTGATGAATGACCTCGCGATTATAAGTTAATGAATCATTTTATTCACATGACGATAAAAACAGCTTTTCTTCCCTGTATGGCATGCAGGACCATTTGACTCAACTTGTACGAGTAAAGCATCTTGATCACAATCATAACTAAGCTGTTTTACATACTGGGTATGACCTGAAGTCGCTCCTTTAAGCCACAATTCTTGACGGCTCCGACTATAAAACCATGTCTGTTTCGTTTCAATTGTTTTACGAAAAGACTCTTCATTCATATAAGCTAACATAAGGACTTCACCACTACGAACATCTTGGATGACAGCCGGGATCAACCCTTTTTCATCAAACTGAATACTTAACTTCTCCATTAAAAAATCACCCCTGCCTGATCGGTAGTTCGTGGTTATATAAATATTGCTTTAATTGTTGTAAATCAATCTCTTCGAAGTGAAAGACTGAAGCGGCTAAAGCTGCATCGGCTTTCCCATCTATTAAAACATCACGGAAATGCTTCATTTCTCCAGCACCACCAGATGCAACAATTGGGACATTAACACATTCACTTATCCGAGCCATGACTTCGTTGTTATAACCTTGCTTCACTCCATCAGTGTCCATAACATTTAGAACAATCTCTCCAGCACCACGTCTTTCACCTTCTTGTGCCCATCTAAACAAGTTTTGACCTGTATTTTCACGTCCACCTTTTACAAAAACCATCCATTCTCCATCTACTTGTTTAGTATCAATAGATAAAACGACACATTGATTACCAAAACGAACAGAAGCTTCATCTATTAATGAAGGATTTTGTACAGCAGCACTATTAACAGAGACTTTATCCGCTCCGGCATTTAATACCGCTCTGAAGTCTTCAACTGACTGAATTCCGCCACCAACTGTAAAAGGGATATGGACTTCTTTTGCTACACGCTTGACTACATCTAAAAAAATTCCTCGCTTTTCATGTGTTGCTGTAATGTCATAAAATACTAACTCATCCGCCCCAAGCTTACTGTATCGTTTACTAAGCTCAACAGGATCTGCGATATCTTCTATATTGGTAAACCTCTTCCCCTTAACAACTCTTCCATCTTGAACATCTAAGCAAGGAATAATTCGTTTTGCTAACATATTGACGGCTCCTTCATAATTTCTAATAAAGAAATCTTACCTTCATACAAGGCCTTTCCGACAATGGCACCATAAATATTAGCCTTACTTAATTCACGTATATCCTCAATTGATGTTACGCCACCTGAAGCTATTACTTCTAGCTCTGTTAGATTGTTCATTTGAAATAAAGCCTCTAAATTCGGCCCTTGTAGCATACCGTCTTTCGCAATATCTGTGTAAACAATTGATTGAATCCCTGCCTTTTGTAACTTGTAAGCAAATTCGATTGCTTTAAGATTAGATATTTCAATCCAACCATCTGTTGCAACATAACCATTACGTGCATCAACTGAAACGATAATTTTCTCCCCGCCGAAGCGTTCAACAACGTCTTTTACAAAATCAGGATCTTTAACTGCCACAGTACCCAATATGACACGATCTACACCTATATCGAGTAATTCATTAATTCTTTCTATATTTCTAACTCCACCACCAACTTGAACAGGAATCGAAACTTCTTCAATCATTTGTTTAATGACTCCAAAATTTTTAGAGTAATCCCCTTTAATAGCATCCAAGTCAACGATATGTAAAAAGCTAGCACCTTCTTTTACCCATTCGTTTGCCATCTCAACTGGATTTCCATATATTGTTTGCACATTATAATCACCTTGCTTTAACCGAACACATTGTTGATTAATCAAATCAATAGCTGGAAATACTCTCATCTCATCATCTCCTTAAAATTCTTCAACAATTGCATACCAACGCGACCACTTTTTTCTGGATGATACTGCATGCCGATTATATGACCACGCTTAACAGCTGATGTGAAGGAAAAACCATAATCCGTTTCGTGTAATATATCTTCCTCATACTTTGGCTTTGCATAATACGAATGAACAAAATAAACATAATCCCCCATTTGAATTTCTTGATTAATGGTCGAATCACAGTACTGTTTATGAAGGTTTAACTGATTCCATCCCATGTGTGGAATTTTTAAATCATGATTAAAACGGACAACATCACCTTTAATTAAACCTAGACCTTCATGCTCCCCATGTTCAAAGCTTCTTTCAAACAATAGTTGCATTCCTAAACAAATACCTAAAAGTGGTTTCCCTTGGCTAACTTGTGACTTAATTTCATCTATAAAACCAGCTTCACCTAACCTCCCTATAGCTTCACCAAATGCCCCAACACCTGGCAAAACAATTCCAGATGCACTTTGCAAATCAAAGGGTTGGTCTGTTATTTTACATTCAATACCTAACAAAGATAAGGCGTGTTGCACATTTCTTAAATTTCCGGCTCCATAATCAATAATAGCAATCATTTATGACCCACCCTTACAACTTTCCTTTCGTTGATGGTACATCACCATTTGAATCTTGAATAACTAATGCTTCACTAAGAACTCGACCTACGCCTTTAAAAATTGATTCAATGATATGGTGATTGTTATAGCCATGAATTAATTTAACATGTAATGTAATCCCAGCTTGATTAATGAAAGCTCTTAAAAATTCTTCTACTAATTCTGTATCAAATTGACCGACCTTCTCCCCTAAACCAGAAACGTCGTAAACTAAAAAGGGACGATTGGATACGTCAATTGAAACTAAACTTAGTGATTCATCCATCGGCGTAAAGTCTGTAGCATAGCGCTTTATTCCCCGCTTATCACCCATTGCCTCCCTAAATGCTTGACCTAGCACAATTCCAACATCTTCAACTGTGTGATGATCATCAACATATAAATCACCATCCGCTTTCACCGTTAAGTCAAATGAGCCATGAGCAGCGAATAACATTAACATATGATCAAAAAAACCAACACCTGTATCAGCTTCAACCTCTTTTCTTCCGTCAATTACAAGTGATAGATCAATTGCTGTTTCAGATGTTGTTCGTTTAACCGTTGATTGTCGCACTGTACCACCTCACCTTTACTGTTCGAATCGGATTCTAACTGATTCTTTATGAGCATCTAAACCTTCACTTTCTGCAAATCGTTCAACTTGTTGACGGACTTGATTTAATGCTTTCTCGTCATAATAAATGACACTCGACTTTTTCATAAAATCATAGACGCCTAACGGTGAAGAAAACTTTGCAGTACCATTGGTTGGAAGTGTGTGGTTCGGCCCTGCAAAATAATCTCCTAATGGCTCTGGAGAATAATTACCTAAGAAAATTGCTCCAGCGTGTTTTACTTTTTCTAATTGTTCAAATGGGTTTTCAACTTGTAGCTCCAGATGTTCTGGGGCAAGTTCATTGACGAATTTAAAAGCTGAAGTAAGACCATCAACGATATAAATACAACCATGGTTAGTAATCGATTCATTTAAAATTTCTTGTCTATTTCGATGTTTCATTTGACGTTTAATTTCTACTTGTATCTCACTTCCTAACTGTTCACTTGTTGTTACAGCAATAGCTGAAGCTAATTCATCGTGTTCGGCTTGTGCAAGCAAGTCAGCGGCAACAAACTGTGGATTCGCACTCTCATCAGCTAAAATGCACACCTCACTAGGACCAGCAATTAAGTCTATCCCTACATCACCGAACACATACTTCTTAGCCCTAGCGACATATGCATTACCTGGCCCTACAATTTTATGAACAGGTTCAATAGTTTCAGTTCCATAAGCTAATGTGGCGATTCCATGGGCTCCACCAATTTTTAAGATCTCATCCGCACCAGCCATACTTGCCGCAACTAAAGTAGTCGGATGAATCGAACCATTGGACTGAACAGGGGTCGTGACTACAACCTTTTCAACACCAGCTACTTTAGCTGGCAAAATACTCATTAAAACAGTCGAAGGATAAGAAGCCTTTCCACCTGGTACGTAAACACCGACTCGTTCTATTGGGGTCACTTGTTGTCCTAACCAAATGCCTTGTTGGTCATTTGTGTACCAAGACTTCTCTTTTTGAAGTTTGTGGTAGCTAAGAATATTCTCTTTTGCCTCAGATAAAATCTGAACTGAAGATGCATCGACTTGGTTAAAAGCTTCTTCAATTTCTTGTTCAAGTACTTTGAAACTTTCTAACTCAACACCGTCTAGTTGTTTAATATATTGATAAACAGCTCGATCACCTTCTAACCTAACTGATTGCATGATTCTTTCAACCGTTTCGTCTATTTGCTGTAAGCTGATTGCACTATGATTCGAACGCTTTAGTAAAATATCCTTTATGTCTTTATGATTTATTTTTTTAAGCTTCATGAGTGACACTTCCTTTAGCATCAACAACTGATTTTATTTGATCAATGACTGGGCGAATTTTTCTCCCTTTCGTTTTAAAACTCGCCTTATTTACAACCAACCGTGCACTTATTTCCATCATACTTTCGATTACTTCTAAGTTGTTTTCCTTCAAAGTTGTTCCTGTCTCTACGATATCGACAACAACATCACTTAATCCGACTAATGGAGCTAATTCAACAGAACCATTCAACTTAATCGTTTCAATTTGCTTTCCTTTATCTAGAAAATAATCGTTTGTAACTTTTGGATATTTAGTTCCAACGGTTAGATGTTGGAACTGATTAAGTTTAATTCCGGGTTCACCCGCTACGGCAAATCGGCAACGGCCGAAACCTAAATCAACCACTTCAAACACATCAACACCCGACTCTAACAGTGTATCTTTCCCGGCTACACCAAGATCTACTGCTCCATTTGCAACATACGTCCCGACATCAGTTGCCTTTACTAATATCAATTCATACTTATTGTCATCACTTATAAATGTAAGTTTACGAGATTTCTCGTAATAAGATGAAAATATAATCCCAACTTCTTCAAATAAAGCTATACTTAAATCGGCTAGTCTTCCTTTAGCTAATGCAATTTTAATGGTTTCCATTAGTCCAACCTACCTTTGTAACTAATTCAGCTACAGAATTAAAGTGAACCCTATCACCTTCTATCGTTACTGTTTGCTCTGGTAATTCAACTAAGATTTCAACATTCTCTCCATTTATCTGATCATAAGCCATACTTACTACTAGCCCTTCTTGCCTTAAGTCATAGGCTAATCTCATCGCTTCAGGAAATGTCTCGTAATCTGTCACAATAGTCACTTGTTTAGGTAGTTCAATTGGAAGCCTGCTTTGCATTTTTACAATATTTATTAAATCATCGACATAAATCCCAAAACCAATAGCACTCGTCTTCAAATCGAAATATTTGGTTAATTGATCGTATCTGCCACCTTGAATGATTGGCTTTCCATACCCTTCAATATATCCCTGAAACATTGTCTCAGTATAATAGTTCAAGTGATTAACTAAGCCTAAATCGACTGAAATATACTGTTCATAACCAAGTCTTTTAAGCTGATTCACTAACTCTGTTAACCTCTTAATTGATTGGTTCATTCCATGATTCATCTTAAAATCTTCTACTTTAGATAAAACATCATCGGGTTCTCCAAATAAGTTGATTAATTGAACTAATTGGTCTTTAACCCATTCTTCGATCTGTAACGATTGAAGTAATCGACTTAATTCATATTCATTCTTTTCATTAACTTTTTGTTGTATTAATTGTTGTTTATCTTCTTCAAGGTTACTCTCCTGAAGTAAAGCTTTAAAAAATCCAGCTTGACCTAATTCGAGTTGAACATGATCCATACCTGTTTCTTTCAACAGCTCAATAGCTAAGACAACAATCTCAACGTCATTTAGTGGATGAGCATCATCAAAACATTCAACGCCAACTTGTGTAAACGAGCGCGATGTTTTGTCCGATTCACCACTTTCCATTCGAAAGATATTCGTGACATAAAATAATTTATTTAATGAAGGTGCTCTTGAATTCGATTGAGCTGCCATACGTGCAATAGGTACAGTAGCATCCGGTCTCAAAACTAACACTTTACCATCATGGTCTACTAACTTTATCATTTGATCAGTATCCATTGTTCCTGGCACATTCATAAACAGATCATAATATTCAAATGTTGGAGTTTGTATAGGTTGACAGCCATAACTACTTAATAGCTTTTTTAAACGGTCAATTAAAGACTGTTTTATCTCATAATCTTGTGCATATAAATCTGCAACTCCTTGTGGCAATTGTTGACTAGTCATATAAACACCCTTTATCACTTTATTTATTTATCACTTTATCAGAATAAAGGTTAATATTATTTTATCCATTGTAATACCGACTGTCAACCAGTTAAAATAAGATTCATAGAAAGGGATGATCATATGTTTGACAATCACATGCACTCGAGTTTTTCAGCGGACTGTAAAGCCCCTATGGAAGAAATGATTAAAGCCAGCATACAAAAAGGTCTAAAGGAAATTTCCTTCACAGAACATATCGATTATGATTACCCTGACCCTACAATTGTATTTGAGGTAGATTTAGAGGATTATGATCGAAAAATCTGTGACATGCAACAACAATACAGAGACACAATTAATATTCGGAAAGGAATTGAGCTAGGATTTCAACCCCATCTTATAGAACGTTACGATGAGCTACTTTCTAAACAATCCTTTGACTTTATTATTGGCTCAATGCATACAACAGATCAAAAAGATTTACACTCAGGTAGGCTGTTTGAAGATCAATCATTAAATGATGCTTATGAGAAGTATTACACTGAACTTTACCAATGTGTGCAAGGCTTTGAGCAATTCAGTGTTTTAGGCCACTTAGACTTAGTCACTCGTTATAAATATGAGCCTGGGGTTTATCACTTTTTAGATGTCATTGAGGAGATTTTTAAAACCATTATTCCGCGTGGCCAAGGAATTGAAATTAATACATCCGGTTATAAATATGACATGAACCGTTTACTACCTAGTCGTGAAATACTAAAGCTATATTATGATATGGGTGGTGAGATCATTACAGTCGGATCGGACGCACACAAGCCAGAACGGGTTGGTGACCGAATTGATGAAGGTTATCACCTATTACAAGAGATTGGGTTCAAGTACGTCACAACTTTCCAAAACCGTAATCCAATTTTTCATAAATTATAAAAGGAATTTACTCCAATTATAGTTTCTAAACTAAAAAAACTGTCCCAAAAGGAAATTTAATTCCACTTGGGACAGTTCAATAAGACTATTACAATAGCATTCACTTAACATTCCAGTTAGCCCTATTTTATTGCTGGTGCTCCAACTTCCCTAATAAATAAGCTACAAACATTCCAACAAAAATAAGAGCCACACTTACCACGTTCAATAAGAAGCTTGGATCAAAACCGGGATAAATAACAAATATTGAACCAAACACAAGCCCAATTATTAACGCATATGTTTGATAAAAATATTGGTTTAAAAAGTATTTAATAATCTTACTCATTATTAAGATCCCAAATACAATGCCTAAACCTAGGGGTATAAGTGCCTCAATGACGACATCACTTAAAACATAAACGAATGTTGGGTACATCCCGACAATCAACAGCAACATTGAACCGCTTATACCTGGTAAGATCATCGCAGAACTCGCTAACCAACCTGATAAAAATAACAACACATATGTCGAGCCATCAAACGTCGTAATTGTATCAGCAACACCTTCTTGAAATATTGCTGTAGAACCAACTAATAAAGCCGCTAAGAAAAACAGTACATAGTGCTGAGCACCAAATGTCTTTTTATAATCTGATTTCTTCAACAGCATCGGAAGGATTCCTGCAATTAAGCCTAAAAATGCAAATTGAAGTTGATTAGGATAATGTTCATATAGCCAATCGACAATGTTAGATAGTAAGAATAGTGCTAATAATACACCTACTAGTAACGGGATTAAAAACGCGAGGTGCCTTTTCCATTCTCGAGTAAAAATACCATTAATCGCTTCTATTAACCTTTGATAAATACCTAAAACAACCGCGATCGTTCCACCACTTACTCCAGGGATTAAATCACTAACCCCCATTAGTCCACCGCGATATAAATTACGCCACTCAATCATTTTATGATCCCCATTTCTAATTTCCGCTTGTCCTTTTTCATTCTATTATACTAAATCATGTGTATATGACTATTGTTTTTATAATAAAATTTGTGGAATATTAGATTTAGGATGGCGTATGATCTCTGGTTTGGCTTTGTAGACAGTCTCTAACGTATCTACATCCATGATTTCCTCACTGTTTCCCCGCTTTACAATTTCACCATTGTTCATGAGAATCATTTGATCACAATATTGTGCAGCTAAATTCAAATCATGTAGCACCATTAAAATCGTTAACTGTTCGCGTTGTTGCCAATCTTTAACAAGATTAAGCACATTCACTTTATAACCAATATCTAAATAAGAAGTGGGCTCATCCAATAATAAAACCTCAGGCTCTTGAACCATTGCCTTAGCAATAGCCACTCGCTGCCTCTCACCACCGCTTAACGTATCTAACATTTGATGACGCATCGACATTAGGCCAGTAATATTTAATACATGCTCGACTTTTCGATAATCTTCTAACCCTTCTCTTTGAAAGAAGCTTAAATGCGGATAACGCCCCATTAGTACCGCTTCATATACTGTCATTGGATACGGAGAAAGGCCATCTTGAGTTAAGACAGAAACTTTTTGAGCAAGTTTTTTAACTGACCACTTCCCTACCTCTTGGCCTAAGACGTTGATCGTACCGCTAGTTGGGTGCTCTAAGCCTGAGATCATTTTCATTAAAGTTGATTTACCAGCACCGTTTGGGCCAATTAGCCCAACACACGAGCCTTCATCGACTTGAAATGTAACGTCTTTCAGCAATAACTTAAAATCTTTTTCCTTCCTCACCTTGTCTACAGACAGCATAAGTATGCCTCCTAAAAAAATTCACGTTTCGCCTTTCTTAATAAATAAGCGAAAAATGGCGCTCCTAAAAATGCCGTAATGACTCCTAATGGCAGCTCACGTGGTGCCATTAATACTCGAGCCAGTGTATCAGCACCAACTAAAAAGATCGCACCACCAACGATCGATAACGGCAAGATCAGCCTGTAATCTGCTCCAACAATCAATCGAATAATGTGAGGTACAACTAAACCAACAAACCCAATTGCCCCAGAAACTGAAACGGCCGCCCCTGTCATAATCGATGCTAATATGAGTAGATAAAAACGGGTTCGTTCCACTGATAGACCTGAATGATGAGCGACTTCTTCACCTAATCCGAGCATGTTTAATTCACGTGTATAAAACAGAGCGACTACGCCAGCTACAGCTATAATCGGCAAAACAACTTGAGTATAGCTCCAATCAGTTAATGTTAAGCTCCCCATCATCCAAAACACAATCGTTTGTAGTTGTTCATTGGCTAAGGTCATAACTAATGAAAGACAAGCACCAATAAAAGCTTGCACAACAACACCAGCTAGAATAATCGTTTCCATTTTGACTTTTTGTCCAATACGTGCTAAGAAATAAACGACCATTAGTGTGCCAAAGCCGAATAAAAACGCAACAACAGGCAATGTAAATTGACCTAGCCAAACAATTTGGAGTCCTAAGGCAAAGACTAAAGCAGCACCAAATGAAGCTCCAGAAGACACACCTAAAATAAATGGATCAGCTAATGGATTGCGTAATACACCTTGATAGATCGCACCCGCTAATGCCAAAGCTGCACCTACAATAGCTGCTAAGATTACACGCGGCATTCTAATGTCTAATACAATCGTTTCTGTTGAGTCACTCCAATTAGGCTCAATCCACTGATTGATTATAGGAAGTCTTGAAAGGATCACTTGCCACACAGTCTGCCAAGAAAGATTAGCTGCACCTAAGGTAATCGATAAGCTCATAAATACAACTAATATAAGGGTTAATAACGGTAAAGCAATCCATAAAATCGAGCGTTTTTTCATTTATAACATCCATTCGTTACATGATCGTGATGTCCTATTACTCCATATATTCTGGGTATAAAATAGTAGCGATCTCTTCTAGGCCATCAACTAACCTTGGTCCTGGTCTTGTCACAATATCATTATGAATATCATGTACTTCTTCCTGTTCTACTGCTGTGACAGACTGCCAATTGTCCCGAGCTAAAACTGATTCAACCACATCGTCTGTATAGTAGCCATATGTTGTAATAATCACTTCTGGGTCACGTTCTAACACAATTTCTTCACTTACTTGTGGCCAACCTTCTTCATCAGCGATAATATTTTCACCACCAGCAAGTGTTAATAATTCATGTAAGAAAGAGCCTTCTCCACCAGAATACAAATCTGAATCAAGCTCCAACCAAACACTCCTACGTTCATCATCTGGAATGTCACTGACTTGCTCTGTAACTTCACTAACTTGACTTTGCATATTTGAAACAATCTCTTCTGCTTCTTCAGCTTGACCTGTAGCATTCCCTACCATTTCAATATCTTCATAAACTTCTTCTAAGCTTTGTGAGCCTAATGTAACCACATTCAAGCCAACATCACGCATTGCATCTAAATCCCCTGCGTTATTTAAATCAGCTATGACTACATCTGGCTCTAGTTCAACAATCTTCTCAATATTTAAATTCATATCACCAACAGTTTCTTCAACTTCAAAAACTTCTTCTGGATAATCAGCCCATTCTGATACCCCAACAACTTGATCACCTGCTCCTACTGCAAATACAATTTCAGTTGCACTTGGAATAACAGAAACAATTCGCTCTACTTCCTCTTCAATTGTTATTTCTTCACCTGCTTTATCTGTAAAAGTAACCGGTTCATCTGAATCATTCTCTGCAGTTTCTTCAGCTTCCTCATCATTCACCTCTTCATCTTCAGGTTCTGCACTTTGGCAAGCTGTTAACCCGACAACGATTACGAACATCATTACGATACATAATTTTAACCAAATTGTCTTTTTCATCTTCCTCTTCCTTTCTATAATAAAAAGTACTCATATTTCCCTAGAGTAAGGAAATATGAGCACTTTAGTCTCTACTATATATTAATCTTTCGACTGATATATAGCTATCCCTTTAACCCCGAAGGAAATAAGCTAAAACATACTTAGGCAGGTCTCCTGGCTTAGGTTCATCACTTCTGACCCCCTTCCCGTATTTAACAGTGGATTTGGTCAGTCGTTCCCCATAACAGTGGCGGGACCGCGTCGGACTTACACCGAACTTCCCTTTTAAATAAGCAACTAAATGCTCACACCTAAATGTTCTATGTATTTAATTCTTAATTTCTATATTAATCTTATAACACCCATTCGTCAACATATGCCAAAAGTTCTACTAAACTCCTAAAAAATTCATTTGGCTATTAACAGAACTGGATAGTGATCCGATAATAATTTAGTGGTCATTTTTCGATTAATTTCGACATAATTTTCAGAATTTAGGAGGATATTTATGAAAGTACATAAGTTAATGTTTTTATTAATTTTAACATTTATATTAGCTGCTTGTTCTTCAGAAGAGGAAGCAGTTATTGATCAAGAACTTAGTGCTGGTTTATTAGTAACTGAAAGTGGGTTAGGTGATAATGCATTCAGTGATTTAGCCTTTCAAGGATTAGCCCAAGCACGTGATGAACTGGGTATTGTTTTTGACTATCGTGAACCGTTTGATGAGGATTATGAAAAGCATCTTGAAGACCTCATAGAACAAGGACATGATGTCATTTTTGGTTTAAGTTTCACTACAACGCCTGCTATTGAAACACTGGCTGAAACTTATCCTGACCAACAGTTTGTGATTATTGATGACGTGATTGACTTACCTAATGTCACTTCCATTACCTTTAAAGAAGATGAAGGAAGTTACTTAATTGGACTAATTGCTGGTATGAGAACGGAAACGGACGTTGTAGGCTTTATTGGTGGTGTGGATAGTGAAGTCATTCGTACGTTTGAACGTGGTTTTATTGAAGGTGTTGAAGATGCGAATTCAGATGCTGAAATATTATCACAAGATGCTGGGACGTTTGATGATGACCAATTAGGCGCTGACATAGCTCAAGAAATGATTGATGAAGGTGCTGATCTCTTATTTCCATCAGCTGGATTTACTGGAACAGGTGCTTTACAAGAAGCTGAAAATCAAGGAATCTATGCGTTTGGAGTAGATACAGATCAATTCACCATTGCTGAGGAAGCTGTTATATCCTCAATGGTTAAAAATGTAAATGTTGCAATCTATGACATTATGGAACGTTTACATAATGGTGAAACTCTTCAAGGTGAACATATTGAACTTGGTTTAAATGAAGAGGGTGTTGGACTTGCTCCAATACGTCTAATTGAATTATCTAGCCTTGAAGAACAAACACTTGAAAATGCTAGAAATGAATCATAAAGGAGTGATTAAATGAACATCAAAAAACGATTATATATCATGACGATGATTCCTTTGCTTTTAAGTTTGGCTCTCGTTTCATGGATTGCTTTTGAAATGATTACTTTTCAAAGTTCGTCCCAAGAAGATGTCGAAGTCTTATTGGAAAGTAAGGAATTACATGCTCAACTACAATCATCAGAACAAGCTTTAACAACTTATTATTACAGTCCATCTGAGGCAACAAGACAAGATGCAATATTTCAAATCGAACAAACTGAAGAAACCATTACAGGCATCTCTAACCTTGTAGAAACTGAAGACCAAAGACAATGGTTAACGCAAGCACAAGATAAATATGAAGACTGGCAACAACTAGCGCGTACTGCTTTAGAAGAAGAGAATGTGAATGAAGTTCATAGACAAGCTTTAAGAACAGCGGGATTAGTTAACGATGCCTACATGCTTGAAGAAGCTTCAACAAATTGGTATAACGAAACCATTCAAGAACAACAAACGATGATCAATAATTTAGTAACATTCATCATAATCGCTAGCATTATTCTAATCACCCTTACATTGTTCTTATCACTTAAATTGTCAAATCGAATCGCTAAACCTTTACAAGAGCTATCTCAACAAGCTGAAGAAGCTGCAGGTGGTAAATTATCTACTTCTATTGAGGTTAGTGAAAAAGAAACAGACGAAATCGGCCAACTGAAACGCTCATTCAAGACAATGATGGAAAACTTAAAAGATACTGTTCAATCTATTCACAGTATTAACAATCGAGTTAATGACTTTAGTCATCAATTAAATGATGAAATTAACAGTTTAACTGAAGGAAGCCATCAAGTTGCCAGTTCAACAGATGAATTAGCACAAGGAAGCCAGTCGATTTCTAATGATGTACAAGATGCCGTCACACTTGTTGAAAAGATGCAACAAGACTTTAATATCAACACAAAGCAAAGCCAAGAAGCTAATGAAGCAAGTACCAAAGCACAACAAGCTGTTCAAAATGGACATCAAGCTATGACTGAACAAAGGTCCATTATGGAAAACAATCAAGCAGCCATTGGCGAAGTGAAAAGCTCAGTAGAACAATTTACTACTTACACCGAACAAATCGAGAAAGCTGTTGAACTTGTCAATGATATTGCTGAACAAACTAATTTACTCGCTTTAAATGCAGCCATTGAAGCTGCTCGTGCAGGAGAACACGGAAAAGGCTTTGCTGTAGTCGCTGATGAAGTAAGGAAATTAGCAGACCAATCAACCTCAGCTACAGATGATATAAAGAATATGGTCGAACAAATTAAACAAGGGGTTCACACCATTAACCAACAAACTGAAGAAACAACAAAGTTAAGCAAACAACAATCTGGAGCCGTTAATACATCTGAAGAATCATTTAATGCCATTGCAGATCATGTCAAACAAATATATGATCGACTAGAACTACTTGCAAATGGCATGAATGAATCACAAAAACAAAGTGAACAAATTACAACGACAATGGAAAGCATTAGTTCTGTTACAGAAGAAACGGCTGCAGGTACTGAAGAGATTTCCGCTTCCGCAGCTGAACAACAAAGTGCCTTTAATAAACTACAGGCTGAAGTAAGAAAGCTAGAAGACATGATTCAAGAATTAAACGAGAAAACATCTCATTTTTATTAAATCACTACACCCTTGGGTTAATATTAATTTAACTCAAGGGTTTTTTTGAGGGCTCTGTATGTAAAGTGTTGGTGATTTTTTGAGTTGCATGAGTTTTGAGCGAAGGATAAATGAGCGAACATCTCAATTATTTAAGCGGAGTCCCTCAATATTTGAGCTATAATCTCAATATTGTTCAAATCAACTTATGCTACCAACTCCTACTCTTTAGAAAGTGTCTTCCATAAGTGATTTACAATAACAACAACAGTCTTAAACCGGGGATTATTTTTTACAATCTTCCTTTATTCTCTTACAATAGTTTTATAATAGTTAAATTAGGTGGCTTATATGATGAATACTGGAACGTTTATCCAATACTACCGAACTAAACGAGGTTTAACGCAAAAAGACTTAGCAAATGGCATTTGTTCAATCTCATATTTAAGTAAAATTGAAAACGAAATGATTGAGCCAAGTTATGATGTCATTGTCTCATTATGCGAAAAGTTAGATGCCCCCTACGAGGAAATCAGCTCGCTAGACCAAGAAGACATACATATACAAATTATTAATTTATATAAACTAATTACTAAGAAAAATTTCAAAGAAGCTAAATTAGTTTACACCAGTTTAAAAGAAAACATAACACCTTTTCATCAGACGGAACTACAGCACTATTTTAAACTAATTGAATTTTATTATTTAATCGAAACTAAACAAGAAAATGCGATGAAACAACCTATAGAATCTATTCATAACATGGAACAAACCTTTAAAGGTGAACGGTTATACTATTTTTATAAGATACTAGGTGTTTATTATATCCATCGTGCTTTTCCAAACAACGCCATAGTCTATTTCAAAAAAGCTGAACGAACCCTTGTCAAACATTCCATGAACGACCCTGATATTTATTATTTATTAGCAGCTACGTATACTCGAATGGACGACCCTATAAGAAGCAACCATTATTGTCAGATTGCAAAGGAACGATTCATTGATGAATTCCTATACCCAAAGATTACAGACTGTTATATCTTATTCGGCATTAACTACACATTATTAAAGGCATATGACTTAGCAGAGCAATACTTCTTTCAAGTTCTTGATTCAAAACCGATGATGGATTCAGAGCTAATTACCGTACGGCTTAAACACAATATTGGTTTTTTATATTGCGAGATGAAAGATTGGAATAAGGCAATTGATTATCTTGAGGATGCAGCTGAATCCTTCTTATCACCTTACGACAAACTCCATAGTTACCATCTTCTTGCAAAAGCTCACTTTCAATTGCAGGAGAATGACCAAGCAATAGCGTATATTAAAGAAGGTGAGGTTTTAAGCAGGCGCATTAATGATTTAAAAGTTCGGTGCCAGCTGTCGATCTTAAAGCACCAAGTATATAACACAGTGAGGACTAATGAATTTGTTCACCAAGCTGAAAAGAAGTGGATCCCGTACCTTTTAAAAATGGGCGAAAGGAATACATTAAAAGAATTGTATGGAATTCTAGCTGAATCGTTGTTTGATCAAGGTCAATTCAAATTATCCGCATACTATTTCAAACAGTTAGCTAACGAATCTATCTAATTTGGTGGTAACAATCTAGCAAAATAATCTATCGACAAGTGAGGTTTTGCAAAATGTCAGAAACAGTAGTGTTAAGTTATGATAATGATGTTGCAACAATTACGTTAAACAGACCCGAGCAATTGAATGCTATGAACCAAGAATTACTACATGCTTTAAAAGAGCAGTTAGAAGAAGTCCAACGTAGTGATGCGAAAATTTTAGTCTTAAAAGGCAGTGGCAAGGCTTTTTCAGCTGGTGGCGATATGAAGATGATGCTTCAAGCTAGTGACCCAGAAGCATTTCAAGATGTTATGAACACCATTAAAAGTATTGTTTTAACTTTATATCAGATGCCTAAAGTTACCATTTCTGCTCTTAATGGTGCTGCTGCAGGCTTAGGTCTAAGTATTGCATTAGCTTGTGATTACGTCATTGCCAAAGCTAATGCTAAGGTTGCTATGAACTTTATTGGAATTGGATTAATTCCAGATGGCGGTGGTCATTTCTTCATGGAACAACGACTAGGTACCGTGAAGGCTAAGCAAACCATTTGGGAAGGCGAAACTTTAACAGCTAAACAATCAGAAGCAATGAATTTAATTGACTTAGCGACTGACAACGATTTAGATGAAGTTGTTAATGGCTATATCCAACAATTAAAACAAGCGCCAATCTTAGCTATGATTGAATCAAAGGAGATATTAAATAGTCAGCAAGTAGTAAAGTTAAAATCAATCTTGGAAGCTGAAACAAACGGGCAATTATCAATGCGTCAAACAGAAGATCATCAAGAAGGAGTACAAGCCTTTTTAAACAAAAGAAACCCCGAATTTGTTTGGAAATAACGAGCCTAGTACAAAAAGGTTGAAGAGCCGTTTACATACGTACGCCTGCTTTGTGTTTAGGTGAACAGCTACCCCTAGCAGAATCAAAGTGTGTAGACTCCTAGTCGGTGAAAACGACACGCCTGCTTGCCCTTAGGGAACAGCACACACACGAATCGTTAGATAGTTTTATCAAGGTTCAAACTTCTATTACCAGTGCTCAAGTATTTTTGATAGAGTGATTTCGAAACTAAAAGATCCGAACGACTTCATTTATGATGAATCGTTCGGATCTTCTATTATTACAATTAATTTTATCCACTGTTCATTCTACCTTATAAGTTTAAATGATCCCCTTCTATAACCGCTTGACTCATCGTAACATAATGAGAAAACACGCGAGTCAACTCATAAATCCGCTGTTTAACATCTTCATCAATTAATTCATTAGTATAAGAGAAATGTGACGCATGCGTATATACATAATTGGGTGTAATTAAACAACGGAAATAATCAAGAATTGGTTTCAATTGATTTTCAATGACTAGATGATGTTGAACTGTACCACCATTAGCTAAAAGCGCAACCGGTTTGTATCTCATAGCTTTCGGCGAAATGAGGTCAAATAAGTTCTTTAATACCCCAGGAATTGACCCTTGGAAGATAGGTGTTGCAACAATAAAACCGTCTGCACTTTCAATAAGGTTAATTAACGATTGGGTTTCGTCTGAATATTGGTCTTTACTTCTTCCATCAGCAAATTCTAAGGTGTATTGCTCAAGGTGAACTTGCTCTATTTCCATTATAGATGAGAACTGTTTCAATTGGCTTTCAACTTCTTGTAGTATAGTTTTCGTTTTCGAACCAATAATTGTCCCATTTATTAAAACAACTTTCACTATTTTACCCCTCTCAATGATGAACGGATGATTTTATTTACTAGCTTATAATACTTAATGACTCGTGTCACACATCTTGCTTTGTCAAATTGTCCAAAAGTACCTTAGCGTCTTTCGGAGAATTTAGTTCAATCACTTTAATGTGACCAACGACTTGATTAAGTTTATCTTCTAGAAGTGGCTTTTCTTTTTCAGGGAATTTCCAAATATACTGTAAAAATTCAACATGTAAACGCTCAGGACAGCCTTCCCCCATATCAGGCCTTGTCACACCCCTGTATTCAAACCGCCTCTTAATAGCACGATATAAACAAACTCGCCTAGGGTAGTTCAAATAAATAATCGTATCTGCATGTTGCATCCGGATCTCTAGTGTAGATGGATAATAGCCATCTATAATCCATTGATTACCTTTCACTATTTCCCTATTCAACTGCTGCCATTCTTCAAGATCCCTTTGTGTCCAGTTAGGTAACCAAAACAAGGAATCTAAATGGATCACACGAATATTTAGTAACTCACCCAATTGACTCGATAATTTGGACTTCCCTGCACCACTTGAACCTACAATTAATATTCGGTTCAATCCATTCATCCTTCCTGACACCAAAACCCATCCTATGCAAACGGTCTAGTTTTAAAATACCTATATCCTAACTATACTACTAGTTGTTTTTCAAATAAACCCAAGTATTCATCAATATATTTTATAAGTGATAATATTTAGTTTTTTTACAGTTAGTGTCATTAGATTGTTACCTCCTTGTATAAACACTGTGATTGACCTGTTATACATAACTGTTATACTACCATTCGGAC
This sequence comes from Alkalibacillus silvisoli, assembly GCF_039521975.1. Classification (NCBI taxonomy): domain Bacteria; kingdom Bacillati; phylum Bacillota; class Bacilli; order Caryophanales; family Bacillaceae; genus Alkalibacillus; species Alkalibacillus silvisoli. The sequence goes on along the minus strand of NZ_BAAACZ010000003.1, from coordinate 212,091 downwards.
TTCAAAACGAGTTAATAGTCCTATTGAAGTTAATAGATTTCCATCTTTGGAGGTATAACAATGAAAAGAACAATAGTACTAATGTTGGGAGTTGCATTATTCATTGCCCTTCTATTAGTAGCATTTGATTCTGATATAAAAGAAGCGAACACCCACAAAGAAATGACAACTAAACTATCTGAATTAGATGATTATACAGAAGGATTCAAGACTGTTTCTAGTCAATTAGAAACAAAAGAACAAATCACTCTCATTGAACCTGAACCAACACAAAATACGCAACAAGCTGAAAACAATGAGTCAAGTGATGATGACAACATTCAACATGTTAGTCAGCAAGAAGAATCAAAAGAGACAATGTATATGACTGCAACGGCTTATACTGCTTATTGCGACGGGTGTAGTGGGACAACTAGAACTGGCATTGATTTAAGAAGTAATCCGGATCAAAAGGTTGTAGCAGTAGACCCTGATGTAATTCCTTTAGGTTCAACAGTTTGGGTTGAAGGTTATGGAACAGCTGTTGCTGGTGATACTGGAGGGGCTATTCAAGGTAATCGGATTGACCTCTTCATTCCAGATGAAGCAGAAGCTAACCGATATGGCGTAAGACAAGTTAGAGTTGAGGTTATAGAATAATAAAGCCCTGAGAGACGATAGGGATGAAACACTGTTTAAATACGAATATTTGATTCCTTATGTAAGATGACCAATAATCCGAGTGCAAGCCGGATTATTTTATCAGCGTTTGGCATCTTTTATCAGCGCTCAGATTAATTTATCAGCGTTCGGCACCTTTTATCAGCGCTCAGAGCCTTATTTTGATGTAGCGATATCGCCACACACAAAAATCCGAACGAATTCATTTACGATGAATCGTTCGGATTTTCTATTATGACAACTATTTTTGTCCCAGTCTCTTCTGTTTATTTAACTTTTGCCTCTAATTCTACTTCAATGTTATTTCTTGTTGCTTTTGAATATGGACAAACTTGATGCGCTTCATCCATTAAAGCATTCGCCTCATCTTGTGAGACACCATCAATTTCAGATGTTAATTTAACAGCAATTTTAAAGCCTCCATCTGATTCATCTTTCATAAAACTAACCTCACCATGTGTCGTTGACTCGATGTCCTTACCATTATTCTTCGCAACTAAATTAAGTGCTCCATCATAACAAGCAGCATAACCAGCTGCAAATAACTGTTCAGGGTTTGTTCCTGTCTCATTTGTGTCTTCAGTTGGCATAACGACATTTAGATCAATGACACTATCATCTGACTTAACGTGTCCACCACGCCCACCTTTTGCTGTCGCTTTAGTTGTAAATAAATGACTCATCAACAACACTCCTTTATATATTTTCCTCAATCTATTACATACCCTAAATTATAATAAAACATGCATAAAACTACCAATTTTTCACGCTATTATTTTCAATTAAATGATCATCAAACCTGTACTATCTATAATTAAGGGTTAAAAAAAAGAACGTGTAGTTATACACTACACGTTCTTTGTTCAAGTCCTATTTACTGAGCAACTACGTTAGCTGCTTGTGGACCGCGGTCGCCTTCTACGATTTCAAATTCAACGCTTTGACCTTCTTCTAGCGTTTTGAAACCTTCAGCTTGGATTGCTGAGAAGTGTACGAATACATCGTCACCGTCTTGGCGCTCGATAAATCCGAAACCTTTTTCTGAGTTAAACCATTTTACTGTACCTGTCATATGAAATGACCTCCTTAAAATAATCTTGAAACAATTGAATCCTGTTACTTTAGACTTCTTTTAAGAGAGGCCAATCAGTAAACATCGATATCAATCATTCGTTCAATTAATACTTTACTTTGTTTTTGGGTAAAATGCAAGTGAAAAGTTAAATATTACAATTGTTTTTCATTTCGCACGAATTCTTGTACTTCTGAAAACGACTATGCTACAATGCATACTCGAAACATTTTATTTAATAAAAAGGATGTGTTTAATAATGAAGAAGTTGTTATTGCTTTTTGTTTTGGCTATATTCGCATCAGTGATGGTCGCTTGTGGTGGCGACAATGATGAGGATGAAGGTGCACAAGAAGGTGAAGAAACGCCTGAGACAGAAGATGAGCTACCAACTGAAGATGACTTAGATGAAATGGAAGTTTCTGATGTTGATGAAGATGAGGTTGTTGCAACTGTCGACGGTGAAGATATTACAGGGTCTGAATTACTTCAAGGTGAACAAGCTGTTGGTCAACAGTATGCGATGATGGGGATGGACCCTCAAGAAAACCCAGAAATGATTCGCGAAACAGCACTTGATCAAATCATCAACACAAAAGTGATTGAGCTTGCAGCTATAGAACAAGGTTTAGAGCCTTCTGATGAAGAAGTTGACGAGGAGATTGACAACCAAATTTCTGGTATTCAAGAGCAACAAGAATTAGAGTCTGCTGAAGAAGTTTATGAAGAGATGGGTATGTCAGAAGAAGAAGTACGAAATGAAATCCGTGCGATGATTCTTGTTAACAACTACTTAGAAGAGAATATAGAAGATGCTTCAGTATCTGATGAAGAAGTTGAAGAAGCTTATGAAGATTATGTTGCACAGGCTGAAGAAATGGAACAAGAAACTGAAGAGCTTGATGAAATGAGAGAATCTCTAGAACAACAAGTTATGCAACAAAAAGAAGCAGAGCAAATGGAAGAAATGCTTGATAACCTACGTAATGAAAGAGATATTGAGATTTTAATCTAAACTTAACGATAAAATCCAGCCTTTGGGCTGGATTTTTTTGGCTCTAAAACATTTTTTAGGGTAGCGGAACAATTTACGATGACATAGGCATCCGTAATTTCACCTAGTGCGTGTAAATTTAAGCAAGCATTAACAATTAGTGTTCGCCTTATTGTTTTTGCAACATAAATAACCACATAAATGATAAACTTTGCTTAAGCTCTTGAGACAGCCTACCTAAATGGCTTTTGTCTACACCTTGTTTATAAACACCTTCAGACCCTATAATACTATAGCCTTGTTCAGTTGCTAACTTTTCAAATTCCCAAGGCATCATCGTATTACAGATCACATCTTCGCCATAAATCCGGTTATAACTGTGAGCTCGTGGACCGGCTGTTGGGCCTAAAATACCAAATAACAAATACCCACCTGGCTTGATCACGCGTGATATTTCATCAAATGCTTTAGCTGGAACCTCAGTCCATTCTAATGAATTAATCGCGATTAAACTATCAAAAGTGTCATGTTTAAAAGGTAGATCTAACATATCTGCCTGTTCAAACATGAGTTGGTCCATTTCATCATTCATACGATGATGACAAAGTGTAATCATCTCATTGGACAAATCAACCCCTGTCACATCATATCCTCTGTGCCAAAGTTTATAGGAGCCATAACCATCGCCACATCCGAGATCTAATACGGTAGAGCCTATAGGTACAAATTGTTCAAAGAATGGGACAATCGTTTTTCGACTTCCTTCATCCCACATTTCTCTACTATTTGAATGCCAAAACGATGCTTTATCATTCCACATCTTCTTCGCTTCTTCATGCCACCCATAGTCACTCATACTAACACCTCTATTTTATATAACCTTGTTCACGACCATATCGTAATAACCCAATATAAGAGTCGCCTTCAATATTTAACACACTACAAAAAGCCGGCTCGGTCTTATATCCTTGTTGCTTTAAGATAATGACCTCATCCTTTAACTTCGGTCGTTCATTCAAAATCGCCGCTTGTATAATCATATGCAAATAAGCATGCTGGTTATGTGTTGGTTGGTTTTGACCAAATAACTCAAACTCAAACTCATGATAATGAAAATTTATTTTGATCACCGGCTGATTTTTTATCATAGTTCTTTTTATTCTAAACTCAGACAGATCACGATACAAATTTAATGCTTTTCGTTCAAAGTAGTCAAAATCATGTACATTTAAAATCACATCCAAGTCTGATGAGTCTATATCAATTTGAAGTGGAATCGTCCCACAAACGACCGGATTATATTGTGTGAAATCATTTAATAGGTTTAATTCTTGTATAGCATGAAAAGCTTGTCGTTGTTTTTTCGTTCCATTTTTTAAAGCTATTAACGAGTCAAACATGCTCACACCTCACTAAAATATAAACCCCTATTAGTAACATTTTACCAATAAGGGTTAGAAAAGACTACTTTTTTCTAATATTCTAATGTTTCGATAAGCATATTCATCCTAGGCCAGAAGCCATCACCCGCTTCTATAGGATAGCGGTAAGTAATCATTAGTATATCTTCAGCCACTTCAACTACGAAGTAACCTTCACCTTCATCAAAATGTTCTTGATAACCATTCAATGTCGTATCATACTCTGATAAGTCCTCTACAGAATTCCCGCCAGTAGAGTACTGATCTTCTAACATGCTTTGTGCTTCAACGAGATCACCCTGTTCATCGACTTCTATTTCAATGGCAATATCCACCTCCTCATAGTTGTTATGATGAATAACAATACCATCTTCTACTTCATAGTGTTCTAAAAACTGTTCTAGTTGATAAGTGATCCCATATGGAGTCAGTTCATAGGTTGTTACTTCTGTTTCTTCCTCCATCCCCTCAACAATAATAGTTGATTGTTCAGTTGAAACCTCATTAACAGAGAGCTCTTCTCTAGAATCAATCTCAGAAAATTCATCTAATACTATACTTTGTTCATCAGCGTCTACGCGAACTGAAAACAATATCTCACCTTCAGCTGGCAACCCTTCCTCCTCAATCGTTAAATCAAGCTCAAATGAACCATCTTGGCTTTCTATTTCATAATAATTATACGCTGTATCAATCGTTAGCCCTTTTACAACGAATTCAAACCCTTCCATTTCAGTTGGTACAGTACCTGTCACTTGGTATTGACCATTCTCGCCTTCAACACTTGCATCATCAATGACATCAGCAGCAGTAAAAGAAGACTCAATACTACTTTCTTCTGAACTAGTAGCTGTATTACCATTTTCCTCATCAATAAACGTTCCAAAAGTTAAGACTGAAAATAATCCTACTGCAGCAATAGAAGCTCCTGTTATTGCCCACATCTTACGTTTAGTACGCCTTTGTTTCTTTTCTGCATATTTCAAAACTGTAGAACGTATTTCATTTTTCTTTGTAGCATTTATATTTAAGTCCTTAGTGAACGCCTTCAATTTTTCTAAATCTTGGTTATGCTGATCCATCTTCAAAACCTCCTTTTCTTTGAAGCGCCTTTAAAGCTCTGTGGTATGTGACACTCACTTTATTTTCTGACCAGCCTAATACTAGAGCAGCTTCACGTATTGAAAGCTCTTCAATACCTCTTAAAAAGACAACATCTCGATAATCGGGCTTTAATTCAGACACTAACTTATGAACGAGTGTCTTCATTTCTTCTAACTCATATTGATACTCTGGTGAATCAATTGTTTTAGGAGATTGATATTCTTCATATTGAAGCAAACGGCGCCAATCTCTTACTTTATTCTTTCTAACGTGATCAATTGCTAAGTTTCTAGCAATACTGATCAACCAAGTTTTCGGATTAGCATCACCTCTAAATGAACGACTATGGTTGATAGCCTTAATAAACACATCTTGAACTAAATCTTCAACATCCGGTGTACCTAATCGAAAAGCCAGATAGCGATAAATGTCATCTGCGTATTGATCAAACCAGCGAGTTATTAATTCTTCATCCATATCTTGACCTCTCTTTCTTGCTCGTTTAATTATTAGACGTAACTACAACCCATAGCCTTACACGTTCAAACAATATTCATAAAACAAACCATAATTTGTGATATTAATCACAAACTAAAGGTAATTAATATCCCATAATTATAATTGAACCAAAACAAACGGGAGGTATTTAAATGCTTAAAGAACAACAAATACAAATTATCAAGTCGACTGCTCCTGTACTACGAGAATATGGAACTCAAATTACTACTCGATTTTACAATTTATTATTCGAAAACCATCCAGAGCTTTTAAATATTTTTAACCAAGCCAATCAAAAACAAGGAAAACAGCAACAAGCATTAGCGAATTCAATCATTGCAGCTGCAGAGAACATTGAACAGCTTGAAGAAATTATACCTGTAGTTGAAAAAATTGCCCACAAACACAGAAGTATTGGCGTAAAACCAGAACATTACCCAATCGTTGGAGAGAACTTGTTACAGACTATTGCAGATGTTCTTAAAGAAAATGCGACCGAGGAAATATTAAACAGTTGGAAAGAAGCTTACAATGTCATCGCAGACATCTTCATCGATTTAGAAGCTAATATGTATGAACAAGCCGAAAATCAAAACGGTGGTTGGAGTAACTTTAAAGATTTCTATATTGCCAAAAAAGTTAAAGAGAGTGATGTGATTACGTCATTCTACCTAAAGCCAGCTGATGAAGAACCTCTTCCTTCTTTCAATCCTGGTCAATATATTAGTTTAAAGATTTCAATCCCTGAAGAAACATATACACATGTTAGACAATATAGTCTCTCCAATAGCCCTGGTGAAGCGCACTTTAGAATCAGTGTTAAGCGTGAATCGGATGATGAACCTAATGGCATTGCTTCAAATTATCTTCACGACTCTTTAAATATAGGTGACTTAATACCTGTAAGTGCACCAGCTGGTGATTTTACACTTGATTTAACAAACCATAGACCATTAGTCCTAATCGGCGGTGGCGTCGGTGTAACACCAATGATGAGTATGCTACACACTGTGACTAAAGAACATCCAAACCGTCCAGTTACATTCATTCACGCTGCTAAAAATAGTAAGATTCAAGCTTTTAAAGCAGAGGTCGAAAATACTCTTTTAAATAACAATCACCTTAATGTTTTAACGGTTTACTCTGAGGCAACAGAACAAGACCAGAGTGAAAATAACTTCACTGAAGAAGGTTATATTTCTTACTCATGGTTGAAGCAGAATATCCGTAACTTAAATAGTGATTTTTATTTCTGTGGACCTAAGCCGTTTATGCAAAACGTGATGCACGCATTATTGGAACTTGGAGCTTCACCTGAGCAAATTAATTATGAATTCTTCGGTCCAAAAGAAGATCTACCACAACCAACCACCGTCTAAAATAAACACCGGGAGTAATCCGAGGCCACTGAAAAAGTCAGAAATACTGTGACAAAAATAAATACTAATAAACAAAACCCGAACGATCACCGCTACATCAAAATGCTTCGCTTTCCGCGGGCACGGCTCGAGACTCCTCGGCCCAAAAGCGCGGCCTGTGGGGTCTCGAGACGCGTGCTGTTCCCGCAGGAGTCTACGCATTTTGATTCCGCTAAGTAACGGCTTAACTAACATGTATTCCCTTTTGACAACACTTCATCCCCTTTGTCCAAGCCTCGCTTTCATTTATAATAGGGATAGTACATAAAAGTGAGGGATTGGATGATTGAGTGTCAACTTTCGTTAAATATAAGTGATGACTCCGGGTTATACGATGCAGTTATTCCCAAAGATCATTTACTTAGGCAAATCAATGAATTGGTTTATTTTTCGTTTCAATACTTCTAGACGATTTTGTATTTCCCGACGGACAGCACGAAATACCTTATTAACCTCTTCTTCTGTTCCTTCTGCTTTAGCCGGGTCAACAAGTCCCCAATGATCTGTTTCAACACCTACTGGAATAACAGGACAATTTTCCTTTGCATCTCCACATAACGTTATAACAAGATTAGCATTGCTTAAAATATCTCGATCAATTATAGAAGACTCTTGGTTTCGAATATCTATATTAATCTCATCCATCATTTCAATCGCTTTTGGATTAACTCCATGTGCTTCAATTCCAGCACTATGAACCGCCCATTCATCTTTCAATATCGCCTTACCTAATCCTTCAGCCATTTGACTTCTGCATGAATTACCTGTGCATAAGAAATATACAATTGGTTTGTCCATCTTTAATCACTCCAATTAACTGATTAATACTAATGATACGTATAAGCCTAATAAGGTAAAAACAAGTACAGGGATTGTTAAAATCAAACCTACTTTAAAGTAATAACCCCATGATATATAGATACCTTTTTTATATAGTACGTGTAACCATAATAAAGTCGCTAAAGAACCTATCGGTGTAATCTTAGGCCCTAAATCACTACCAATAATGTTTGCATAAATTAGCGCTTCTCGAATAACTCCTGTCGTATTCGTTACATCAATCGCTAAAGCGTTAATCATCACTGTCGGCATATTATTCATAACTGAAGATAAGATCGCCGCAATAAAGCCCATTGAAAAAGTCGCCGCTAATAAACCTTGTTGTGCTGAGCTTTCTATTACTTGTGCTAAGACATCAGTTAGACCAACATTTCGTAATCCATAAACGACAACATACATCCCGATTGAGAAGAAGACAATCGCCCAAGGTGCACCTTTAACTACTTCTGTCGTCGGAACTACTGGACTTCGTTTAGCTAAAAATAAGAATATTATAGCTATGAAACCAGCAACAAATGATACCGGTACTGTTTCTAAACCTTCTGTCATAAAGTAACCAACTACTAAAATAGCTAAAATCACCCATGAAATTCGAAACAACTTGTAATCTTTAATCACTTCTTTAGGATCTTTAAGATTACTCATATCATAACTTTTAGGGATTGATTTTCTAAAGAAGAGATATAAAACAATAATACTAGCAATCGTTGAGAATATGTTAGGAACAACCATTCGTAACATATATTCTATAAAACCAATCTCGAAAAAGTCAGCTGACACGATATTAACTAAGTTACTAATGACAAGAGGTAATGATGTCGTATCTGCTATAAAGCCACTTGCCATAATAAAAGGCAAAATCATGGCCTCTTTAAAATTCAATGCACGAACCATTGATAAAACAATTGGCGTTAAAATAAGTGCTGCCCCATCGTTAGCAAACAATGCAGCTACTGCAGCACCTAAAAGTGTGACTAAGATAAACATCTTCACACCATTCCCACCCGCTAAACGGGCCATATGCAATGCTGACCATTCAAAAAATCCAATTTCGTCTAAAATAAGTGAAATAATAATAATGGCAACAAAAGCAAAAGTCGCATTCCATACTAGTCCAGTTACGTCTATGACATCTTGGACCGTTACAACACCAACCATAAGTGCAACTAAAGCTCCGAAACAAGCTGACCACCCAATCCCTAGACCTTTAGGTTGCCAAATGACTAAAATTAATGTTGCTAGAAAAATAATAATAGCAAACGTTAATTCCATGATGTACTCCCTTCTATCTCATTAATCACATATAATGCGTAAGTTTTGTCGATCTAAATCTTCTAAGTTATCTTTTATGCTAGGCAGTTCTCTTATGATGTTTTCAATCAAATTATAAGCACGATTCTCCACGTTCACTTTATAAAAGACCCAATTTCCTTTACGCCTTTCTTGTACTAATTGAGCGTCCCTTAACTTTCTTAAGTGTTGACTAATAGAAGGCTGAGACATATTTAATAATTCAACTAATTCACAAACACAGCATTCTTGCTCAAAGACATACTGCATAATTTTTAGTCGAGTGTTATCCCCTAATAATTTCAGCACTTTTGATACTTCATGTGCCGATAATGCTACCTTTTCCATAAGAGTATCACCTCTATATAAACATATAATTATATAAGCATACGTTAAATATAATTATTTTTCAATACACTTTACAAAAACAAAAAAAAGACTGCCAAGAAGACAGTCTAGTCTAGTTCTCTCCAAGTAAATGTAATTGTTCCACCAATATCTTTACCATGATATATAATTTGTAAATCATCAGTACGATGAGCTTCTACTTGATAAAGCCATTCCTCATCTTCACCGATATGTTCTATATTTCCAAGGTTACTAGCAGATGGATGAATCTTTAATCCATATGGCAATGTATCATCGTCTAGCTCCCAATTAACGCTCACCTCATAATGGTGTCCCTCTTCAACAGGTATATCGACTACTTCTTCACCATTAAGCTTTTCAAACGTTGCTACATATTCTCCGTCACGATATTCCGCTTCAAATCCTTCAGTAATAGAAGGGTTAACTATTAAAATAATCATTAAGATGATAATCGCTGGAAATCCGACAAAGAATGGACGCCTTCGTGATTTCCTTGTGAATGATTCGATAAAATAGAACAATATAAACGCAATAACTGTAAAAATACTGCTATAAAGCGTTAAATATATGTACACAAAAAATGATGAAAATAATACTGGAATGTAAAAAACAAACCACACAAACATTCCTGATATCATGTATAAAGAGACAAACATTCGTCTCGATTCGTCTTCTAGTTTCCTAGCGATCCACTCATTCACATAAGAGCTTAGGACTAAATATAAAATAAAGACAGCCCAAATAATAGGATTTGATAACAAATCAAAAGCTTCAGTTAAATGAAAGCCTGTATAAAACAAATAAACAACATACGCTATTAAAAGGGTCATAAAAGCTGTTCCGATTCGACTACTAAAACTATGAAATTTACCCATCTACTTACCTCCAATCTTTTATTATCATACACTATTTTGATTTAGTTAGAAAATGTTCAAACAAATTACTTACTTTATGTAACGATTCATACTATAATTTCTATATATAAAGGTATTTTAAGTAAAATGGTTAGGGGATTAATATATGAAAAAGAAAGCAGAGAATTTAGCGGTTTATAGTTGGGTTGTCGCCTTAGTTGCCACCCTTGGCTCGCTTTACTTTTCTGAAATACGCCATTATGAACCGTGTTTATTATGTTGGTATCAACGGATCATCATGTATCCGCTTGTCATCATCTTTTTAATCGGGATCATTTTAAAAGACCGAAACACCTTCATTTATGGAATTGTATTTTCTGCAATCGGCTTTTTGACATCTTGGTATCATTACGCGATTCAAAAAGTAACATTTCTACAAGACTCGTCTCCTGCGTGCGGACAAGTATCTTGTATTGCTCAATATATTAATTGGGGCGGAGTTATCACAATACCTTTCCTAGCTGGGATAGCATTTACGTTGATTTTAATTATGAGCTTACTAGGGTTTAAATATTCAAAGGAGGACTAATCTTGAAGAAATTAATTATATTCGCTGCAGTTGTAGTCGTTTTATTTATCGCATTAATCTTATTAACTGATTCACAGAATGATACAACTGATGACCCACTGTATGATAATGAAGTTTCACCTAATGAACTAGAGACTAAGCTTGAAAATGAAGAAGGTGTTACAGTCTACTTCTACAGCCCTGAATGTCAGTACTGTTTAGAAACGACACCTCGCTTAGTGCCTTTAGCTGAAGAGATGGATATTGACTTAGTCTTATACAACCTATTAGAACATGAACAAGGTTGGCAAGACTATGGTTTAGAAAGCACACCAACTGTTGTCCATTATGAGAATGGAGAGGAAGTCAACCGCATCGTCGGAGCAGCTCCAGATGAAGACTTCGAAGCTTTCTTTAACCATTTTGTTATTGACTAACCCCGATATAAAAACGAGGACACCTAACTGTCCTCGTTTTTCTTTTGCCTATTAATGGATTGACTTTCTCCTCCACTTGTTCCCTCGTTCGGTAATGGATCGATTTGATGTTCATAAGCATATCCTTTTGAAATCGCAACAATTGTTAATACCGTAACAACAATGACGATCACAATTGAAATAATTAATATGGTAGTCATACCTCGCTACTCCTTATAATTACTGTTTCCTTCATTATAAAGTGCTTTAATTAACGTGACAAGTTTATTTCTCACCTAAGGCAGAGGAAGCTAATTGTTCATAAACTAAATCATCTAACGGCGGATTGTGTAAGCCTGCTCTAACATCCCGGTAATACCTTTCAAAATTATACGTTTTTGATAAACCTCTTCCACCAGCAATACGCATAGCAAGATCGACAACACGTTCGGCATCATTGGTAATGCTCACTTTAACCATAGCTAGTTCATTAGCTAATAACGACCTTTTCTCAAGATCATCATCAAAACGTTGGGCTAAGTCATATAATAAATGACGCGAACGCATTAAAAGTAGGCCCATCTCACCAAGCTTTTGTCTGACTTGGTGCGTCTTAGCAATTGGATGGTTTAAACTATTGGGCTGAAATTGTTGTGCAAAGGATACCGCTTCTTTTAAGGCGGCTTGTGCTATACCTAAATAACATGCTGGAATATGTAACAGCCATGCTTTAGGCATTTTTTTCCCACTAACTGGTTCAACATACCGGTCTTTAGAAACCAAAACTTCATCTAATACAAGGTCATCACTACCCGTTCCTCTCATGCCTAATGTATCCCAAGTGTGGTCTATTGATATACCTTCTTTTAACAAATCAACTAAAAACCAAGCCACCTCTTCTGTGTCTGGTACATAAGCTGATACTAAAGCGTAATCCAACTTTTCTGCCATTGTTGTGAATGTTTTACGACCATTAATGATGTAATGGTTATCTTTAAAAACAGCTGTCGTTTCAGGCTGACCACCACGTGTTGGACTTCCTGTATTACGTTCAGTCGAAGCACGATTAAAGAGCTTTTGATTACTCGCCTCTTCTGCAATGGCTTCATAAACTGGATTAGACCAAATACCTTCTGTTTTAATCTCCATTAATAAACCAAGATGCCACCCAACTGATAAGGCTGTTGCTCCATCACCTTCTGCAATCTTTTCTTGCATAAATAACCACTCATATAAGCTTAAATCCTCACCACCATATTGCTCTGGTAAGACAATCGATAAGTATCCGTACCGTTTTAAGATTTTCAACGTTTGATCTAGAAACCGTGCTTGTTGATCTGCTGTTTGGGCATGTTGTTCAACCTGTTCACATATACGTTTTGCGCGGTCATATAAACTCACTTGTCGTTCATTTTTTAGAAAAATCTCATCATTTAAACCCACGACAAGAAACTCCCTTCTTCAAACTATCAGATAAAACATAAACAATATATAAATTATCTTATGCAGCAAATGGGATTTAGCAAATAATAAATGCACATTTTTAAATGAAGATTTAAATTCAAGACTCCATTTAAGTTTAATAATCAAAACATTGCGGAACATAAAATTAATAAGGAGGGTATTACCATGAAAGGAATTGGATTTATTAATCACTTAATTAATATCGTTATCGGTGTTGTTCAGTTAATTCTAGGAGTCCGAATCATACTTAAACTATTTGGTGCAGCCGAGGCAGCACCTTTTGTCGAATGGGTTTATACGACGAGTGAACCTCTATTAAACCCTTTTGAAGGGATCTTCCCATCTACTGTGCTAGATGGTACATTTGTCATCGAATTCTCAGCAATATTTGCATTTTTAATATACACTTTGATTGGCTACTTTTTAACTAGCTTAGTCACCGGTTTTGACAGACGCTGGAATGAAAAACAGTGAAGCTAAGCGTTCTTACGTAATGCTTCACTGTTTTTTAGCTTCAATCCTAGATAATATTTTGGGCTTGTTAGCGAGTAGAACTAAACCGACAACTAATAAAAATAAACCAAATCCTGATAAAACAGTTAATGGCTCACCAAGTAGTAAAATACCAAGTAGGAAAGCTGTGACTGGTTCAGCTAATGCTAAAGTTACAGCCATCGAAGCAGGTACTCCTTTTAACCCTCTTGCAAACAACAAATAAGCTACAGCTGTAGCAATCAATCCAAGGTGTAACATGCTAATAGCCCCGGAAAGTTGAAATGCAAAGCTTAAATCATAGATAAACAAAATAGGCAATAAGAACACTGCAGCTGTACTAAAGACAACGGCCACCACGACATCAGGTGGATAGTTTGTCACAAGGTCTTTACTTACAAATGTATAAATAGCAAATGCTAAACCTGCCAACAATGAAAAAACCATCCCTAGTAAATCGAAAGTGACCTCTTCACCAGATTGGAACAATAAAACACACCCAATTAAGGCAAGTACCGTAGATACTACCCAAACACGGTCAGGGAGTCGTTTATGTATAAATCCTTCCATTATACCTGCAAAGACCGGTGCACTACAAATAGCAACAACTGTACCAATTGCAACCCCTGTCAAATCAACACCTGAAAAGAAAAATGGTTGATACAATGCCATCGCTAAAGCACTAATTAACAATGCCTTTTTGGGTATCCCTTTAATCGATAAACGATTTTGAATAACGATTAGTAAAATTAAAGAGCCACCACCAATTAATAATCGTAATGCACCTACAACTAATGGGCTTGATTCAGGTGCCAAAGCTTGAGCTGTTCCTGTTGTCCCCCACAAGATTGCTCCAAATAACACTAATAAGACACTATACCTCATAGCGTAACCCCACCTTTAAAATGGTAAGTGACGTTCAAATCTTACAAAAGAATAAATTCGCATTAGCAATACGAGGCTTAACACTAATATTAGAGGGATTTTAATATATTGTATTTCAGCAAAATAAACTAATATTAATCCGACCAAAGTTATTGCGGCCAAAAAGTTAGAATACTTACCATTTAATGGCGTATTACTAACCACTAATGAGGAGAGTTTTTTAATCTTTTCTATGTAACAATTTTTACAATAAGCTTGGACCATGAAAAATATTTGTGTCGTGTATAAATCTTTTTTCGATTCGATTTGCTTTTGACAATTTTGACAGTGTACTTTTTTCATGTTTATGTTCACCTACTATAATCTATTAATCTTTTTTATTGTATCAGTTTTTGGATAAAAATGTAGCTTAATAGAATTAAAGCCAGTTCACTTGAATGAACCGGCTTTTTAAAATTTAGTATTCAATGGAACTTAATTGTCGTTCGATTTGTTCTCTTTTTTCTTCTAAGAATGGAGGTAGTGCTAATGATTCACCAAGTGTTGCTTCACCTTCATCAGTCGTAAAGCCTGGGCCATCAGTGGCTAATTCAAATAAAATACCATTAGGTTCACGGAAATAAACTGACTTAAAATAAAAACGGTCTACAAAACCTGAGTTACCAATTTTCGCCTTGTTTAGTCGATCAATCCATTGGTGCATTTCTTCTTCATCCTTTACGCGAAACGCAACATGATGGACACCACCCCGACCTAAACGTTCAGCTAAGACATCAGGTCGTTCATGCACATGAAGTTCTGCTCCAGTACCACCTTCACCTGTTTCAAACACCACAACTTCCTTTTCTGTCTGATGGTGGGTATATGTTCCAGAACGACTAAAGCTTAATAACTTAGTTAAAATAGGCTCAGTTCGATCTAGGTTTGGAACCGTTAAATGAATAGGACCTAATCCAATTATGCCATGCTTTGGATTTGCCTTAGACTTTTCCCAAGGTGAACCAGCCAAGACACCTTGATTATTTTCATCAGAAACTAACGTAAGACGTTGATTTTCAAAATCACGAAATGGCAGTACTTTTCGTCCAAATTGTTCAACAATACCTTCATGTTCCACACCTGCTTCAGTTAACCGCTTCTCCCAATATTGTAATGCTTCATTATTAGGTACTCGTAATGATGTTGTAGAAATGCTATTATTCCCATCATGGTTTTGTCCAATTTGTGTCATTTCAAAAAAGGTTAACTCCGTACCGGGATTCCCCACTTCATCACCATAAAACAAATGATACATTGATGGATCATCTTGATTGACTGTCTTTTTAACTAATCTCATACCGAGTAACTCCGTATAAAAGTCGACATTTTGTTGTGCATGTTTCGTCATGGCTGATACATGATGAATTCCTAAGAGCTCCATGAATTAAATCTCCCTTCAAGACACATTCGTTATATGAAGAATAGCAAAATTAATATTATATGCCTAACTATTTAACTTATATATCGGGATTATACACGATCTATCACTGACCTCCATTTTACTCTCGAAGGTCAATCCAATAGCGTCTTACAACATTGCCATCTTCTTCAGTGAACGGCAATCCTTGCATTCCATTGTTCTTTTCGATTACCCGCAAAGACGCGATATTCCCGTCATTACAAGTTACTAATGCTCTTGGAACCTCTAAAGCTTTTAATAGCTTTAAAGATTCCCCCAAGATAAACGTTGCATATCCTAACCCACGCTCAGATGGCCTTACACCATAACCAACATGACCGCCCCTTTCAAGTAGCGGACCCGTTAAGTCATGGCGAATGTTACAAGCACCTAATATTTTATATTTTTCATCTACTAGCCACCTCGTTGAAGCTGGGACATACCCTTCTTGTAAACCGATTCCTTCTTCTATATTTAATAAGTGTTGCACTAGCTGATCAAAATTAGCAGGGTCTTTTCTTAATGCTGCTGGAATAATTTCTTCACCACTACTCACCCATTCATGGTAAAAGTCCATATATGCATCTTGTAATGAAGCTGTTGGTTTAATTAATTTTAAATGACTCATATAAAACCCTTTCTTTATCTCATATTAGATTGTGTTCGCTCCCAATCTTCAACTGGTCCTTCATTAAGAACAAACATGGGATGAGGTTTTACTTTCGTTTCATGATAGTCTTTATATTGTTGATAGCAATTAGGGGAACGTTCAGCGAGTTTCTTTAATAAATGCTCCCACTCGTAAGCTAATTGCCCCGTATTCAAGGTAATCGCGGAAACTTCTTTAAATGAATGTATTTTTGTAGCATCAAAACGGTACCCTCTCATCGATGCCTCTTCATAGATTCCATTTAAATAAGACCCAATGGCTGCAACAGGTTGTCCATGCTCGCGAAAACGAATACGTTGTGGATGGTTGCGGTACCCTTTCGTCTCACCTAGTAGTACTTTTTGCGCCAGTAATGTTTCACGCCATAAAGCGACTAACCCTTTAGAATCTAAATATTTCGGATGTACAGACCATAAACGCATGCAATCTCTCTTAGACGTATTCACCTAATCGTTTGAATTCTAATTCGTTAAACTTATCTATAACACGTTCGCGGTTTATTTTAAACTCGGCACCATTTAAGTCACACGTCACTCCAGTTTCGCAATGGATTTCAGCTAATTTACGTGAAAGGTGGATCATCTCGAGGTCATTCTCAAATTTAGTTTTTTGCGCTTTCGTTAACAAATCTAAATTGTCTAAAATAGCATCTAAAGAACCATGATTGATTAATAGCTTTAATGCTGTCTTCTCACCAACACCTCTAACACCAGGGTAATTATCGCTCGAATCCCCCATCATTGCTTTAAGATCAATCATTTGTTTAGGGGTAATACCTTTCTCTTCTAAGAAACGGTCCGCTTCATATACATCATAGTTACCGTAACCTTTTTTCAATAAGGCTACTCGAATTCCATCATCTAAAAGCTGTAAAATATCTTGATCACCCGTTAAAATCGTCACATCCGCTTCACCTTGATAAGCTTGAGCTAATGTACCAATACAATCATCCGCTTCAAAACCTGCTACTCCAACATTCGGAATGTCCATCGCTTCTGTTACTTCTTTAACGAGATCAAATTGCGGGACTAACTCTTCAGGTGGTGCACCGCGATTAGCTTTGTATTCAGTATATAAATCGTTTCTAAATGTATGACTCCCCATATCCCAACAACAAATAACGTGTGATGGCTGAAATGTATTTGTTGATGTTAATAAATGGCGGATAAAACCGTGAATCGCATTCGTTGGAATCCCTTTACTATTAATCATAAAGTTATTATTCATTGCCGTTGCATAAAAAGCGCGGAATAACAGCGCCATACCATCTACTAATAATACGTGTTTATTCATTGTTCTCACTCCATTATTTAATTTCAACTTTTCTAAATTGAATAATGAGCTCATCAGGCTCATCCTTAATTTGAAACGTAGATACTCCTTTTGTTGTATGTAAATAGAAAAAGCCGTATGAAGCTGACAGCATTTTATAAGACATGTCGAAAACAATTTTAAGGTCGAACTTTTGTTCAGCCGTTTCAATCCGGTCTTCATATAAATAGATAAAATGTTCTTCTTCGATATATTTCTGTTGCAGATCAATTTGGTCAATCTCACGCCTAAGAATGACATAGGGGTGCTTATACAACATATGACTGACTCCCTTTAGTTATTTGATTATCAATCATTATAGCATTGGACGAAGGTTAATGTCTTTTAATACATAAAAGAGGCTGGCGCTATTAACACGTTAATAAATTGCCTATTTCTAAGGATCGTTCGTAAATTTTACAAGTGTCTGAGAAAGGTTTCAGGGTTATTTAAGAAATCCCTAGTTAGAGTGACATGTTCTAATTCATCATAGCTAACCTTCTTAAGTGTCCCATTTTCAATAGAGAGTATTTCGGCTTCCGGAATTGCCATAAGTATAGGTGAATGTGTAGCTATAATGAATTGGGCGTTTTCTGTTATCATCTCTTTAATCATTGAAATAAGAGTCAATTGCTTTAAAGGTGATAATGGAGCTTCTGGCTCATCTAAAATATACAACCCCTTAGGCTGAAATCTGGCTTGAAATAAATTCAAAAAACTCTCTCCGTGTGAAAGATATTCTAACCCTTCCCCATATAACTTTTCCAAATCATATAAGGTGCGAGCGTGTGGCATGGCCTCAAGGTTACTCTTCCCTCTAGCTGAGATATCATTGATTGTTTGTCTAGATTCCTGTTTTATATCTTCTAACATTTTTATAAAATTAGTAAAATCATTTGCTCTAAAGTAAAATCCTCTTCTTGTCTTAATGGACCAAATTAATTTTCATTTATTCTTCAACTCCTCAAATGCTAAAGACTCAACACTTTCCCCATCGATTAAAATACTCTCAGCGCTAGCAGCTATACCTTCAAGTAAAGTAGACTTCCCAGTATCATTCTCTCCAACCAATAAAGTAACAGGTTTATTAAACTGAATGTTCCCCGTATTTTTCAAAACAGGTAAATTGTATGGGTGTCTATATCCTGATGATCAATTTCCAATTGAACAGACTTAAGGTGGATCATATGACACCCCTTCTAAATTGTTAGTTATAGAAATGTGTAACAGTTTTGTTCTAAAACTAATACGCTTTCGATTCACATGACATTCTTTAACTCATTTTAACATGACATTCAGTTTTCACCTTTAGTTAACAAATCGATCTCTTATATAAAGAAAGTTCAATTTAAGGAGACAAATTGTACTTTTGTCTCCCAAATTGAACTACTTTTAACTTATTTCTAAAAGAAGTCTCCATCTTCAATCGTGTGCAGGGTAAAGCTTAGGCGATAAGGTGGAGATGAATTTCAGTTAGGCGGTAGCCTAAAGGATTCACGAACACACATTCCTATGATAAAATTGCGAGCGTTTTTCATCAGCTTGAAAACAACAACATAGCCAACAAAGCACTCCGCCTCGGCATTTCATGAATCACTAAATGCTCATGCTGGGCGTGAGCTCCATCACCAACAGCACCTAACCCATCAAGAGTAGGTGATAATGAAGCTGTAAAGTTGGCATCACTCCCGCCACCTGTTGATTCTTCTTCAAGCTCAAAGTCTAAATAATCACGTGCTAATTCGCTCGCTTTATCAAATAAGTCCTCTATTTCATCAGTTCGCTCTAGTGGTGGGCGATAAATTTCACCTTCTATATCAATTTGAATATCTTTATCATGTGGCTTTAGATGTTCAATTAGCGGCACGACACGGTCCATTTCTTCTTGTGTCTGAACACGGACATCGACAACGGCATGCGCTTCTTCAGCAATGACGTTCTTCGATGATCCACCATCAATGATTCCAACATTCACTGTCGTTCCTTTATCTAAGTCTGTTAAGTTTGACAAATATGTGATTTGTTCAGCTAATTCTTCAATAGCACTCGCGCCCTTTTCTGGTTCAATACCAGCATGTGATGACACACCATGAATGGTTATATCATAAGTTCCAACACCTTTACGTGCTGTTTTTAAAGCGCCTTGGCTTCCTTGTGAAGGTTCCAATACGAATACGGCATCACTTTTTTCAGCTTCTTTCATAATATAATCTTTTGACGTTGGACTTCCTAATTCTTCATCACTCGTCATCATTAACACAATCTTCTTGTTAATTGATTTATTCAAGTCCTTCAACGCCCGAATAGCATATAAAGCTTGAACAATACCGCCTTTCATAT
Organism: Alkalibacillus silvisoli; assembly: GCF_039521975.1. Classification (NCBI taxonomy): domain Bacteria; kingdom Bacillati; phylum Bacillota; class Bacilli; order Caryophanales; family Bacillaceae; genus Alkalibacillus; species Alkalibacillus silvisoli. The sequence continues at coordinate 191,987 of NZ_BAAACZ010000003.1, read as the reverse complement.
CAAACGTTCCAGGACCATAAACCTTCCCGTCTTTTATTTCAAACGGCATATCTTCTAGCGTTCCTTCAGGCCAAACTGTATCGAAGTGCGTAATGATTAATAGCTGCCTTTCTCCTTCTCCCCATTCAGCACGAATGTGAGGTGAATATTCATCACTTGCTAGCTTTGTGAAAGTTCCGCCAGTCAACTCAACAAACTTGTCACTTAAATAATTGCCCATTTTTTCAGTTAAATCTGGGGCATTAGATGGTGATTCTATTAATACTAACTCTCGTAGTAATGACACCATTTCGTCTTCTTGATCTTGCAAATATCGGACTATGTCATCCATTCTATTTAGTTCTCCTCCGTTGTCCTATACATGATTACTACTCTATTATACACTTTTTGTAAAGAAAACGTTAGGGGATATATTTTCCGACACCTCACCATTACTGAACTCGTTTTAGATGATTTTTTATCGCTACTTCAACATTCTCCGCTCATTAATTGCTTATCGTCAAAAGTACTCAATTGGTCGAGTTTTAACGACCGCCATTCCCTTTTACTCCAAATTCTTCTCTATTGGTTCACCCTCAAATTATGGTAATATATAAATATATTTCGCATCCCTTAATAATACATACAGACAGTTTTTTAAATGATTGTTGTTTTTTAAAAATTAAATTTGATTATAGGCACTTCACAAGCAGTCGAAATACACGGAGACTCCTGTTGGGAGATGTGAGACAGGTGAGACCCCGCAGTGTTAGCGAGGAGGCTCACCGCTCACCCACGGAAAGCTAAGTGTATTTCGACTGCGGTAGCTATAGCAACAAACTCTGCAAAAACAGCCTACATATAAGACTAGCAGAAAAAATAAGAAAATTTAGTTTTTTCTATGGTTATTATTAATTTCACGATAAAATATAAAACGAATAATATCAAATAACTATTAATCCAAACCTAATATATACCGTAACCGCTGGAGGCTATTAATTATGATCCATGTCTTAAAAAACTTATTACCTTATCGCTTTCATATGATCATTGCTTGGGCACTTATGTTAATTGAACTTGGTGTTGAATTAATGCTTCCATTCATATTAATGAGAATGGTCGATGAAGGCATTTTAGTACAGGACATAAACAATGTCGTTTTTTGGGGTGCTATAATGATTGGCCTTGCGTTACTATCTTTTGCAGCTGGTATCGGCAATTCCTTTTTCGCCGCTCATGTCACCTTTAAATTCGGCTATGATGTGCGTGGAAAGCTATTTGAAAAAGTTCAATCCTTTTCATTTAAAAACCTGAATGAATACCCGACATCTTCTCTAATTACACGATTCACTAATGATGTCAGACAAGTACAAAATGGCGTATTTATGGCCTTGAGAATTATGTTAAGAGCCCCACTCCTAGTTCTTGGCGGTGTCACTATGGCCTTTATCGTCAATTGGCGCATTGCACTCATTTTCTTAATTTCAGTGCCTATTCTACTATTTTTCTTAACATGGGTACTGAAAAAAGGCAGTCAACTATTCGAAAAGGTGCAAGCTAGACTCGACAACGTAAACCGCGTTATGCAAGAGAACTTAGCAGGCATTCGATTAATCAAAGCCTTTCTTCGTCGTGACCATGAACAAGACCGCTTCGTAGGTGCAAATACTGGCTTAATGACGGAAATGAAAAAATCACTTCGTTTAATTGAAACGTCTATGCCTATCTTGCTACTTGTTATGAATCTAAGTTTATTGTTTATTCTTTGGTTTGGATATGCTGAGGTCAATAATAACAACGCTACTGAAGGTGAGATCGTTGCCATTATTAACTATGCCTTACGTGTATCAATGGCGATTTCTATGTTTGGCTTTTTAACAATGGCCTTTGCCAGGGCAAAAGCTTCAGCTGTAAGGTTAAAGAATGTTTTCATTGCTGATATCGATTTAGTTGAGGCGGTAGATGCTAACCCATCAAAAAGAATCACAGATGGTAAAGTCGAGTTTGACCACGTCACATTTAGATACCCTAACTCCAAAGAAAATGTTCTTTCAGATATTAGTTTTACTGCACGTGGACAAGAAAAAATTGCGATTATTGGTGCTACAGGGGCAGGTAAATCATCACTATTTCAACTAATCCCACGTTTATATGATGTGACTGAAGGTACTGTTTACATTGATGGAAATGATGTTCGTTCACTTAAACTAGACAATTTAAGAAAAGCCATTGGCTATGTTCCACAAGCGCCTCTACTATTTACAGGGTCGATTTATGACAATATCGCTTGGGGGAAAAACGACGCAACAAAAGATGAAGTCATTCAGGCAGCTAAAGATGCACAAATCCACAATGCAATTGTCGAACTACCTAATGGCTACGATACGAAAATTGGTCAAAAAGGGGTTAACTTATCCGGTGGCCAAAAGCAACGTGTCTCGATTGCACGAGCATTCGTTAGAGAACCCAAAATATTAATGCTTGATGATAGCACAAGTGCTTTAGACCTTAAAACGGAAGCTAAATTACTTGAAGCCATCTCTAAATATGAATGTACAACGCTCATTGTCACGCAAAAAATTACTACTGCGATGAATGCAGAGAAGATTATCTTAGTAGATGATGGTGAATTGTTAGCCTCAGGTACTCACCAAGAACTTCTCAAGCACTCTAATATGTACCTGGAAATTGTTGAGTCACAGTTTGGAAAGGAAGAAGTCCATGAGCTTTAAAGACAAATTAAAAGAACCTTTTCAATATGAAAAAATTGATTTAAATGAAGCTGAGCAAGTTGATGAACACGCTAAGCCAAAGGTCCGTAATTGGAAGGGAACAGTTAAACGGATTTGGAAGTACTTACTAAGTGAAAATTGGCTTCTACTCTTTGTAATCTTGATGGTCGTATTTAGCTCTGCTTTCTCCTTACTTGGCCCTTATATGATCGGAATGGGTGTAGATGACTTTATTGTCGAGCGCCAACAAGAGGGAATTGGCACATTAATTGTGCTTCTTTTACTCATTTATTTCGGTTACTCATTGGCGATCTTTTTGCAGAATTTTTTCATGATTGGCATTGCCCAAAATACCGTTTACCGCTTACGTTCACAGCTATTTAATAAACTGCATGAACTTCCGATTAAATTCTTTGATAAAAGGCAGTTCGGCGAAATTATGAGCCGTGTGACCAATGACGTTGATAATATTAGTAATACGCTGAATCAATCAGTCATTCAAATCTTCCAAAGTATACTTACACTTGTTGGAACGGTTGCTGTCATGTTTTATCTAAGTCCATTATTAACAGTCGTAACATTAACAATTATTCCAATGATGGTGTTTGGGATGAAATGGATTACCAAACGAACTGGACCATTATTCAAAATCCAACAACGACGCATTGGTGAAATGAATGGTTATGTTGAAGAAACGATTTCAGGTCAAAGAATTGTTAAAACATTCTCCCAAGAAAACCGTGTCACAAATGAATTCGAGCAAAGAAACGATGATGTGATGCGAGCAAGTTATTGGGCGGCTGTATTTTCAGGGTTTATCCCTAAGCTAATGAACATGCTTAACTCGTTTGGGTTTGCCATCATTGCCTTTGTTGGAAGTATATTTGCAATTAATGGCATGGTCACAGTTGGAACAATCGTTATCTTCACTGAACTTGCAAGACAGTTCACACGACCATTAAACGAACTATCAAACCAATTCAATCAACTGTTAACCGCTGTAGCCGGCGCTGAACGTGTTTTCGATATTATCGATGAAGATAGTGAAGAATTAGATGAACAAGAAGCAATCGAAATCGACGAACCTGAAGGAAATATTGAGTTTCAAAATGTCACCTTCTCTTATGATGAAGATGAAGTCGTACTTAATGATGTCTCATTTAAAGCAAATGCTGGTAGTACTGTAGCTTTCGTTGGCCACACAGGAGCCGGTAAAACGACCATTATTAACCTCATGTCACGTTTTTATAACTATGACAAAGGAAGGGTTTTATTAGATGAAACAGATATTCAAAAAATTAAACGGTCAAGTTTGAGACAATATATGGGCTTTGTACTACAAGATGCGTTTCTCTTTGAAGGAACAATCAGAGAGAATATCCGTTATGGTAAATTGGATGCAAGTGACGATGAAGTTGTAGATGCCGCAAAGAAAGCAAATGCTCATTCTTTTATTATGAAGCTACCTAATCAATACGATACTGTATTAGACTCTGATGGCAGCGGGATCAGTCAAGGACAAAAGCAATTACTAACGATTGGTCGAGTCATTCTTTCTGATCCTAAAATATTAATTTTAGATGAAGCAACAAGTAGTATTGATACGGTAACTGAAATCAAAATCCAAGAAGCCTTACAACGATTAATGAAAGACAGAACGAGCTTTGTGATTGCCCATAGACTCAACACCATTCAAAATGCTGATCAGATCATTATGCTTGAACATGGTAAGATCATCGAAAAAGGTTCACATAAAGAGCTGGTTAAACATGGCGAAAAGTATGCAGACCTTTATCATACACAACTAGAACAACGAGTTCAGTAAAATGGCTGATGACATATTAAGAATTTAATATTTAATATTTTTAAGGCGCAGAAGTCACTCTGCGCCTTTTTAATTATCTTAATAAATTGCTGAAATTACCACAACTCAAAAAAGTTTAAATATTCAGAATATAGATGGTACAATAGAAACTATAAAGTTAAACATAATAAACAATATAAAGGAGAGAATTAACGAATGAAGGTGCAAATTTATGAAATTCGATCAAAAGAAGATGCTATAAACGTCATTGAATCTGGGGCAGATCACATCGGAGTTCCATATGCCAAAAACCCTCAATACCCTGGCCACTTAACGTGTGAAGAGGCTAAAAAGGTTTTTGAAATCGTCCCATCTGATGTATTAAAAATCGGGTTAACTATATCTGAGGATGTTGATGAAATCATAGAAAATCTATCAATAGTGAAACCAGACGTCCTACATTTATCAGGTGATATAGAAGCAATAGCACCAGAACAAATCAAAACGATTAAACGTCATTGTAATGACTTGAAAATTATGCAAGCCATCCCAGTTTACTCTGGCATCCCATTAGAGAATCAAAAAGCCCTTAATTATGCAAAAGAGTATGAGTCCGTTTCTGATTATTTTCTAATTGATACAAAGTCAATGTCAGAGGAAGTAATAGGCGCTACCGGAAAAGTACATGATTGGAATATCGATAAAGCTATCATTGAATCAACTAATGTTCCTTGCATTATTGCTGGGGGATTATCAAGCGAAAATGTTGCTGAAGCCATACGAATCTCCAATCCGTACGGTGTTGATTCATTTACTTCTACTAACTACGATTCCCCTAAAGATGAAAAAAGAATTAAAGACCCTAGTAAAGTTAAAGCTTTCGTTAGGGCTGCTCAAAATGCATAAGAAAAATAAAACACAAAATGTCCTAGTCATTGGTGATGCTGGTGTTGATATAATTGTCCACTTACCTAAAATACAGAAAGATAATAAAACTGATTTTAAAGAACCATTCATCATTGGAGGTGGTACATCTGCCAATACAGCAGTATCACTGAAACGGTTAGGTATAAACACTTCCTTTCTAGGTACGATAGGCGATGACGCACAAGGGAAACAAGTAATAGATGACTTCAAAAACGAAGGGGTAAATATTGATCACCTCATCGTAGATCGACAAGTCAATACATTTTCCACATTTGCTTTTATTGATCCATTAGGAGAGAGACACCCTTTTATCTGGCCCAAAAATGATCTAGGGTTTCAAAAGTTAGACTTAAGCCAAATTGACGATAACGCTATTCATAATGCAACATGGATTCATTCATCAGGCATATCAATGATTGATGACACGTCTGCTCGCCATTCGATTATAAATATATTTAAACAAGCTAAAAAGAGGAGTATTCCGACATCATTTGATTTAAATTTAAGAGTAACGGACGAAATTGATCCAGATTATAAAAACGCAATCATCGAAACCATTAAGTATAGTGATTACGTCCTTGGCTCCGGTGAAGATGAATTTTACTATCTTCACCCACAAAAAAACTGGTTAGATAGTGCAAAACAGTTTTCTTCAAAAGATAGAGTCTTAATTGTTCGCATGGGAGATCAGGGGTCAATTGCTATCCAAGGTCCAAAGATTATAAAATCAGGGGCTTACCCTGCCAATGTCGTCGATACTCTAGGTGCAGGTGATACTTATAACGCAGGATTTATAGCATCCAGATTGATGAGGAACGACCTTTCCACTAGTTTATCTAAAGCCAATGCGGTGGCTGCTTTTAATGTCACAAAGAAAGGTGCACGTTCCTCTCCTACACAAGAAGAATTGGAACAATTTATTAATGAGCACACAAAACATTAAAGTTATTGTTTTATTTCTACCTCTTAAATCTTGTACCCAATAACTTCTAGAGCACAATAACTGTATAAAACACCCCCTCCACGCTAAAAATAACGGCAAGGAGGGGATCCGTGATGGCAATACAATTTGTCGCAGTTCGCCACAATGCAGATGGAGACATGACACATTTTAAAACAGCTGATGGGAATGTTTTAGACTATAATGAAGCATTGGCTTTAGTTGAACAAGGTGAAGTTAATGATGTTACAGTCGGAAAAGCACGAAACGGACGCACGACAATCCGAGGTGTTGCTGATGGTGATCCTAGCAACAACTTAGATCAGTTAGAAACATTTTAAACAAGATAAAGAGAGCCTATAATTAGGCTCTCTTTTCTCTGTAAATCTAAATTATAGATAGAAGTCTTGTCCAGTCTGATCTTCTAATTTAAGTCGCTCTAACCACTCTGATTTAAACAATTCCTCTACTGAACTGATTGGGATCTCAACCTCAGGTGTTCCCGCCACACCTGCTAACACTTCATACTTATTAAATTTAAAGACGATATCACCATCACGAACAAACATATTCTGAAAATGGTAATCAGTCTGTGATAACCAGCGTTCCATTTCATCTTCTAAAATATAGGCACTATACTGCTCAGAGTCTTTTAATTGTTGTTCAATTATTGAGAATAGTTCGCTCCTGGCTTCATCTGGATCAACAAATAAATCCGAGCGATTAACGAGTTCACCGTTTGATAAATCAACCATATATGCTTTACTCTTTTGATTAAGACTTGCGCCACCTGTAAAAGATTCCTCATTAAATATAACAGAGTATAACTGTTCATTAGCAGGCGCAATGTCAACTTTCAAACTTAAATTACCTGGCGTTTTTGAATCAACTCGCCCTAGTTCTTCAACTTCATGAAAGAATTGATTCATCACTTGCTCAACATAATCACCAAAAAACTCATTTAATTCCTCATGATCAAATACAGGAGCTTGAACAAACAGTATATAATCATCCGTTTCACGTGATACCGTTCTAATATTAATATTTGGATATTCTGTTTCTTCGATATCTCCAGTGTCATTGACGGTTTCTAAGGCATATACTGAAGAGCTCTCATCAAAATCAGGCGCAAAAAAGATCAAACCAATCAAATAGCTAATTAATAAAGATACTAAAAAGTAACGCACTGTCATCTTGCCCATTCCGACATAACTCCTTATAGTTAAGTTTACTATTATTTAGCCCTATAATTTGATTAATTATTCACTAAGAAATCGTGTACTTTAAAAAATCTAAAGATCAGAAAGCACCGACTTAAGTCGATGCTTTCTTTAACTAACTTTTAATCTTCTTTTGTATTCCTTTAATTTCTTTTCTAACTTTCTAAAACAACAATTACGCACCCATGTGGATTAAAAGTATTCCAATTCCACAAGATCCTGCCTCCAAAGCTTATAGCATTTGAATTATCATAAATTACAGTACTTTAGTCAAAAAGGTTTGAGCTCGTTTAGTCCTTGGTTTCTCAAAAAAAGAATTCGGCTCACTTTCTTCTACTATTTTACCTTGGTCCATAAAGATAATACGGCCTGAGACTTCTTTAGCAAAGCCCATTTCATGAGTAACAACAGCTAATGTCATACCAGAGTGAGCTAAGTCTTTAATCACCTCTAATACCTCTTTAACCATTTCAGGGTCAAGAGCTGAGGTAGGCTCATCAAATAACATCAGCTCTGGCTCCATTGCTAAAGCACGTGCAATAGCTACACGTTGTTTTTGTCCACCTGATAAGCTATTCGGAAAAGCATTGATCTTTTCAGTTAAACCTACTTTACTTAACAACTCTTCTGCTTTTTGATTCGCCTCCTTTTTACTAATACCTTTAACAGTCATCGGTGCATAAGTTAAGTTATCTAAAACACTCATGTGCGGAAATAAATGAAAGTGTTGAAACACCATTCCAATTTGTTCACGGACCTTAAGAATATTAACTTTAGGGTTTGTAATATCCTCATTATTAACATAAACATGACCTGAAGTTGGCTGTTCTAAAAGATTTAAACAACGAAGGAATGTTGATTTCCCAGAACCGGATGGACCTATGATCGTGACGACTTCTCCGTAAGAAATTGATGTATTAATATTTTGTAATACTTCATTTTCCCCAAAGCTCTTGTGTAATTGCTCTACCTTAATCACTTGCTCTCATCCTCCGTTCAATATACTTCCCGATTAATGTTAGTACCATGACCATGGCATAGTACAATAACCCAACAAACATTAGTGGCTCGAAATTACGATAAATATCTGATGCTACAACTTGTGCACGACGCATTAAATCTAAGTAACTAATAACAGATACTAACGCTGATTCTTTCGTTAACGTGATGAATTCATTCATTAAAGCTGGTAGGATATTTTTCAGCGCTTGCGGTAAAATGATTTTAATCATCATTGGGCGATACGGTATTCCTAACGCTTCAGCTGCTTCCTTTTGTCCTTGATCAACAGCTTGAATTCCAGCACGAATAATTTCAGAAACATAGGCTGATGAATTTAATCCAAACGTTAAAATCGCTGATAGAAATGGCGATATGTCATAACCAGTTAATTGTGGAATCGCAAAGTAAATTAACATTAACTGTAGTATTAAAGGTGTTCCACGAAATATTGATGTGTAAAAATCAGCAATCAATTTTAATACTTTATAACGACTAATCTTTATAAGTGCAATTAATGCCCCTAATATAAATCCAAATATAATGGCGATAATAACAAACTGTAATGTGACCCATACTCCTTCTAACATAAAAGGAATATAAGGCACGATTTGACTAAAGTCCAAATTCATGCCTTATTCACTCCAATCCCCTTAAAATTATGACTCATCCAACTCCCATTTTTCTTCAAGCTCTAAAATTGTACCGTCCTCAATAAATTGATCAATGACTTCATTTACTTCATCTTGTAAATCACTTCCTTTAGGAAACGCAATAGCCATACCAGGTGAGGCTTCAGTTGGATCTTCAAATCCAGCTAAATCCTGTTTTTCAATATAACCTTCTGCAACTGTCGTATCCATATAACCAACATCAATACGATTCGTTATTAATTCCTGAATAATATTAGTCGCCTCATCTACAGCATGAATTTCAAAGTCGTACTCTTCTTGTAAGATTTCAGCTCCTTCTTCTTGAATCGTTCCAAGTTGCACACCCACTGTCTTGCCTTCTATATCTTCAATGCTTGTAATATCTGAACCATTTTGAGTAATAAACATTTCTCCAGAACTATGATAGGAAGTTGAAAAATCAACATTTTCCTGACGCTCTTCTGTCGCAGACATTCCAGCCATCACCATATCAGCACGTTCACTTTGAAGAGCGCCGATCAATCCATCAAAGTTCATATCCTGAATTTCTAATCCATAACCTAGCTCCTCAGCAATCTTATGAGCTAAATCAATATCAAAACCAACAAACTCTCCATGTTCATTGATTGATTCAAACGGCGGGAAATCAGCTGAAGTTGCCATTTGAATCACTTGTTCACCACTAGGTGCTTCAATTTCTTCACTTGCCTCAGCACTACTTTCTGTCGGGTCTTCCCCTCCGCAAGCTACTAATGATACGAGCATAAAACCAAACAACAAAATAATTCCCCAATGTTTCTTATGCATTTCTATCCACTCCTTTGTATATTTATACGAATATATGCATATTAACACAAATAATTGAAGTTTTTAAAGTCTTTTTTGTATATTTATAAATTTAGAATATTCTGTATTTTGATAAATGTAGTAAATAGCGCTTTACCAATATAAAAAAAAGAGGCTGATAGGAAAATTCCCATCAGCCTCTTTCTTTATATATTTTTAGGGGGGAGTTACTTACATGTCTCCGTTTTCTTCATCTTCAGGATCGCCCATGTCATCATCTTCAGGGTCTCCCATGTCTCCATTTTCATCTTCTGGATCTTCCATATCAATGTCATCTTCTGGCATTGGATCTTCTTCAACATCACCACCACAAGCACCTAGTACTAAAGCTGAAATCATTAAAATGCTTAATAACCATTTTTTCATTTTCTTGCACTCCTTTTTAAATAGTGTAACTAGATTGTACTAGTCTAATACCCATTAAAACAATAACTATAAACCAACATTACAACATTGTAAGTTTTGATAAATTTGCGTAAAATTTTTAACCCATTTGTTACCTGCAGTAGTATAATTAACCTAAAACTTCAGGTTTATACATATCGATTGTAATTACTTTTAGTATGGGTTAGATTTTATAAATTATGACCGTTATTATTTGTTTTGCTTACAGAAAGGAAATTGTGCCATTTTAAGTTTATTGCAGTATGCTGTTAGTTAGTCCACACATTTTAAATCGTCTGTTCATATTAATTTTAGTATGTATGCATCATATGTTTAGTAAGCCTGAAGCTTCTTAACCTTTGTCAAAAATAGTTAGACTGAACCGTTTAATTATTGGTATGATAACAAATATAAACGATGAAAAAGTAGGTTGTTCTATGGAGAACCGTTTTAAAAAAGCACAATTCGCCTCAGTATTGGGAATTGTTGCTAATTTAATATTGGCAATTGTTAAAGGGATTGCAGGAGTCATCGGAAACAGTAAAGCGTTAATCGCAGACGCCTTTCATTCAGCTTCTGATGTGGTCAGTTCAATAGCTGTCCTTGTCGGCATTCGTGCAGCTCAGAAACCACCAGACCCTGAACATCCATATGGCCACGGTAAAGCAGAAAATATTGCAACGCTTATTGTCTCGATCCTACTTGTTGTAGTCGGGGTAGAAATTCTTCTAGATGCGATTTCATCCTTATTTGCTAATGATCAGTCTGAACCAGGTATGATCGCTTTATATGCCATCATTTTATCTTTAATTGTTAAAGAGGCTTTATTTCAATATAAGAAACGCCTCGGTGACAAAATAAACAGTCCAGCGATTATTGCTGATGCTTGGCACCACCGATCTGATGCAATCTCTTCATTAATCGCACTTGTTGGTATTGGAGCATCAATGCTCGGGAGTCATTACGGGTTGCCGTTTTTACAGTATTTCGACCCAATCGCAGGCGCTTTCATTGCATTATTAGTTATGTGGATGGGTTTTAAAATTGGCCGCGATGCTGTTAATGTAACATTAGAAACGGTTTTAGATGCAGGTCGAACGAAGAAGTTTGAAATGACCACAATGAAAGTGGGTGGAGTAGAGCGGTTAGATTTATTAAATGCTAGAACCCATGGATCTTATGTAATTATTGATGTCAAAATTAGTGTTGACCCTAATATTACCGTTGATGAAGGTCACAGTATTGCCGCTCGAGTTAAGGGGAAGTTAATGGAAGACCATCATGAAGTGCAAGATGTTTATGTACATGTAAATCCTTATCATTAAAGGTATTGAAGTTGGGATAAAAGGAATGAAGAGATATTATAATACGAACATTTGATAACTGTGTTATGTAACAGCTACCTGTAAGACTTTTATCAGCGCTCAAGGTTACTTTATCAGCGTTCAAAGCTCTTTCTAACGTAACACCATCAAAGCGCAAAAAATCCGAACGAATTCATTTACGATGAATCGTTCGGATTTTCTAATTATAGCTGATTTTGGCCCAAATTCTTTTATATTATAACTGTTTACTCATTTCTTTCTTCCTTAATTCTATTCGGCGAATTTTACCTGAGGTGGTCTTCGGCAATTCACTTATAAACTCAACTTCTCTCGGATATTTATATGGCGCTGTCAACTCCTTAACATGAGTTTGTAGTTCTTTAACAAACCCTTCACGACTTGAATCAACACCATCTTTAAGTACAATAAATGCTTTGACAATTGCTCCGCGCACCTCATCTGGACTTGCCACAACTGCACACTCTTGAACATCAGCATGCTTAACTAAAGCATCTTCTACCTCAAATGGCCCAATCGTATAACCAGAACTAATGATAATATCATCACTTCGACCTTCAAACCAAAAGTATCCATCACGATCTTTACTCGCTTGGTCACCTGTTAAATAATATTCACCACGATAAGTTGCACTCGTTTTCTCAGGATCTTTATAATACTCTTTAAACAAAGCTGGTGTTGACTGATGAACAGCAATATCACCTACTTCACCTTCTTTAACAGGCTCACCATCTTCATTAATCACCTCTACTATATTTCCAGGAGTCGGTTTCCCCATCGATCCTGGGCGTACTTCCATACCTTTTGTAATCCCTACTAAGAGCGTATTTTCTGTTTGGCCATAGCCATCTCTTACAGTAAGATCGAAATACTTTTCAAACGTATCAATGACCTCACGATTTAATGGCTCCCCAGCTGAAACAGCACTATGTAATTGACTCAATTCATATTGCTCTAATCCATCAACCTTAGCCATCAAACGATATTCAGTTGGCGTGCAACATAAAACATTAACACTATATGTTTGTAATAGCTTTAAATATTTAGTTGGTGAGAATTTACCTTGATATACAAAACCAGTCGCACCTGAACCTAAAACGGATAAAAACGGGCTCCACAACCATTTTGCCCAACCAGGACCAGCTGTTGCCCATACTAAGTCTTTTTCATTAATTCCTAACCAGTTCGATGCAGCTGTTTTTAAATGAGCATAGCCCCAACCATGTGTGTGAACAACCCCTTTAGGATTACCGGTTGTACCTGACGTATAAGATAAGAAAGCTGTGTCATCACGTTTTGTATCAGCCGTCTTAAATTCAGTAGGTGCATGCTCCATTAATTCATTCAAATTAGCCCAACTATCTCGTTCCTCTCCTAACACAAACTTCTTAAGCTCACTAACTTTATTAATTTTCTCAAATTCAAATGTATACGGTGCATAACTAACAACCGCTTTCACATCACCATGTTGAATACGGTATTCTAAATCTTTAGCACGCAGCATTTCAGAGCTTGGAATCACAACAAGGCCTGCTTTTAATGCTGCTACATACACTTCATACGCTTGAATCAATCGTGGGATCATCACTAAGACTTTATCGCCTTTGTTTAAGCCTTGGCTAACAAAAACATTCGCTAATTGATTCGCTCGTTTAAACAATTGTGAATACGTTATTTCATCTGTGTTACCGTTATCATCTGTCCAAATAACAGCTTTTCGATCTGGGTCTTTTAAAAATTTCTCAAACTCATTAACGATATTATAATTTTCTGGTGCGATTAGTTCTTCTCTTTTCATCCTATGATCCCTCCTACAGCCTCTTATATGTCTGATTATATCAAATTTTCTAAATTTTAAAACCGTAATTTTATGATTTCTTTACCCTAATAGGCTTTACTTTTATCAAAAAGATTTAATATGTTAAGAAATTTTTGCTAATATAGAGTTAACTGAAAGGAGAGATTAATAAATGAAGAAAGTTTACTCAACTGATCAAGCACCTGCTGCTATTGGCCCTTATTCACAGGCTGTCGAAGTGGACAATACGGTATACATTTCTGGACAAATTCCACTTAATCCAGAAACAATGGAAGTTGTCAGTCAAACGATTGAAGGACAAACACATCAAGTGATGAAAAATGTTGGCGCGATACTAAAAGAAGCAGGCTTAGATTATAAAGACTTAATTAAGACAACGATTTTACTAGATTCAATGGATGATTTTGCAACAGTCAATGACATTTATGCAAGTTATTTAGAAGAGCCTTACCCAACACGCGCTGCATTCGAAGTAAGTCGTTTACCAAAAGATGTAAAAGTTGAGATTGAAGGAATCGCAATGCGCGGATAAACTTTGTGACTGGGGAAAAAGGAATGAAGTGTTGTTAAAATACAAACCTTCGAAACCTTATACAAGACGGTCAGTTACCCGAGCGTATTATTTTATCAGCGCTCGAAAGTTTTTTATCAGCGTTCGCAGGCTTTTTATCAGCGCTCGAGACTAGTTTATCAGCGCCCAGCTACTTTTATCAGCGCTCAAACTAGTTTATCAGCGCCCAGCTACTTTTATCAGCGCTCGAGACTAGTTTATCAGCGCTCAGCTACTTTTATCAGCGCTCAAACTAGTTTATCAGCGCCCAGCAACTTTTATCGGCGCTCGAACTAGTTTATCAGCGCTCGAGACTTTTTGAAAGTCGCGAGCGCGAAACACAAAGATCCGAACGAATTCACCTACGATGAATCGTTCGGATTTTCTTTTATGATAACTAATTTTGTCCAAGCATATTATTAGCCATAGTGTCTTATAAATTGTATCATAGTAACAAATCTATTATTTTTAAATATTCAATTAAATCTTCAAACCCTTTACACACCCTATTTAACGTGTGTTTTTAATTTATGTTTATTTATAATCATTTTAATTTACAAAGCAATATAAATTAGTTATTATTATAATGTGTTACTTAATTCTTAAAGGGAGGAATTAATTATGTCTCAAAACAAGAACCGTCTAACAACATCAAGTGGCGCTCCAGTTGGCGATAATCAAAATTCTATTACAGCTGGACAAAGAGGGCCAACTTTAATTCAAGATGTGCATTTACTAGAAAAGTTAGCACACTTTGACCGTGAACGTATTCCAGAGCGTGTTGTGCACGCAAAAGGTGCTGGAGCATTTGGTTATTTTGAAGTCACAAATGATGAAATTGCTAAGTATACAAAAGCTGATTTCTTAAATGAAAAAGGTAAACGTACACCAATGTTCATCCGCTTCTCAACAGTTGCTGGTGAGCTAGGTTCTGCTGATACAGTACGTGACCCGCGTGGTTTCGCTGTTAAATTTTACACTGAAGAAGGTAACTACGACTTAGTAGGTAACAATACACCGATCTTCTTCATCCGTGATACGATTAAGTTCCCAGACTTCATCCATACACAAAAGCGTAACCCACAAACTAATTTAAAAGATAAAAACATGGTTTGGGATTTCTGGAGTCATTCACCAGAAGCACTACACCAAGTCACTTATTTACATGGTGACCGTGGTATTCCAGCTACTTACCGTCATATGAATGGTTATGGAAGCCATACTTATAAATGGGTAAACGAAGAAGGGGAAGCTTACTGGGTGAAGTATCACTTCGTAAGTGACCAAGGCGTTAAAGCATTAGATGTTGATGTAGCTGATGAGTTAGCAGGTACAAACCCTGACTATCACACTGAAGATCTATTTAACTCAATTGAGAATGGTGACTATCCTTCTTGGACTCTATACGTTCAACTTATTCCTTATGAGGACTTCAAAGATTATAAATGGGATATTTTCGACGTAACGAAAACAGTAAGCAAAGAAGATTACCCAAGGATCGAAGTTGGTAAAATGGTATTAAACCGTAACCCAGAAAACTATTTTGCTGAAGTTGAGCAAGCAGCTCTATCTCCAGCACACCTAGTTCCTGGTATTGAAGCATCACCAGATAAAATGTTACAAGGGCGCTTATTCTCTTATTCAGATACACAGCGTTACCGTTTAGGTGTTAACCATGAACAACTACCGGTTAACCGCCCTATTAATGAGCAGAGCAACTATCAGCGCGGTGGCTATATGCAATACGGTCAACACGGAAGTAACATCAACTATGAGCCAAATAGTTATGATGATGCACCTAAGGAAGACCCATCAAATAAAGTCAATCCGTTTGATGTTGAAGGAGAAGTTGCGCAAACACCTTATCAATCTGATGACCATTACACTCAAGCAGGTGACTTATACCGCTTAATGAGTGATGATGAGAAAACACGTCTAGTACAAAACGTTGTTGATCACTTAGGTCAGTGCACAATGGAAGAAGTTAAACTTCGTCAAATCGGACACTTCTACAAAGCTGACCCAGATTACGGTAAGCGTATTGCTGAGGGATTAGGCTTAGAAGTACCTGAAGAAGTTAAAGCATAACCACTTTATTTACCTACCATACCTACCATAGTAAACCCCCGTTCATTGAAATGAACGGGGGTTATTTAATAGTTTCATAGATTTCCTACTTCTATTACTTCACCAAAAGTTATACCCAGGTGAACCTAGTGGTGCATCTTGAATCAGTTCAATAACTGGAATCGAATATTAAAGGTGCTCTAGCACTTTACTCACAGCTCTTGATAACTCTTAAGATCATCCATGTCATATACAATAATTTCAGTACGGTTATAAGATATGACACCGTCTTTTCTCAATTTATTAAATGTTCGATTAACCGATTCACGTGTGACACCAATCATATTAGCCAAATCAGTATTCGTAATTGGAATATTGACATAAATTGAGTCATCTTGGCGATTTTTACCCATTTCTTCAGTTAAACGGATCAATGTTGATACCGTTCGTTCAAACACAGTTTGAGTACTCATTTGTTGAATTCGCTCTTGTAGATCTAATATTTTCCTACCCATAACATGCATTACTTTAATCGAAATGTGAGGTTTTTGAAGTAACAACTGTTCAAACGCCTCAATAGGAACAGCTATTAGATTAAGATCTGTTAACGCTTCAGCTGTTGCTGGATTTGGTGTATTGTCAAAAAAACCGACATGCGGGAACATTTCATCAGAGTGGATTAAGTTAATAACTTGTTCTTGACCATTAGCACTCACTTTAAAGACTTTAATCAATCCAGATATGACAAAATAAACAGCCTCTCTTCTTCCACCTTCTCTAAACACAACTTCTCCTTTTTTGATACTTCGATGTTGTGCAATTCTCCCTACTTCTTCTAATTCCTCATATAATAAATCCTCAAAGATTGGAAACTGTCTAAAAAACGTAACAGAACAAGCCATGATGAACGCCCCTTTAAAACTTTAAGCCTATCACTATTATAAGATAGAACAAGATAGATCGGTGAAAAGCTTTTTAAACAATTTTTAACTATTTCCTAAAACTACTTACAAACCTTAACCAATCGCTTCTGCTTGGTAGGCGCCAATCGTAAATAACAGACAGCATACGAAGCGTAATAATAAGAACTAATAAAACCATTAACTCCCACATTTCTGTTGCGATCCCTAATCCAATGACAAGAGCACCTAATACCGCCCACATCGCATAAATCTCTTTATGTAAAACAAGTGGTTTACGACCAGCTAATATGTCACGAATCATGCCCCCTCCAGTTCCTGTTAACACACTTCCAACAATAACAGCTGGAAGAGGATAACCAGCAGCTACAGCAAATAGAGCACCTTGAATAGCAAACGCTGATAAACCAATCGCGTCAAAGAAAACTCCCCATTTTTCCCACTCTTTAAAAAACCAATGAAAGGGAATAAAAAATAAAAGAGTCAATGTTATAAATGCAATTAAAAACAACATACTTTGTTCCCATACTTCAGAAACAGGTAAGCCTAACACAACATGACGTACTAATCCACCACCAAAAGCAGTGGTAAATCCTAATAAATATACACCAAACAAGTCATATTTTTCATCCAACGCAACAATCGCACCACTAATACCAAATGCCATGGTCCCAATCACGTTTAAAATTTCCCACGTCATGCTGTCCCCCCTCTCTTTCATCACCTAAGTCTTCATTATTTTAACAAATAGTGATGAAAATTTCTTTATATGATCTTACTTTCTTTCTTCTCATGCTTTAATTATTCAGATCACACTTGTTACCTATGCCTCTTTACATATAGTTGTAATTCTCCAAAGTGATATAAAAGCCTTTAATACAAATAAACAGAGGCCCAACTTAGAGCCTCTGTTACCTAATTATGCTTGTGCTGCTCGGTTTTGTGCACTTGCTGTTCCTATATGATGCGCCTCATGTGAAGCTAAAAATAAAAACGCCTCTTCAATGGTTTTCAAGTGAAGCATTTCAAAGCCTAATGGTTCACCTAATTTACCCGAAGCTAATTCTTCCATACGTTTCCCATGTTGTTTTACTTGTTCAAGTAATTCCTCTTTAGAAGGGACATTTTCGCCCCATTCCTTTGGGCTTGTCCCTCTTGCAAATAGAGCTGGATAGTGACTAGGAAGTTGGCTTTCTTGGCCTAATGCATTCGTAATCACTCCATCCCACGTTACAATCGAATGCCCAATATTCCAGCGTGGATTGTTATTAAATCCTGAAGAGATTCTATCTAGTTCTTCTTCAGTCATGCTATCTAATAATTTCGTTAAGTTTTCTCGCCAAAAACTCACTTGCTGAAACACTGCTTGTTCATTCATTTAAAGATCGCCTCCCTCAATACATTCATCATAGCAAATGAAACTTAATATTGAAAATAATTGTACTTCCATTAAAAATAAACAAACACCCCATCAAGAGGTGTTTGTTGTATCAATCTAATATTCGATGGTTCTCATCAACATCATTTATACGACTTCCTTGTTGATTTTCAAAACTTGAAACATAACCATCTCCACTGCAAACTGTACATGTGTAGCGCCATTCTTCATCGTCCATTAATAAGCCAGCACCATCACATGCCTTACAACGAAATTCTTGTGAACCCATTTAGACACCACTTTCTTGTTTGTTTTTCACCCAATTAATAATGCCACCTGCTAGTATTATGTCCAAATGACGGTCTGTTAAACTGTGCTTTACTTTAACTTTTTCATTTTTATCTTTAATGCCTACTTCAAATTCATTTGACTTTTTCACTTTTGAACGAACTTGTTCAAACTCTAATACATCACCTTGTTCAAGTTTGTCATACTCACTTTCATCTTTAAATGTTAAAGGTAAAATACCAAAGTTAATCAAGTTTTGTAGGTGAATACGTGCAAAGTCTTTTACAATGACAGATTTTAATCCTAAATAACGAGGAGCTAATGCTGCGTGCTCACGACTTGAACCTTGGCCATAGTTATAGCCACCCACAACTGCGTGACCACTTTCATCACGAAGTTTCATTGCGCGCTCATAATAACTATCATCGACAATTTCGAACGTGAATGTACTAATTCTTGGTAAATTACTCCGATACGGCAGGACACGCGAACCACCAGCTAAAATCTCATCAGTTGAGATATTGTCACCCATCTTTAAGAGAACAGGTACTTCAAACTGATCTTTTAATGGAGCCATGCTAGGAATTGAACTAATGTTAGGTCCTTTCTCCAACTCGACTTTCATCCCATCAGTAGCTGTTAATGGCTCTTCTAATAATCCTTGTTCTTTTTTGAAATCGACTTTCTTAGGTTCTTGGACATTAGGATAATCCATATCTAATGTTCTCGGATCTGTTATTTCTCCCGTTAAAGCAGAGGCTGCTGCTGTTTCAGGACTACATAAGAACACACTATCTTCTTTCGTTCCTGAACGCCCAGGGAAATTACGCGGTGTCGTTCTTAAACTATTACGACCTGATGCTGGCGCTTGCCCCATTCCAATACAACCATTACAACCTGCTTGGTGTAAACGACCACCTGCTGAGAGTAGACTCGCAATATGTCCATCATCAACTAGTTGCGTTAAAATTTGACGAGATGATGGGTTAATATCTAATGACAACCCTTGTGCTATATGTTTTCCTTTCACAATTTCTCCGACAATCGCAAAATCGCGATAACCCGGGTTAGCCGAAGAACCTATATAGGACTGATAAATTGCCTCACCTGCTACTTCACTCACTGGAACAACATTACCTGGACTAGATGGCTTAGCGATTAACGGTTCAATTTGAGATAAATCAATTTCTTCATGTAAATCATAAGTCGCATCAGGATCAGCTGTAATCTCGACCCAATCCTCTTCACGACCTTGAACACTTAAGAAGTTTTTAATCTCTTGATCAGATGGGAAGACTGATGCGGTCGCACCAAGCTCTGCTCCCATATTCGCAATGACGTGACGGTCCATAGCAGAAAGCTCTTCAACGCCTGGTCCGTAATACTCAATCACTTTACCAACACCGCCTTTAACATCATACCGGCGAAGCATTTCTAAAATCACATCTTTCGCACTGACCCAATCCGGTAGTTTCCCTGTTAACTTTACACCCCATACTTGCGGCATTTTAATGTAATAAGGTTCCCCTGCAATAGCAAGAGCAACATCAATACCACCCGCACCCATCGCTAGCATTCCCATACAACCATTGGCACAAGTATGACTATCTGAACCTAACAATGTTCTACCTGGAATAGCTAATTTTTGCATATGGACTGGGTGACTAACCCCATTACCAGGGCGACTATAATAAAGCCCAAAACGATTTGCTGCACTACGTAAGAACATATGGTCATCTGCATTCCTGTAGTCATCTTGAATTAAATTATGGTCAACATACTGAGCTGATGCTTCAGTCTTTGCCTGATCGACACCCATTGCTTCAAGCTCTAACATAACCATCGTACCTGTAGCATCCTGCGTTAAGGTTTGATCGATTTTTAAACCAATTTCTTCACCTGGTTCCATCTGCCCTGAAACTAAATGTTCTTTAATTAATTTCTGTGTCACATTCATTTTCACAAGAACATTACCCCTTTCTACTCATTCCGTACCTTAATAATTAGCCTTACTATTAAAATTACCCACACTTCATGTTTATTAAACAGGACCACTTAAGATACATACCATTAATATAATGCTCAATTGAGAACTATTTTACACAGACAAATAGGTAAGAAGTCATTATTTATCGTTCTTACTTTACGAACATACGTTCTTGTTTTATACTATAGACAACCTTAAAGCATGAAGTAACTCTAGGAGGTGTCGCTTCAAGTGGAAACATATGGATTTTTATTAGTTATGATAGGGTTCGGTTCATTTGTCGTTACGTTACTATCTTTAATCATTCAAATAATCAATTCCATCACTAAAAAGAAGTAGCTCCTTGACATAGTTCTGTAAGGAGCTACTTAATTCTTTAGAGCCTTTTTGTATAACAACTACATTCATAAATTCGTTCAAACTTATTTTTAATGTCTGGTTCATTACCAAGATAGTGAGCAAATGACGACAGAACTTTTACTTCCGGTATTTTTGAATCAATGAAATAATGACTCTCTTCACCACTAATATAGACTTGATTATAAGAGCTTACCTTCTGAAAGCCTTGCTTTTCATACCAAGCGTTTACCCACTGATCATCTCTTGTCCAAGCTTCAATATAACTAAGGCCTCTCTGTTTTACTTTCTCTTCAGCATAACGGAGTAGCTTTTCACCTATCCCTTGACGTTGGTGATCTGGGTGAACCGCAATATGCCACATCATCGCACCTAATCCATCACTAGCTGTACATACTTCTTGTTCTTTTTCTTCTAACTCAAGGTCTAATAAACCAACAACCTGCCCCTTTTCTTCCACTACGATTTCGATTGATGGATTTTCGTAAGTTTCCTTTTCTTGCAATACGTTATCATAATAAGCTGTATCTAAAAACGATAAGACACGGCATCTTAACCAACTTACTTCATCTTTTGGTTGATAGCATCTAACATTCATTGGCACACCCCTCTTAAATTATATCTTTAAAATTATTTCGCCTTAAATTGGCTGAATCCTGCTAGATGTATAAATGTAGCTTTGGAATAAAGTTTAATTAAAATCGTCTCACTAACACGCATTTTGTGTTAAATAAATAAAATCCGTTTTGAAAAAAAAGCTTAATCAAAAACACATAGTAAACCTACATTTACATTTTACAATTATAGGATCATTAGAAGGAAAATTTCACAAAAACCGATTGGGCTAATAATGGACACCAACAGAAATGACATTGGGTAATTACTGCTGTTCTGCCCGAATAGCCTGTCGATCGGACACTGACTACTTAGAAAAGGATTCCGACTTTTTAGAAGCAAGGAAAACAAGGTCTTAATTAACATTTCCGACTAACAAGACTAATTATAGATAATCTATGGTGTAGATTATAACAATTAATACCTAACTTATTCATTTGTATTATTAAACAATAAGATTTTAAGTACGTAGCCAATACCTAGACCAATCAGTACCCCAGGAAAAGCATTATCAAATATTAAACCTACTCCCGCCCCAATAATCACACAAGCATAGATAATAATATCGTCTTTCTTCAAAATAGGATTCCCCTTTTAAATTCGTGATAAAGTAGAAAGTCTAATAACAGTATAAAAGGATTTACGTAAGGTCACTTTCAATTAATTTAAATATTGCACGGCATTTAGTTTGATAGTGGCAAAGGTTTCTAAAAAGAGTAAACCTTTGCCTAGAATTATGACCGATTTCGATTTTCGACCTGATTAATCCAGTTTAAATCTGCTTCTAAATGCAAGAGCGTACTAGTGATTAATAAATACCTATTCTCATCACCTTGAAGAAGAAATTCCGTTTTTAATTTAGTCAATTCCATGACATCTTTCATAATCATTGCTTTTTGTTGCTCAAGTATCTCATTCTCCTGTTCGAAACTAATCTTACGAGCACAACTCCATTTGAAATGGAAGTCGTCCTTATTAGAACAATAGGGTACAGGTTCCAATAACCAATTTTTCAACTCTATTTTACCTTCCGCACTTATTTTATAAAGTTTCCTTTCTTGGTCATCCATTCCTGCAGATAAGACTAATTGGTCACGTATTAAACGGTCGAGAGTAGTATAAATTTGTCCAGGGTTAATTTTTTCTTTCATTCCTAGAAGGTACTCTAGCTCTATTTTTAACTCATACCCATGATTTTTTTTTAGGGATAGCATTGTTAATATTCCGTATTTAACCGACATTTGTTCAACCTTCTTTAAGTGATGTTATAATATTTATTTTACTAGCCGTAGTACTAGAAATCCAAGAAGCGAAGAGACTTAGAGAAACACCTGCAATTAACACCAGTATAATATTCTCTAAAGGTAGTTGAAAGGATATAAATCCTTCCAACAGTTTGGACTGGCTGGTGACATAAATTAAAATCGCACCCGAAACTATACCTCCAATAACTCCTGACAATCCTATAAGTAGTCCTTCTCCAATTATCATTTTTTTAACTTGCTGTTTAGTAAAACCAAGTGCTCGCATCGTTCCAATCTCGGAGGTGCGCTCCAAAGTGTTCATTAAAAGGGTATTAGCTGTGCCAATACTGGATAGTCCTATGATTAAAACTAACATGGTTAATATTAACTCGTTCATTCCAGACAACGATGAAGTAGTTGATTTAATTTCATCTTCAATTGTTTCAACCTTTGAAAGATGGTTGCTAAAATCCATCCACAAATGCTCCCGTAGTTGTTCACCATTATATCCGTCATTTAATGTTAGTAGCATGTCAAAACTATTCTCCCATCCGAATTCATTAGTTAAGTGATTCTCATCCATAAATGCTACGTATCCTGAGTAATGCGATGTATTAACAACGTCAATGACTTCAATTTGTTGTACACCAGAAGGGGTATTAAGGTAAATGTTTTCACCAACATCTCCTCCCCATTCATCAAATGCCCGTTTACCAAGAAGAATGGATGGTTCCTTGGATAAATCATTATATAGTTGCTCTTTTTCGGAATCCTCAAATAAGGTCGGCCCCTCATTTTCAACAGCTAATATTGAGAATTCTCTTTTTTTTCCATCAATTGTTTCCCATGTAATCGGCGTAGCTTCCATTAAAGATTCAACATTTGAAACAGAATCATAAGAAAGCAATTTCTCTCTATCTTCATTAGACCACTGCACTTCTGATGTCACTCTTAGGTCGCCTCCATAGGTATTTCTAATTTCATTTTCATAACCCTCAGGAGCAGATTCTATAACTGCGCTTAGTAACAATATGACTGTTATCCCAACAGCAAGAATAGCAGCAGTATTGGCATTTCTATTTAATTGTTGTGTAACGCTTCTAGATGCCAGAATTCCACTATAACCGAAGAATACCTTCAAGATAGGTTTAAGTACCCAACTCAAACCATATAACAGCATTGGAAACAACAGAATGATGCTTGCTAAAATAGCTATATAAGAGCTGGGGTGATCAATAAATATAAAAGAAAACAAACCAGCTCCTACAACACCTCTAAATAGGTGTTGCTTCGGCGATGAATGCGTGTGATTTGCAGTTTTTAATGTTAATAACACCGAAGTTTTCCCCGCATTGTAAATAGGAAATAAAGAAGAAACAACAGGAAATAAAATTCCAATTACAACAGCTGTTAATACAGGTATTCCCCAATTTAAAGTATAAACCATTTCAAACTCAAACACACCAAGCAACGTTTGCATAAACATATCTCCGAGCCAAATTCCTATGGGTACCCCCAAAGCTGTACCTATTAATGCCAAAAGTAGTACTTCAATAAGAATAAGTTTGGAAACAGAACTTTGCAGATAACCAAAGCTCTTCATTATCGCAAACTCCTTTTTCCTCTCCATAACACTTGTGTAAATCATATTAAAAACAATGAATCCACTGATAAATATGGATAACCAAGCAATTAAGTAAAAGAAAGTATAGAGCTCCCCAATATCGTTACTTTGTCGATCGTCAGCAACTACTGGCTGTACATATACATTTGAATTAAGAAACTCGTTCTGAAGAGATTCAAAGAGTTGTTGTCCGTCTTCATTTGTTTGAAACCTTACATATGAAAGCTCGTTATCCATACCAGTCCACTCTCTTAACAATTCAAGCGGAGCCATAATGCGAAAGCTGGTTGATTCAGCTCCTTCCCAATCACTGGGGCCAGCAAGCAGCTGTGTATATTCAACAATGGCGGAAACCTTGGCTTCTCCCAAGTCGGCAAACCGAATTGTATCTCCTACCTTTTTATTTAACTGATTTGCAACGACTTCTGATATTACCAACCCTTCATTATCTAAACTACCTTCAATCACGGGAAGTTTTAGTAAAGAACTAGTTTGATTATTCACGCCTGTAATTCTTACAGATCTTTGATTTAGGGATTGATCACCTTCAAGTTCAAAGAAAGCTTGTTTATCCAGCGCGATCAATGTTTCCGTAACAGCTGGACTGGTCGAAATCGATGAAACCGCATCTTCAGAGTAAGTATGTTGATCGCTTAGAACCCAGTAATCCGCATTGGCTACATACATTTGCTCATAATAATTGAAAACATCATTTGTTGTTTTGTCTGCAATCAACATGGATGTTACAAACGCTATGCCCAAGATAATCCCAAGTAAGGAAATGAAAAAACGTTTTTTATTTTGTGTTATATTACGCCATGAAATTCGCCACATATTCAGCATAACTATCATCCTTCCTAGAAATCACTTGATCAACAATTCCATCTTTAAAAAGTATAATTCGATCTGCGAACCCAGCTGCGAAAATATCATGTGTTACCATTATGATTGTTTGATTATTTTCTCGATTAAATCTTGATATTAATCCAAGTATCTCCTCAGCTTTACTTCTATCTAAATTTCCTGTTGGTTCATCAGCTAATAGAACCGCAGGGTTATTGACCAGCGCCCGGGCTATAGCGACTCGTTGTTGTTGACCACCACTGAGTAAATTAGCTCGTCTACGGCCAAGTCCTTTCAATCCAACAGAATCAAGTAGCTCTAAAATCATTTGGTTTTTTTCTTTAGTCAAACTTCCATCCGCATGAAGAGGAAAGGCTATATTTTCTTCCACAGTTAAGGTAGGTAGTAGCTGATAATTTTGAAAAATAAAACCTATGTATTTTCTACGGAATATTGTTCTTTCTTTTTCCGTCATATTACTTAAATAACGTTGATTTATTAATATATCTCCTTCAGTCGGTATATCAAGCCCCCCTAAAAGTTGGAGTAATGTACTTTTTCCAGAACCACTTGGCCCCATTATAGCCACGAACTCTCCTTCTTCGACATTCAAATTAACGCCTTTTAACACTTGAGTTTTTTCTTGACCCTGCAAAAATTCCTTTGTTAGATTACTAAGTTTAATCATATTAATTCCCTCCATTTTTTACTCACTTCATTATATACTAAGTATATAATGAAGTGAAATAAAAACCACAAATAATATTGAAATAACATAATTTATCTTTCATAAAACCAAAAAACACCCCGCAAATATTACATACTTAGTATATACCGTTAGGCGTGTCATGTTAAGTATGAATTGTTCGGGTATTCGGAATTAGTATAGAATTACATTATTCACCTTTTTGCTGTAGCTTTGAAATAAAGTTTGATCGGTATTTCCTGAAACTGTTTTACCTTTTAACACCTTAGCATCTAAGTGATTATGCTTGAATGTATTCAGGGCAGCATCTGTCCTCCTAAAACTCTTCTTTCAGAAGATTAATGATTGAAGCGGGTGAAAAAGAAAAAGAAGCGGCTCTTTCGAGTCGCTCCTTCGTTTCGTTCATTTGATCATATAAGGTTTCTATATCTTTGACTGCAGAGTAACCCTCACATACATATCATTGTCTCGCCCTGTTTTGGAAAGCTGACTTCCATTTTGGAAAGCCAAAGTTCCTTTGGGAAAGGAAGACTTTCAGGGGGACAACATAAAGTAAGTGATATACTTTTGTTACATAATCGTAGTAACATGTGAATAAAA
This sequence comes from Alkalibacillus silvisoli, assembly GCF_039521975.1. Lineage (NCBI taxonomy): Bacteria > Bacillati > Bacillota > Bacilli > Caryophanales > Bacillaceae > Alkalibacillus > Alkalibacillus silvisoli. The sequence continues at coordinate 165,162 of NZ_BAAACZ010000003.1, read as the reverse complement.
ATAATAAACATCATAATAAAGAAATGGAGATATTCGATGAAAAGGGTTGCGGTTTTTTGTGGTTCTAGAGATGGGCATGATCCTATTTATATGCAGAAATCCAAACAATTAGGTGAAGTTTTAGCTAAACATAATATTGAATTAGTTTACGGTGGAGGGATTGTCGGCTGTATGGGCGCCGTTTCTGAAGGTGTGTTAGAAAATGACGGAAAAGCAATAGGGGTTATACCTGAAAAATTATTGACAGTCGAAATTGCCAATGAAGCCTTAACTGAATTACATGTTGTTGAGACAATGCACGACCGAAAAGCCATGATGGCACGACTAGCAGATGCATTTATTGCCTTACCAGGTGGTGCTGGAACTTTAGAAGAGTGGTTTGAGGTGATGACTTGGGCACAAATTGGCTATCACGAGAAACCATGCGCCTTACTTAATGTTAATGATTATTATACTCCATTATTACAATTATTTGACCATATGATTGAACAAGGATTTGTTGATCAATTAAATAAAGATATCATTATGATGCAAGAAGAACCTGAAATATTAATTGAACAAATTATGAAGGGGCTATAGTTTTCCTATAGCTCCTTTTGTCCTTTCCATAAACGCTTTATTTCACGACGGTTTAAATTAATCTCATAAACATCTGGATTCGTTAACCTTTCCCATTCCTCAAACCCAAAAGTTTGATCAAAATGATTTAAGATTAACGAAATTAAGTTTCCATGCGACACGAGAATCGTAGCTTTATGTGAGCTCAGTTTAACATCTGATATTACTTTCATTGCCCGCTCTAATGCTTCTCTACTCGATTCCCCACCAGAATACGTTAAATCGAAATCTTTATATGTTTCCTTTAAACAGTTCTTAAAGTCGGATAAATTTTCACTACTTAAAGTCCTTTCACGTAAATCATCACTAATTAGTAAGTCCAAGTGATGCATTTCAGCTGTTGGAACAATGGACTGAATTGCCCGCTCAAACGGACTAGCCATAATTTGGTCCACTCTTTTATCTGAGAAGAACTGCTTTAACTCTTCTGCTTGGAGTTTCCCTGAATCAGTTAAGGAGCAACTTGCTTCTTGTCCAGTAGCCTCACAATGCCTAACCAGATAAATAATTGAATCACTCATTTCCCTCTCCCCCCTTTTCACGGTCCAATTTTATCCTACTTATACGGTAAAATTCACATAATGTCAATTTAATTTAAAACCGAAACTCAAAAATCCCTTGACTTATTAAAGAAAATCATGATAAATTGTTTCTTAAAACAACACTTACTTTAATGAGTAAAAGCGTTTAAGCAAGCAAGTTAAAAAGTGTTAAATGAAATGGGGATGTCTATGAAAACAATTCAATCTAAAACCGTTCCAAAGCATTTAAGGAAATATACAGCCGAACAACATTATGAACACTACTCGGCTATTAACCATGCTGTTTGGCGTTACGTTATGCGTCAAAACCATAACTTACTGAAAAATATAGCTCATGAAGCTTATACTGATGGACTAAAAGCTTCCTCAATATCAATAGATCAGATTCCAAATGTTGGTGAGATGAATGAAAGCTTAGCACCTTTTGGTTGGGGAGCTGCAACCATTGATGGCTTCATTCCAGGTGTTTCCTTTTTTGAATTTCAAGCACAAGGCATTTTACCTGTCGTTAACGAAATACGTAAACTTGACAACATTCTATATACACCAGCACCTGACATTATTCACGAAGCAGCTGGACATGCACCTATTTTAGCAGACCCAGAGTACTCTTTTTTCGTTAAACGATTTGGCGAAATAGGCATGAAGGCTCTAGCAACAAAAGAAGAACATGACCACTTCGAAGCTGTACGTGCATATTCCAACCTTTTAGAGAAAGGCGATGCTACAGAGGAAGAAATTGAAGTAGCCAAGCAAAAGGTTGATGAATGTGAAGCTAAAATAACTGAACTATCAGAAGCACAAATTGTTGGACGCTTCTACTGGTGGACTGTTGAATTTGGATTAATCGGTGAATTAAATAACCCTAAAATTTACGGTGCAGGTTTACTTTCATCTGTTGGTGAAGGGGCAAATGCTTTAAGTGATGAGGTAGAAAAGATTCCTTTCGATATGGAGGAAGTGATTAACACTGGATTTGACATTACAAAACCACAACCGCACCTTTTCGTATGTAAAGACTTCAAGCAATTACTTGATGCAGCTGAACAATTCGCAACAACAATGTCCTTTATGAAAGGGGGTACTGAAAGCCTGGAAAAAGCTGTACGTTCAGCTAACACTGCTACAGCTGAGTATAGTTCTGGGCTACAAGTAACAGGAGTTATAAGCGAATTATTAAAAGACGAACAAGGAGAAGCTATATACTTAAAAACAAATGGAAACACTGCCTTGGCTGTAAACAACCAACAAATATCAGGCCATGGAACTGACACTCATGCTGATGGATTTGGTGCACCAATTGGAAATTTAATAGGTGTGAGTCAACCATTAGAAGATTTAAACGAAGAAGAATTAAAGTCAGTAGGTGTTTCAATTAATAAGCATACAGATCTAAACTTCGAAAACGGAATTCAAGTAAGTGGTCAAATTACTAATATTGTGCGTGAAAATGGTAAGGTTATTTTACTTTCATTCGAGAACTGTTCAGTCACATATGGTGAAACGTTATTATTTTCACCTGAGTGGGGTACGTTTGATATGGCTGTTGGTAGTGAGATCGTGTCTGTATTCGCAGGTGCTGCAGATGGTGAGAATTACTACACAGTTGACGATGAACAAAAGACACCAATACCTGAACAAACACAAATCGAGTTAAATGAACTTTACTCGCGAGTAAGAAACATTCGTGACAATGAATCAGGCAATTTAGCCTCTGACCTAAATACCATTTACGAACAATTAAAAGAAAATCACAAGAAAGATTGGCTCCTTCGACTAGAAATGTTTGAGTTATTAAGTGAACACGATGAAGAAACGACATTGAAGAAAAAACTTCTTGAAGAATTAAATGAACTAAAGAAAGAAAATAAAGAATACGAAACATTAATTGAGCGTGGATTATCAATTATCTAATCAACCTTAAAAGAGGAAAGTGAACGCCGACTTTCCTCTTTTATTTACGCTCATTCAATTTCCTTATATATAAGACTGTGATAGGATATCTGTATAATAATCAAAACAGGTGATCACATTGCTTATACGTAAATTTTATGCTTATTTACTAACATCCACTATATTAATACCTATTATGACACTCATCTTATTAACAACAAGTGATATTCCCCTATCCATTCTAATTCCTATTGTCGGTTTATATGTTTTAGGTGGGCTATTTTCATTCGGGGTTCCAACTTCTGTTTTAAGTGATGTATTAACAGAAAAAGCTAGTCCAGACAAGCGTTCGAAGCTTGCTTTGATTCTACATACGTTATTTGGCATGAGTTTCATTTTTGTATTAGGTTTATTAGCTGATGCTAACTCACTCTTTAATGACTTTGCCGTCTTTTGGTCTAGTATGTATTTATTCTTCTTTAGTGCAACACTGGCAGCTATTCTGTTTTGGACATTTGATGAATGGGTTAGAAAGAAACGTGGCCGATAACTCTTTAGGGTCGGCCTTTTAATGGATCATAAATTGTTGTTTGAGCGTAAATAAAAGACGCTTAGATAAAAAAGCTGTCTAAACCTGACTCATCAACTACTAGCCCAACTTCTATACACCCTAAAATAACTCCTTTCACCATCAGCTTTTAACTTTCCAATCACATGTCAATCAAATTGCTTTGAACCAGCATGAGTCTGACACTAATACATTCAAACCAATGTCATTCCAGTCATGCACTCTCTTTGATTCATTCTTATTTGAAGGTCTTGTTACGTCGATATTTTAAACAATCATTTTCTTATGGGTCACGTCTGAATCAGACTTAACTCGAATTTATGATGAAATAATGCTAACTGACTCAAGAATCAACATATCTATAGCTAAAATGTTCGAGTTATAAGGAATTGGACGCAACCCGATTCTCCTTCCACCGACAAATTCTCACTATTTCCTAGGTAATAAACATAATTATTACAAATTGAGCTTTTTAAATTCAACAAGTTAAACGCCATATTTGACATATAGTCTCTTACATTATAACTGAAACAGGAGCAGTTTCTTGCTTCCAATCGATAACAACAATACGAAAGCCGTTTCTTTTCATAACTCTATACAGAACTTCACATACTATAACGGATTCCATCAAAGTGAGGTGACAAAGCATGGGTAAGGATGAACACAAACGAAAAAGCCGCAAACCCCTTGGACAAACACCAAAAAACGAACAGCTTGAAGCCCGCGATGTAGAGTTCGCTGAAGATATAGCTGATAGCGCTGACCTTGAAGCACAGCGTCGTTCACAAGATGCTGAAGAGCGTGCAAGACAACAACAAAATACTCGTCGCAAGTTTTAACTGAAATTATGTGACCGTCATACGGCGGTCACTTTTTTGTGGAAATAAATTGGGATATGGTTAATTAGACTGTCGAAATAATAAGGCTATATGCATATTAACTATTTCAATTAAATCTATTAAACTATTAAATATAGTGAATATTCACTCAATTAATTACTAGGAGGAATGTCTATGAAAAAACGAAAACTTATTATGACTTCAGCTTTATCGGGTGCATTAGTTTTTTCAATTTTCACCCCAACAACATTTGCACACGACTTCTTAGACGGATCTGACTTAAACAAAGGTGAAAGAACTTTATTCACTGAAGAGGAGATGGAAGCCTTAGGAACGCCTCATGTTGAAGGTGACAAAAACGTTAAATTTCTTGATGAAGCTGCTGCTTTACAGTTAGAAGAAATTCGTGATGGAGTCCAAAATAACGCAGCAGATGTCTATTCACACAAAGGGTTTGGCTACGTTGGTACACATACTGCAGGCGGTGGTGATGGTGGCGTACGTGTATTTGATTTACAAGACCCCGAAAACCCAGAAGAAGTTGCTGTTTTCGCCCATGATGACATCCCTGGCACTTGGCATGAAAAAGTAATCGTTAAATCGATTAACACACCTGAATTTAACGGTGATTTAGCTGTAGTCAGTGTTCAACAGTTAGATCGCACTGCTGATACTGCAGGCGGTTTCCTACTTTATGATGTAACTGATCCGTACGATCCTAAAAAACTCGGTTACTCAGAAGTTTATGATAATACAAACGGCACTCATGAATTATATTTAACGACACAAGGTAATCGCGCTTTAGTATTAACCGCAAACCCTTATGCAGATTTATATAGTGACGGAGAAGAACATGACTTTCAAATTGTCGACGTATCAGACCCTACAAACCCTGAAAAATTATGGGAGTTTGACCCTCGAACTTTACCTGAGGTATCTGATGATTTTGATGGGTATAATTGGGAATCCCCAGACGGAAAGACTCGTCCAGTATTCGCACATAGTGTGATCACTGATAATAACGGCAAGCATGCCTATGTATCCATGTGGGATTTAGGTACAATGATCTTCAATATTGAAGATCCTGAGAACCCTGAATATTTAGGTCGCACAGACTTCGCATCTGATCAACAAGGGTCCGCACACTCAGCAGCCTTAGCTAGAGGCGGAAACATTTTAATTGAGACGAGAGAAGTTTATGTGCCTGTTCGTGAAGGTTATGAAGAAGCTTACGGTTATACAAGAATATTTGACATCAAGGATCCAAGCAACCCAGAGCTTTTAAGTGAGTTTACGACAGATTTAACTTTCCAGGTTGAAGATGGAACAACTTTCGCCAATACGGTACACGACCCTAAAGTTAGAGGGAATACTTTATACCTTTCTCATTATGCTGGTGGCGTATATGCTGTAGACATCAGTGACCCCGCTAATCCAACCCAGGTAGGACAATACAAGCCAGATCAAGCGGACGTTTGGGGCGTCTTTGTAGACCGTAACTTTGTTCTTGCATCTGATATGGGTCAGGGCTTAAAAGTTTTAACTAAAAATAATAGAGGTGGTAATGGTAAAGGGAATGGAAACGGTCAAGGACAAGCTCCAATAAGTAATTAAATGTCTTTCTCTAAAAGGTGATCGCTTTATCTGCGGTCACCTTTTATTGTTAAAAATAAAGACAAAGGCTAAAAAAGATTTCGGCGTTAGATGAAGTGTTTAATGTGAGGTTACAAACAATGAACAACTTTGTATGTTATATTCATAACTAAAATCACAGAGTGCTATTCAACCCGTCGCACCCACATGGGGTGCGACCTGATGAATTGAGAGAATATAATAACGAATTAAGAATTTCAATCCACGCACCCACATGGGGTGCGACATGTGCTAGATCCTAATACGAGGAGTGATAGTAAATATTTCAATCCACGCACCCACATGGGGTGCGACCCAATGAGCCTACTCCTGCTGATGAACAAAAGCAATTTCAATCCACGCACCCACATGGGGTGCGACGTTTCCTTCACCCTCATCAGACTCAAATAAATAAATTTCAATCCACGCACCCACATGGGGTGCGACCCTTGCAGTTAGTTCTAAACGGTCATTTTCTATATTTCAATCCACGCACCCACATGGGGTGCGACTGATGCCATTTGACGTAAATTTAAACCCATATTATTTCAATCCACGCACCCACATGGGGTGCGACAATGATCAAATTAAAGCTATTACTTTATTAAACATTTCAATCCACGCACCCACATGGGGTGCGACTACCCCCTTTGGATTGTGTCTGTACGCACAAACTATTTCAATCCACGCACCCACATGGGGTGCGACAGTTGCGGAGGGTTCAATTCTTAGGTGGTTATAAATTTCAATCCACGCACCCACATGGGGTGCGACGTGAGGTTAACTTTCTTTTCAGCTTCATCATACGCTTATTTCAATCCACGCACCCACATGGGGTGCGACAAAACGATATTGTTTACGATTCATTTTCTTATTCAATTTCAATCCACGCACCCACATGGGGTGCGACATGAAGGACACCAAAAAGTCTACTACCTCAACAAAATTTCAATCCACGCACCCACATGGGGTGCGACTTGATAGAGCGTTAAGCGATATAAATTTAATTTTATTTCAATCCACGCACCCACATGGGGTGCGACGGCGGTTTTGAGTTAAAACATTATGGTGCTGATGTATTTCAATCCACGCACCCACATGGGGTGCGACGCATTTGAGTAGCGTCATCATAAAAGTCGGTTATCATTTCAATCCACGCACCCACATGGGGTGCGACGTATTGCACACTTAAAGACGTACGGTTCAGTTGATATTTCAATCCACGCACCCACATGGGGTGCGACAATGGCGAGGTTGGTGTTGAGGTCACGTTATTACATATTTCAATCCACGCACCCACATGGGGTGCGACCGTACACAAGACGCTATGCACTATCAGCCGTTATATTTCAATCCACGCACCCACATGGGGTGCGACCCTACCTATCTTTAATCGAACGTGGCGAAAGACATTTCAATCCACGCACCCACATGGGGTGCGACATTATTCACACCACATATTATAGCCGTAAGTAAAATTTCAATCCACGCACCCACATGGGGTGCGACATTCAAAAGAGGATTATAGTATTTTACAAAAGATATTTCAATCCACGCACCCACATGGGGTGCGACGAAGCAATCGACATATACGACAAAAGTATTAACTGATTTCAATCCACGCACCCACATGGGGTGCGACGTACATGTATGATGCCAATATTCTAACCGTTTTGATTTCAATCCACGCACCCACATGGGGTGCGACGGCGATTTTTGGGTAAAAAGAACTGTACATATCTAATTTTTCTAACCAAAAACACCATTTACCTCATGCCATTATGTAACAAAATGACATAAAGTACATTTAATAGGTTATTTCAAGGTGCGAATCCTACCTAAAAAACATGTTCAATATTTATTCGCACTCACATAAATAATGTATCTTCTAAATCAACTGAATCTTTAGTCCCAATATGAACAACTTTTGACTTATAGTTTTCTCCCAAGTTATAAAATCTCAAACTATCTTCTTCCTCATTAATAATATCAGTCAGTTTATACTTTAGCTGCTTTAGTTCTGTAGAATTAACAATACATTCGAACACAGAGTTTTGGACCCTCAATCCATAGTCCTGACAAACCTTAGCTACCCTTCTCAAACGTTTAATACCCGCTGGATCTATGGTGCTTACATCATACGTAATAACTACCAACATTCCTATTTAACACCTACTTCCATAAAAAAGGTGGATACTCTTCTATATCACCTCTAATATAACGAGCCAACAACATAGCTTGAGCATGTGGTACTAACCCCCAACTAATACTTTCTCCAAGATAAGGGTGCTTTATCTTTTCCTGCTTTCGATCTTGCCAAGCCTTAAGAAATTTCTTCCTTCCTTCATCTGTAAAGATTACTGCGTTGTTTTCCTTAATTGTAAAATCCTTCTTACTTATAATTTTCTTATTAATTAAAGAAATTACAAACCGATCAGCATATACACCTCTTAACTCTTCCATTAAATCTAAAGATAGCGATGCGCGGCCTGGTCTATCCCTATGAAGAAAACCAACATAGGCATCTAAACCAACACCTTCTAGTGCTGATGCTGTATCATTGGCAAGAAGCGTATATGCAAATGATAGCATAGCATTTACTTTATCTAAAGGTGGCCTTCTATTTCTGCCTTTGAAGAAAAAGTCTTCCTTCTGTTGTAAAATCATATTGTCGAACACTTTATTATATAAAATAGCTCCTTGGCCTTCATAACCCCTTAATAGATCCAAGTCTTTTGTTTCACGTATTTCCAAAATTAGTTCAGATAACTTTTTAGATATACCTTTTAAATTAGAAACATCAACCCTCAATGGATAATCCCTAGTCATTCTCTCTAAAATCCATTTATTATTGTACAGCTTCCCAATAATAAAATTTCTTGCAACTAATACACTTTGTGTTTCATCATCTGACTTTCTATACTGTTCTTTTCTAAGAACCACATTACCTCTACTTTCCCCTATTACTCTAGCTAGAAAACGACCATTCTTCGTTAAGAATACAAGAGAAATATCTTTTTGCGCACAAGCACTCATTAACGCAGGGCTCGCACCGCTGTAACCGAATGTAAATACTGATTCCAAGTTATGAAGAGGAACCCGTCCAATTTGTTTCTTTTCTTGTTTTACAACAATATTCTCCCCATTTAAACTTAAATACACATCTGGACTGGTCACAAAAAGAGTATTCAATAATTTCTTCATTCATTTATTTTCCTTTCAATATAACTACTAGGAGACTGTCGGTTGAGTAGTTCAGGTAAACATATATTTTGTAATGAACAGCTTTCACAAAAAGAACCTGTCTTTACTTTAGGTGTATGTTTTTTATTGAAGTACAAGTGCATTTCTTCAAACATTTTCTTAACATGTAATTTATCATTTTCAGTTATAGGTACTTCCACTCGTTTTCTAATTTCATTGTAATATATATAACCAACTCTAACCTCAACCAACAACATTTCCTCTATACACATAGCTTGAGCAACCAGCTGTAATATATCTGATTTATCCTTTTTGGGCTTCCCTCGTTTATACTCGATAGGTATAGGTTTATATGTTTTGCTTGATCCCTGAATAGGTACTCCATTTTCATCCTCTTGAAATTCAACAACATCACATACTCCAGTTACTCGTAATTCATTTGACTTTACAGGTAAAGCTCGTACTAGTAATTTATCGTTTCTCTTTTCACGAACGAATGGTTGGTCTGCTTTTTTATGAACTCGTTGACCTTCAACTGTTCTAACATTCTCACTCCATTGTTGTTCAACATGGATTAATGCCCACTGCCTTTTACAAAACAAAAAGTGTTGAATTCCAGATAACAACAGGAAGTTTTCTTCATTATTGTCCTTCATAAACGCTAGGCTCTAGCCCTTCAAGTCCCTTTAGCTTAATATCGAAATCTTCTATGGACTTTGGTTCATCAATTTTAGGATTAATCTCCAATGAACGGTGTACTTTAGCCGATGAATATTGACCCATCTTTGAATTATGTTCCCACCAATAAACTTTGTTAATTTCCATACTTCCATCTGGTCTAGCAGAGGAGGCATCATTTTCAAATAAAGTAATTAATGTTGTTTTTATTTTTTCGGCATCATCTTTTGAAAAGCCAGTCTTCTCAGCTAATTGGGTGTTAATACTGCCATAAAAAACATAAACGCCAAAATCAACTCGATGTTTCATCCCCATTGTGTCAGAACCCTTTTTATCTGAAGTTGTTGAGTTTACACTTTTTGTAATTTGTACACTAGAAATATCAATTGGATTTATACTTACTGCTGGATGTATAGATACTGGGCCTCTTACACCAACAGATAGAACATCACCTTTAAATGCAAATACTTGTCCAAAACTTCTAACATCTAACCAAGTTTTACTAGCGATGTCCATAAATAAGTCCTTATTTTTATCCTTATCAGCCTGTTTTAGTTCTGAAACAGCATCAGCTCTTTCTTTTAGACTTTTAAACCCATCATGAGCTCTATCATCTGATTGCACAAAAATGGATTCTCCCATATCTTGTAATCTATTTCTTACTTTTCTTTTTAAAGCAACATCAGAAACTTCACCATAACCATCATAATTTTGTCTTGGTCTGTTTCCATTTAATGGATCACCATTAGGGTTGGCGTTGCTTACAGTAAAAATTACAGCAAAATCAATTTTATGGTTTAGATTTGTCATTTTACATTCCTCCTAATCGTTCTTATTAGATTTTTGTCTTTCTTCTTTACTTTTATATAGTTCATGTCGTTGACTATAAAAGCCTAATAAATATAAACCACTTAACTTTTTGTTATTAAAGTCAGAGACATCAATTTGAGATGCGACTTCATCTATCAATCGACTATAATATACGCCGTTACTTCCTAGTCTCGCCTGATAAGGTTGTAGATTTGCCTGTATAATACCCCAAGTTCTCGCAGGGTGTTGTGCAAAAGTATTCATATAACGCAAGGCATTTGAAGCACGATCATCTTCACTAGAAAGAGCCCTTCTTTCTAGGACATCTGCAATTGCTAATAATCTACCAAACAAGTAATCTCGGTTTGTGTTATTTGGATCTAGCGACACATTATATTCCCCCTTCTGATCTAAGTGCTTTTTAGTAATTGCACAAGTAATACTCAATACTTTTCGCCATTCCCATTGATCCATTGAGATTGGATTTGATGCTCTATGATACAAATTTCTATAGAGATCTATTGGAATTCTTTGCCCGTCTATTACACACGGAAGTAGTCTTTCCACAGTGTCTTTAATCACTTTCTTATTGGCATTACGTCCATAAGCTGCCTCAGCAATATCTCGACTTGATGGAGCGCCGTCAAAATTTTTCCCCTTTTTATACTTGTGCAACCATGTACATGTATGATGCCAATATTCTAACCGTTTTAAATACTCTTCTTGTGTTAAGTTACGATAATAAAGCACTGAAAGCCGCCCTTTAGAAAAGGCTTCTAATATTATCACATTCACCTTAGCTTGATATTGTAAGTTACTTTTATAACCGGCTAATGCCTTGTTAACCTCGTTTGCAAATATTTCATGTGTTTTGTTCTGATTCTCTTCAACTTGAACACCTTTATTGTACTCAAAACCTATCTCTTCAAATAATGATACGATATCATCTTGTGGGAATGGAACAGTTGGTTGGTCATCCCCCCAAACTAAAAACACTCGTCCATCTATTTGTTTACCTTGCTTATTAATTAGCCACTTCAAAGCATTATGTGCCTTTTGTGACACATCATAGCTAATATTAGCTACGTCTTCACCCTTTTCGAACCTACCTCTGTAAGTGTATCCAGATGAATCATTGGCTGAAATTAACTTGGCATTTGCGGCATTTGGATGAATGCCGCTTGAGTGTTTGCTTGCTTTAGGAATAAGATTACCGGAAACGTAACAAATATCATTACTCGATAGTTTTGTTTTATAAAAGTTAATATAAGAGTTATAGATATCTAGATCATTCCAAACCCTTGCCGTTAATTTCATAGGCTGATGTACATCAAAGCGAACAAACACTTTATCTTGAGTTTCATTTAAAACCTTAAATATCTCTGGTTTATCTCCATATTTATCAGCCGTATTCTTATCCCATTTATATATTAATTTTCCATACTCATCTAAATGCAAAACTGAATACTGAACTAAATCTTGTATTAATCTGCCTTGTTTCAAGTATCTATAAATTGCTTTAATATAATTATGTGAGTAGTCAGAGTCAGCCCATTCTTTCAAATTATTGATATAGAGCTGATGTGGTAAATCTTTTGCACTGACTTTACCACCAAATTTATCAAAATCCCCTGCTGTATACATAAGTTTATCATGCAATGGATGCGGTACTGGTTTACTAGTCCGGCTGAAGGATTCCTCAGAGCATGGGACAACTGTTGTTGAATTTTCTTTATCAATCACTTTTGCAGAATAAAAGTTACCTTCAAGATCAACAACAACTTCTACTTGAGCATTTTGCGTAGTATGCCCAATTGGTAGTAGTGTATATTCGCTACCATTCTTTCGTAATTCAACTTTACCAACCTGATCTAAGTTATTCTCATATGTTTGATACAAATCATTTAACCAGCCCAATATTACTTACCCTCCTTCCCCGAAAACACTTCATTATACAAATCATCAACTGGCTCAATACTGTCCCCACTGAAAGGTTTAGCTGATAAACTCTTAATTGACCTTACAATTTCACAATCATCGGGTCTTATGAAAGTTATATAGCCATTTCTCATTACAGGTTGCCATAATCGCGCTTCTAGTTGGTCACTTCCAGTTTCATCGGGATAATTCAGCCCATGTACCATAGTGCCAAGGTGAATTTCTCCATACTGATCATAGTATCCTTCTCCAGTACCGAATTCACATTCTTCTACATAAGCTTGGCATTCCCTTGCCCCGAGGAATATATCCCGTCTACCACCGACTTTTACACTCCGTTTGGCGATATTATGATGCTTGTGTTCATTACGGTCAAAAGCTAAATCTGGTCTATTTTTATTAAAGATAAAGTGAGCCTTTACTTGGTATTTAACATCTTTTAAATACGTATAATTGGCTAGATCGTTTTCATTTTTTTGATACTTAATGGGTCTGATACCCTTAGACTCCATCTTAATCGGTTTCATAATTCTAACTTCATCAATAATCCACATTATAGTAGGTTTCCAGTAAATTGATTCAACAACTCCTTTTAAAGCTTGGTACGTTGGAACCTGATAAGATAGCTTTTCTCCCCCCATTTTTGTAACTGGATCAGTAAAAAGTGCATAACTACCAAAGACTTCAAATTCTATTTGATTCCTCAAAATCTCACCTCGCAAATTTTTCAAATGAAAGACGTGTCCATTTGTCCTTCTCCCTCAACCATTAATCCAAAAAATTGGTCATAAGCATTCTCTCTTAAGACTAATACTTTCCCATTAAATAGTGGGATTAAATTATTGTCTTTACTAAGCCCATCAAGTTCATGTTGATAAACATTAATTAAGTATGGTTGTAGTTGCTTAAATAATGTCGACATTTGTTTAATACTTAAATCTTCATTCAAATCAGCTATTAATTCCTTACCTGCTCCATATGGTACTAATACAGATGTTGAGTGATCATCTATTACATTGAAATATTTCCCCACAGTATCATAGCTAGTAGCTAAATTCAGAGGGAATTTTTTGTTATGATAATTCTCATAATGTATTTTGTATTTAGCATTCGTTGTGATTAAATTATATAAACTATCACTTAAATCAGGAATGTGGTAATCTAGTTCTAAATTCATTTTTGTGAAGTACTCTTCAAAGTAAAAAGCCATCACTTCAGATGAAAGTAACTTTTCTGACCCGATATCTTTTAGAATTTTTTGGGTGATTTCCGCTCCGACCTTAATAGCCTTTAATTTGTTTAAGACTTCCTCACGATGATTAATAATATATACATTCTTGCAGTCGTAATCACCGTGGCGATTACACCTTCCAGCTGCTTGAGCGATCGAATCGAGACCAGCAAGAGAGCGTATAACCGAGTTAAAGCTTATATCAACCCCCGCTTCAATTAATTGTGTACTTAAACAAATAACCTTTTCTCCCTGCTCAAGAGCTTTTCTAACAGCTCCTAATGTTTCTTGTCGATGTTTTGCACACATTGATGTACTCAAGTGAAAGACATATGCATCTGTATCTTTCTCTTTTAACGTTTGATATAAATCTCTTACCACAGTTTTAGTATTTAGAATTACTAATACATTGTTTTCTCTATTCAGAGTATCTCGTACAAAAGAAGCTAGCGTTTCAGTATCCCAACCATTAGGTGTCGTTTTATCCTTTATTTCTACTCGCTTAAAATTCTGATTCACTTCATCTAGGTCTTGAACTATTTCACCATCAATTGTTTGAATGTTGTGTTTAACTTTATCTAGCGCTGGTTGAGTAGCTGTACACAATAATATACTCGAATTAGCAATGTACTTTAGAAAGTTTAAAGATTCATTAAATAGGGATACACAATGGATAGGTAGCGCTTGTACTTCATCAAATATGATAACAGCATTTGATAAGTTATGAAGCCTTCTGATATTACGGGTACCACTTGAGTAAAAAGTATTTAAATATTGAACCATTGTTGTAAAAATAATAGGTGAATCCCAATTGTCTTTAGCTAATGTTACTGACTTATTCTTCACATAATTATCTGGCTGTTCTTTGTTATGAGTGATTCTATCATCCTGAATAATATTTGAGTGATGTTCAAGTATATTTATATCGTCTTCTAATATCTCTCTAACTTCCTGAGCATTTTGTTCTATAATTGTTGTAAAGGGAACAACATAAATAATTCTATCTTTCTTATACTTTATTGCATGTTTTAAAGCATATCTTAAAGAGGCTAAAGTTTTTCCCCCACCTGTTGGAATTGATAAAGTATAAATGCCTGATGGTTTATATGCGTGCTCCTCACATTGACTAGACATTTCCGACCTTAAAGCATTAATTCGGTTAACTTGACCATTTTTTTGCAAAACTTCTATATGTTGAATTAATTTTTTATAATATTGTTCAAATAATTCGTTGTTGTTTTGATGTAAGTTTAACTTAACATTATCTTCAAAACTCATTGTGTCTAAACGGTCAGCATCAATTAAACAACTAAATAAAATCATAGTTAAGAATGTTAGGGCTTTCAAAGGGTGTATTGTATTGTTCTCCTTTAAAAGTTTGATTAACTCTTTTTCTGCTACATCCAACTTCCCTTCTATTTCCTCTAAACGTTTGGTCGATTCTTCAAAAAATTCTTGTACTTCTGCGTAATTATCTAACTGTTTGTCTATTACTCTCCTTAAAACATCTGATGATGCATTAGGTGTTAGAAAATCTCTTAACCCAGAATGGTGAGAAAGTATAATATTAACCAACATCTCTACAATAATTCTTTTTGTAGGAGACTGATCTTCTTTATAGAATTTTTCATACAACCACTTACCTCCAGCCGTTGAATGGTCCACGCTCCCCCTTTTTGGTGGATTTTCTGGATTATCGACTACTTCAATAATATACTCCTTAAATTCATTTGAGTATTTACCCATGTCATGTAATAATCCAGCAATTGCAGCTAGGTGACTTAAATTTAGTTTTTTACCAAATTGTGATGAAATTTGAGCAACATTGTCCAAATGCTCATCAACACTTTGTACTTGTTTATCAGAATTTCTAATATGAGCGATAAAATCCACATTAAACACCTGACTTTTCGCTTAGTTATTTAATCTTATTTACATAAATAATATATCACAAAATTCTAAAGATTTCCACTATATGGTACCAATACATTACTTTTGAGGCATCATTGTTATGATTCAACGGACAAATTGTTTATTTCAATAAACATTCACCTTCTATCTAATAATAATTACGTATGGTAAACTAAAAGGCTGCCGATGAATATCGACAGCCTTAATAATAAACTCTTATAATCAAACCTTTACACCTAAACACTCTGCCTTTTCAACCTCAATGCATTAGTCAATACCGACACTGAACTAAAAGCCATAGCCGCACCAGCTACCCAAGGTGCTAATAAGCCTAGTGCTGCAACTGGTATGCTTGCTGAGTTGTAGAAAAATGCCCAGAATAAGTTTTGACGAATGTTACGCATTGTCTTCTTACTTAATTTAATCGCTTTTGGAATGTTAGTTAAGTCGCCACCAACTAGTGTGACATCAGCCGCTTCAATCGCAACATCTGTCCCTGTTCCGATCGCCATTCCGATATCTGCAATGGCTAATGCAGGGGCATCGTTAATACCATCACCGACCATCGCGACTTTTTTACCTTCTTTTTGAAGCTTCTCTACTTGGTCAGCTTTGTGCTGTGGTAGTACTTCTGCAATTACATTCTCCTCTGGTATACCTACTTCTCGTGCTACTGCCTTAGCCGTTCTTGTATTGTCTCCTGTCATCATGTAGACATCAATTGCGTCTTTTTGGAGGTGATCAATTGCTTCTTTGGATGTTGATTTGACTGTATCTGCAATGGCAATGACAAAACGTAACTGCCCGTCAATGGCTGCTAATACAGCTGTCTTCCCTTCTTCTTCAAACTGCCTCAAGTCATTCTCCGCTCCAGATACATCAATGCTTTGCTCTGTTAATAACTTGCGTGTTCCGACTAAAACATTAGATTCTTCAATTGACGCTTGAACACCATGACCTGTAATGGCTTCAAATGATGCTGGTTGATCGACTTCAATCCCTTGTTCTGTAGCATAGGCGACAACGGCTTCAGCAAGCGGATGTTCTGAGCGTTTTTCTGCTGCTGCTATATAAGCAAAGTCTTTACCATCACCAGAAATCGTTTTAACATCTGTAACACGAGGACGCCCTTCTGTAATCGTCCCTGTTTTATCTAACAATACAGCTTCAATACCTTGTGTCCCCTCTAGGTATTCTCCACCTTTAAATAAAATACCATTCTCAGCACCGCGACCCGTACCAACCATAATCGAAGTTGGTGTTGCAAGGCCTAAAGCACACGGACAAGCGATAACTAATACAGCAACTGAAGCAGTTAAAGCTGTTGCCCAAACTCCTGGGTTAACTATAAAGAACCAAGTCACAAACGTAATAATCGCAATAACAACAACAATTGGCACGAATTTATTGGTAATTTTATCTACCATTCGTTGTATTGGCGCTTTTGATCCTTGTGCATCTTCAACAATTTTAATGATCCCAGCTAATGCCGTGTCTTTACCTACCTTTTCAGCAACCAATGTGATGGTACCGTTTTTATTAATGGTTGAGCCGATGACGGTATCTTCTTGCTGCTTATCAACTGGAATAGCTTCACCAGTAATCATCGACTCATCAATGGATGTTGCTCCTTCAATAACTTGACCGTCGACAGGAATCTTCTCTCCGGGACGAACTACAATATAGTCACCGACTTGAACTTGTTCTAATGGTAATTTCACTTCTTCTCCGTCTCTTAGTACTGTAGCTTCTTTTGCCTGTAAATTGAGTAATTGTTTAATCGCAATCGTTGTACGACCTTTGGCGATTGCTTCTAAATATTTACCTAATACGACTAGTGTAATAATAATCGCACTTGCTTCATAATACAATTCAGCATGATGCACAGTACCAACTTGCCATAAAATTGACTGAACAAAACTATACATAAACGCTGCCGTTGTACCTAATGCGACTAGAACATCCATATTAGCACTTTTATTAACGAGTGAACGATAAGCTCCTTTATAAAATTGAGCACCAATGTAAAATTGAACGACAGCTGCTAAAACAAATTGTGTCCAAGGGTATTCAATCCAAGCAGGTGCTGATAAATTAGTCTCAAATGGCATATGGCTAAGCATCGTTAAAAGTAACGGTACAGAAAAAATCGCTGCTATTATAAATTTGCGCTTCTGGTTACGAATCTCTTTTTCCTTTGAAGATTCTTTCTCTTCTTGGTCTTGTTTTAATAAGGCTTCAAACCCAAGCTTTTTAACTTTCTCCTGAATCTCTTCTATAGATACCATCCCCGGGGTATATGCAATCGTTCCAGATTCAGTCGTTAAATTAATATTCGCTTCATTTATACCATCCATTCGTGATAAACCTTTTTCGATCCGTGTTGAACACGCAGCACACGTCATACCACGAATATCTAATTCTACTTTTTCCTCTTTCACGCCGTAGCCTAGTTTGTCAATTTTTCCAATAACATCATCTACTGACACTTGATCCTCATCATATTTAACATCCGCTCGTTCCATTGATAGATTAACGTTCGCTTCAACACCATCCATTTTGTTCAGTACTTTCTCTATTCGTGTAGAGCAGGCGGCACATGTCATTCCTTCAACATTAAGTCTTGATTCTTTCATCACTCACCCACCTTTCTATGATTTCGTAAACTGTTGTACGACTTTCATCAGTTCATCCATATATTCTTCCCCATCACCTTGCTTAGCCGCTTGGTGTACGCACATACGCGCATGGCGTTCCATCATCGAGTATCCTACTTTATTTAATGCAGCACTTACTGCTGATATTTGAACCAATACATCCACACAATAGCGATCTTCTTCGATCATTTTTTGTAAACCACGTACTTGACCTTCAATTCGTTTTAAACGGTTAAGCATTTGTTCCTTTTCATTATTGGTACGCGGAACAACTGGTGCTTCATCTTGAACCATTTTCGAATCTTGATTTTCATTTCCTGTCAATATCTACACCTCCTAAAGAGTTTCTAATTTTACTATACCCCCCTATAGTATATTTGTCAATAAATAAACTAACCTCTATATTGGAGTCAAATTAATCTTCTCTGAAATCAGGATACTACATACCCCTACCAAGTATAAAAAGTGGCACAAAACAATCATACTTGTTTAGCTTTTTCATAAAATTATTAAAGAGAAGGGGGACTAGCCTGATGACTGGTTTAATTTATTCGATCACTGTAGTAAGCCTGAACCTACTAATCTTATTTTTTGTTATGCATTATAATAAGTCTAAAGCGTTAAGCATGGAAATGATGGTACTGGTTATGGCATCTAGTATGACATTCGGTTTTGTTTATGGCTTTTTATTCGGAATAGTACTTGAACATAACTTATTATTAAGTACATTAGTGAGTTGTGGGGTAGCTGCGATCACTGGGGTATTAATGGGGGTATTTTCTGATGGAGTCGCACAAATTGAAGCGACCTTTACAGGAATTATGTCCGCTATGATGGGAGCCATGTTAGTCGTGATGTTACCCCTAAAAGAAGGATTATTTATTTTACTAATTGGATTATTACTCTTAACTGGGACTACATTTTTCATAGCAACTGCTCTCATTAAAAAGAACAACCCACACCTGACTTCAAGGCGCGAGTTGTTACTATTAGGCATAGCCTGTGCTACGATGATGATCATCTTTTTCACTTATCCTTCTGGTCAAGAGCCTGTTCATGAAGAACTAGACAATCACCATGAACACGCTTCAAACATTTAGTTAATAAGCTCTAATTTCACTCTTTTCGGCGGCGAACTTTAGTCGTTAATAATAATGCTAACAACAAGCCAAATCCAATAACAAAAAATATAGTGAAGGATGAGACTGCAATAAACATTTCACCTGTTGCTAGACCTGAAGTTAACGACACGAATATGGCAAATAATATGACCCCAACTGCAACAGCATAAAGGCCTGCGCGAATTCGTTCCATCGCATATAACCTAGCAGATTCTCTTGTTAATAGTCCATACGTAAGAATAGTACCTCCTATTACGACAAAGATACCTGTCCCTGGTATAGCAACAGCTTCAACTTCCATAAACGCTAGGCTTAATGACATAAGCAACCCAAATAAGATCAAAACAGTTCCGACAACCAAAGCTCCAGCTGCAATCCGATTTGTCATGGATGAGTACACTTGCTGTTTCGCTTGATCTTTTCCGTGTTCGCGCATATCTTCTACTAATCCACTCAAATCCCCCATTGATGCTTGCGCTTCTTGAAGCGCTTCTTCATCAGTCATACCTTCTGATTTATAATCAGTAATTCTTTCATGCATGTTGGTTACTAATTCTTGCTTTAAGTCAAACAATTGCTGACTTTCTCCGACATCTTTAAATAAATCATCAACATATTTATTAACTTGTCGATTAAGACTCATACTCATTTCCTCCCTTAATCATTTGTTCTAATACCTTTTTCGCAAATTCCCATTCTTTCTTACTTTCTTCGTAGCGAGCTACCCCTTCTTCTGTAATACGATAATATTTCCTTCGTCCACCTTGCGTTTCATCACCCCAATACGATTCAATGAAGCCCTCTTTTTGTAAGCGACGAAAAGCTGTGTATAGCGTTGCTTCTTTCAGTTCATATTGGTTGTCACTGAGCTCAATGATCTTCTTATAAATTTCATAACCATAACTATCACCTTGGCGAAGGATATTAAGAATAATGGTGGATGTGTGACCACGTATCAAATCAGTTGAAATATTACTAGCCATATCTTTTCACCTCTTTAAGTATATCTTATAACACATTACTGTGTCTGTCAAAGTAATATGTTATAAAAAATAACCACTCAAATTTAAAAGAGGTCAACATCGATCGATCTTTATGATAAATGGTCGAAATTCAATTTAAATGAGCTAAACTCAAAATAAATGAGCGAACGCCTAATTATATGGGCGTTCGCTCATTTACCATCAAAAAGAGAATTTAAAACTTATAATTTAAACTAATCATTTTCCGGTTCACCATTTCTTGAATGGCATACTTAACACCTTCATAACCATACCCAGAGTTTTTCCTACCTCCATACGGCATATGATCAAATCGTAAAGTCGGTAGGTCATTAATTAGCACTTGTCCGACATTTAACTCATGACCAAATTGCAGCGCTTGTTTCATATTATTGGTAAAAACACCTGCGTTCAAGCCATATTGACTATGATTAATTGAATTAATTGCTTCTTCACTATTTCTTACTGTATTAATAATTACGACAGGTCCGAATGCTTCTTCTTTGTAAATTTTCGCTTCACGCGGTACATCTTTTAGAATGGTTGGTTCTAACCCACCTTCAACTTGCAAAGAACCGGCTACGACTGATGCTCCTAATTGTTTCGCTTCTTCAATCCACTCTAAAAGTCGCTCTTGTGATGGTTCATCTATTAAATTCGACAAGTCTGTTGTTTCATCTAACGGATCACCATAGACTAGCTTTTCTGTCTCTTGTTTAAATAAATCAATAAATTCATCAATAATTTGTTCGTGAACATAAATGCGTTGGGTACTAATACAAACTTGACCATTATAAGAAAAGGAACCTGTTACAGCTTGTTTCGCAATGTCATCTACGCGAGTCTTTTGGCTTTGATCAATGTAGAGCGCTGAGTTATTCCCTAATTCTAACGTCACTTTTTTAAGCCCTGCTTGCGATTTAATCTCACGTCCTACCTCTGGACTTCCTGTAAAGGTCACCTTTTTAATTGCTTTACTATTAAGTAATACCTCACCTAATCTCGGTCCATCACCTGTCACAACAAGGTAAGCATCTTCAGGTAAACCGGCTTCTACTAATGCTTCACGTAGTAAGATTGCTGAGAGCGGCGTTTTTTCAGCGGGTTTGACGATGATTGCATTACCAGCAGCAATAGCTGGACCAACTTTATGAACTACTAAATTAAGTGGGAAGTTAAATGGTGTAATCGCACCAATTACGCCAATAGGTTCAAAAATTGTATAGGCATCTCTTCCTGCCCCATTTGGTGCTGCATCTAATGGAATTGATTCACCTTCAAGTTTACGAGCCTCAATCGCTGAAAATTTTAATGTTTGAACGGTTCGGTCGACTTCACCCAACGCATACTTCATCGGTTTACCTGCTTCTTTAGCCACTGTCTCAGCAAAAATACGTTTGTGACCCGATACAATTTGACTCACTTTATCTAAGATCTCTGAACGCTCAAATGCTGTCATGTACCGCACCTTTTCAAATCCATCTTCTGCTCTACTAATTGCTTGTTCCATTTGTTCTCCACGACATTCGGGAATTCTTATAATTTCCTCTTTGGTATGTGGGTTCATTAAAGCATAAGTTTCAGCCGCTTCTTCACTCAACTTTTCTATATATCCGTTATAGTTTAACATGATTCGATCACACCCTCTCTCGTATTGTTCTCTACTTTTAGTATTCCACACATTTAATGTCATTTAACTTTAGACTATTCAATTCTTCCCTTCCCATTCCCCATAAAACTGTTCTAAAAATTGATTCATAAATTGGTGACGCTGTTGTGCAATACGATAACCCTCTGATGTATTCATTAACGATTTTAGGTTAAGTAATTTTTCATAAAAGTGATTAATCGCTGTTCCTTGTTTACTCCGGTAGCGCTCTTGTGTCATGTTCAGTTCCGCTTCTTCTTCTGGATTATGGATTAAATTCCCTTTAGAGCCGGCAAAAGCAAAACACCTTGCAATGCCAATAGCCCCAATCGCATCTAACCGATCAGCATCTTGAACGACTTTCGCTTCTTTAGTTGCTAATGATTGTTGGCCATGTTTATAAGAAATCGTCTGAATGATCGTTAAAATCTGCTGTTGTTCATGCTCTGTGACGGGTTGTTCACTCAACCAGTCTTGAATTTCACTTAGACCTTTAGCCTCATCCATTACAACCTTCTCATCGGCTAAATCATGAAGTAAAGCAGCCATCGTACAGACGAACAGATCAGCACATTCAATCCGAGCAATTCTCCTCGTCATTTCAACAACACGAGAGATATGCCACCAATCATGTCCAGTCCCTTCTCGTTCTAATTTCTCTTTAACAAACTGTTTCGTTATATTGATTATAAAATCTCGGTCCATAAAACTTACCTTTCTTTTTTGGTTTACAAACGTTAATAGATTTATTATGCTATAAGTATAACAAAACTGCATACGTGAGTTACAAGCACTAGGGGAGCTACAGCGATGTGGCTGAGAAGGTGTAGGCCTGACCCTTATGACCCGATCTAGATAATACTAGCGTGGGGAAGTGTGGTGAAGCTATATGTCTAAATTCATGATTAACACAAGCTGAACTGCATTCCCCTAAGGATGCAGTTTTTTTATTGTTGGAAAAGGGAATGGTTCAGTCCATGACCTAAAAATTACAATTATTATTAATACTTTTAAGGAGGAGATTTTCATGACAAATCAATGTGGAACAAGTAGAATCGCGGGGTGTCAATTTACACTTTACCCAATGAGCGATCAGTTTGTCGATATTATTTTATCATCATTAGATGAAGTCGATAGCTCAAAAGTGTGGAAAGAAACAGATGACGTCACAACATGTGTCCGCGGAAAGATGGTACACGTTTTTGATGTGACAAAAGCGATTTTCCTTCATGCAGCTAAAACGGGTGAACATGTTGCGATGAGTGGTACGTTTTCAATCGGTTGTCCTGGTGATAACGAGGCGGACGTTTATATGGCAGAGACAGATGAACCTATGAATCTAGAAAAATCTCAAACCATTAACCAACAAGCAGGCTGTAAATTTTCATTATATCCATTAGGGCACGAAGACTATATGGATAAAATCTATCAACAAATCGACTTATCAAAAGCACGCGGTGTTAGAGTCAGTGCATCACACTATATGACGCGATTAGATGGTGATGTTAAGGATATCTTTAACGCTATTGAAGAAGCGTTTGAAAGTGTTCAAGAAGAAGTATCACACACGACTATGACGTTCACAATCTCAGCGAACAGTCCGTCAAATAAATAATTTGGAGGTTAACGATGACTAATAAATGGCACCTTAAAGAAATCGTTTTATTATCCATTTTAGGTGTAGTGTTTGCCGTAATCTACCTTCTAGCCTTTGGTATTGGTGAAGGCTTAGTTAGTATTTTAACACCGTTTGGATTAGGACCACTTGGTTATGAGTTTATTTTTGGAATCTGGTTTATCGTTTCAATTATTGCTGCCTATATTATTAGAAAACCTGGCGCTGCTTTCACTTCAGAATTGATTGCTGGTATAGTGCAGGTCTTAATTGGTAGCCCAGCAGGACCCATGTTAATCATTAGTGCAGCTATTCAAGGTTTCGGAGCTGAATTCGCATTCGCTGTAACGAAATGGCGTGACTACCGCTTACGTGTTTTAGTAGCTGCTGGTGTATCCGCGGCTGTATTCAGCTTCATGTGGCACTTCTATACTTCCGGTTTCTTCACGCTTGCTATGTGGTTAGTCGTTACGATCTTAGTCGTACGTATGATAAGCGGTGCCCTATTAGCCGGCTTATTAGGCAAGTGGATTAGCGATCAATTAGCTAAAACAGGGGTACTTCGTGGTTATGCTTTAGGAAAGGAGCTGCAAACGAAACGTGGAAAAAATGACGCAGCTTAAACCACTGATCGAAGTGAGCGGGTTCTCGTTTGATTATGAACAATTAGATGAACCGTTAATCTCAGAAGTTAGCTTCACTCTGAACGAAGGTGAAACGACGCTATTAATGGGGCCAAGTGGGTCTGGTAAATCAAGCATTTCACTTTGTTTAAACGGATTATACCCTGATGCAGTAGAAGGTGCTTCATCAGGGGACATCTTCTTTAAGGGTCAAAACATTAAGCAATTTGACAAAGGTCAGCTTAATCAACACATCGGAATTGTTTTCCAAGACCCTGAAAGCCAATTTTGTATGATTACGGTGGAAAATGAACTAGCTTTCACATTAGAGAACATCCAAACACCACGAGAGGAAATAGAAACTAAAATTGATCAAATATTAGAATCTGTCGAAATGCTAGATTAC
This sequence comes from Alkalibacillus silvisoli, assembly GCF_039521975.1. Classification (NCBI taxonomy): domain Bacteria; kingdom Bacillati; phylum Bacillota; class Bacilli; order Caryophanales; family Bacillaceae; genus Alkalibacillus; species Alkalibacillus silvisoli. The sequence continues at coordinate 140,227 of NZ_BAAACZ010000003.1, read as the reverse complement.
AAATACAGCAATATACATGAACTTTCAGGTGGGCAGAAACAAAAAATTGCTCTAGCATCTGTCTTGTTGTTAGAGCCAGAACTATTAATATTAGATGAACCCACCGCTAATTTAGACCCTGTTTCAAGTCTTGAGTTCATAGAATTAATCAAAACGATTAATGAAACTACCAACAAAACTGTACTCATTATTGAACACCAAGCGGATGACTGGCTATCCTTTACTGACCGCGTACTCGTCCTTAATATCAACGGACAGCTAATAGCTAATGAAGAGGCGGAAACGCTTTTTAATAGACAAAAACAGTTACTAGAAAATGAAGGGGTATTTATTCCAAAAGCATATCAAGATGAAATCACTCACCCTTCTTCTAAAGTGAACCATTCTTCTACCGAGCTTTGCTTAACCATTAATAACCTTACTTTCAAGAGAAAAAAACAAACGATATTAACTAACCTTAATATGCAATTAAATAAGGGTGAGATGGTAGCGATTGTTGGGGAAAATGGTGCGGGTAAATCGACTTTACTACAATTAATGGCGGGTATTTTAAAGCCGAAGTGTGGCGATATTACCTTTTTAAACGAGTCACTAACAAAATGGAAAGAACAGGAGCTAAGACAACATATGGGGTTTGTTTTTCAAAATCCTGAACACCAATTTATTACTGATACAGTTTATGATGAGGTTTCGTTTGGGATGAGGCTCAATGATTATGATGAAAAGGCGATTAAAGAACGAACAGATAACTTATTAAGTCATTTTCAATTAAGCAATCATAAATGGAATAACCCTTTTTCATTAAGTGGTGGCCAAAAAAGACGGCTAAGTGTTGCGACAATGTTGGATGAAACACCTGATTTACTTTTATTTGATGAACCAACTTTTGGTCAAGATGCGAAGACAACAAACGAACTGATGAATATCGTTAAAGACCTTCAATCAAGAGGAACAACAATCGTTTTTGTGACACATGATATGGATTTAGTTGATTTATATTGTGATCAAGTCTATGTCATCAATAACCACAAGCTTGCTTTTGATGGCCAACCACACAAACTGTGGGAACAAACGGAGCTAATCAAAGATGCAAGGCTACGACTACCTGTTCGTCTTGATCGCGTACAAAAGGTGGGTGAAACTTATGATCTCGTCCATTAACCCAACTGTTAAAGCTGGCACTGTCCTCATCCCGGGTGTCTTGCTTGGATTAATGTTTGATATATTCACTCCATTAGTTTATTTAATCTTTATTATCTTAGTGACATTTATTTTTACAGATATATCACTTAAACGTTACCTACTGATCTTCACTCCATTTGTCATATTTGTGCTATCTTTCGCTTGGGCAAGAATGCTTTATACAAGTGAAACTTTCCAAGGGGGATCCGTTTTATTTGAATTCTGGCACTTTGAAGTCACCACTGGTGCAGTACAAGTAGCTATCAGCCTTGCATTAAGATCGTTATGTTTTATCGCTTTATCCTTACTTTTCATATTAACAACAGATTCAACCAAATTTATGCTTAGCTTAATGCAACAGTTAAAAGTCTCACCCAAGATCACCTATGGCGTACTAGCAGGATACCGATTCCTACCTACTTTCAAGCATGAACTTGAAATCTTACGTCAAGCCCATAGAATCCGTGGTGTAGGGCGCGCAAAAGGGATTAAAGGACGCATTCAACAATTCCGCCGTTACTCAATCCCACTCTTAGCAAACGCAATCCGTAAAGCTGAACGCGTTGCTAATGCGATGGAGTCAAAAGGCTTTACAGGCGATCGAAACAGAACACATTATCATGAAATGAAAGTTCGTAAACGGGATTGGGTGTTTTTCGGTAGTATGGTCGGCACTTTTTTCTTAGTTGTGTTTATGTCTTACTACTTGGGCTATCTAAACATTTTCGGAAGAGATATCAATTAAAAGAGCTGAGGGCATTGGATGAATGACGAAGGGTTGATAGCTTGTGTGACAGGTTAACAGTTATTCATGCCGAATCAAAATGCGAATATTGCTGATCGATGAATATTTTTGTCCTTCCGCTAAAAGCTTAAATCGTCGTGATCGCTACGCTTAAGCCACCACATCATGTGGAAGTACGCCCTGTTCGTCTTCAGGAAAACACACGTCGGTTGGTATTTTATTGGCGTTCAAGCTTTTTTTGATAAAGTAGCATCTAAACACAAAAATCCGAACGCGTTCATTGATGATGAATCGTTCGGATTTTCCTTTATTACAATTCTAGATCGATCTATTCTAATCACTCAACTCAAACATCCTTAACACAACATCAGGTGTTTTCGTAATAATACCATCAACATCGTATTGTAATACATGGTTTGCGGTACGGTCGATATTCGTTGACCAGACCCATATTCCCCGACCATCACTACGAGCTTCTTGAACAAGGTTCTCTGAAAGCATTGTTTGATGAACAGTATAAAAGTCCACATCTAGACGTGATAAATCACCAACAGCAGTGAATAAAATCTGCCCAATATGAACATCTTCATTTAATTTTCTAATCTCTTGTAGCACATCGTTATTAAATGCCTGCACATAAAGATCATTCTCTGCTTCATACCTTTCAACTAAATCGACAATTTCACGCGCTAACTCTTCTTCATTCTCATCTGGCTTAAGGTCCAACAATAAGCGAACACCAGAGTCTTGAGCTAATTCAATGACATCTTCTAGCTTTGGAATCGGCTCCCCGGTAAATTCTTCTTTGAAAGATGAACCAATTTCTAAGTGAGATAACTCTTCATAATTTAAATCTGAAACTCGATCTGCTACGCCAGCCATCCGCATTAAGCTCATGTCATGGTGTAATACAGCTACGCCATCCCTCGTTAACTGTATATCTATTTCAATCACATTAATCCCTTGTTCAATAGCGGACTCTACTCCACTCATTGAATTTTCAGGTGCATTAACCGAATCACCACGGTGAGATGCTACTTCTACGTTCCAATCTAAATAAACGAAACTACCACTAACCGTCTGATTATAAGCAAATACACCCGTCACATATACAACTAAGATTAACACGATTAAATATCGTTTAGTTTTAAAAAATGAGAATGCTTTCCTTTCACCTTTGGCTAGCTTATTACTTTCTACAATATGCAGTTGATCTTCTATCTTCTCTTGGTCTTGTTTAAATTGGTAAAACAATCTCGTCAAAATGATTATGTTGATTGGAATTAAGACAAGTGTCGACAAGGATGCCACAACACTTGAGAATGTGACTAAGTAATGCTCAATTAAATCACCAATAATTGTGCCGACCATAACAGACGGAATCATTGAAATTAAATAAATTAACGAAGCACTTAAAACAAAGATTAATAAATTAATACCAATCAGGTTAACTAATACTGATTTTTTATTTCGCTTCGTTAATTGCATACTTTCTTTAATTGCTTTTCTAGCATTTAAACGATCAATGACAATAAAATGAATGACAAAAATCCATCTCAAAATAATATAAAGTACTAAGATTAACACACCAAAATAGATTGCGAGTGAAATGTATGATAAAGATAAGTGCCCAGAATATAAAATATCCATATTCAAGTCATACACAATTCGATCTATTGGCGTCTCAACAAAGGGAACTAACAAGAATAAAACCATAATTAACGGTAATGCACTAATACTGATTAGCTTTGTCGTTCGAGATAAAGCTGTTAAAAATGCATTCGCGATCGTAATCGATTGATTAAAGATTTGTTGTTGGGCAATGACAATGAAAACGCCAAATTGAATAAAAAGGAACGCAAAAACAATTAGTCCAACTAATGCTAAAGCTATGGCACCAGAATAACTAAGTGCAATGCTATAAACATCATGATTAATAACAGTAGGAGCTCCAATTAACATAAGTAGGCGATTAAAGAAAAATGAGCTCATTGGAATAAATAATAAGCTCGTTAATACCATATAAATTAATGCGAATGATAAATGTTTTGGATATGTATTTTTAAAATCATTTAAGCTTTGTCTAATTAAGTGAATCATTTAATCCTCCATTGAGAAAAACTTAGTCATAGCAAATTAATAACAAAAACCCTGAACTTTTCACATAAATTAATTCTTTGATCAAGTTAAAGTTACTTTATGAACCTTTCCCTGTATTAATCTATGCTAAACTAATGAAATTGGAAATACAATCCGGTAACGTCATTAAACTTTTTAAAATTTATGTTATTAAACTGTTGACAAAACATAATTATTTAACATATGATAATATTCAAATCTTAAAACACGGATCGGCATTGATGAAGAGAAGTAATTTAGTTAGTCTCTACAGAGAGCTAGTGGTTGCTGGAAACTAGTGTGAACAACTAAACGAATGGACTTCGGAGCCTCCAACCGAACGTTTTTTAAAACAATTAAGGTTGGCGAAAGTCTCATCGTTACAAGAGACACGTATTAAAGCGCATAGCTTAGATACGACTTAAGTGGACTGTATAAACAGTCAACAAAGGTGGCACCACGGGTTTCCCGTCCTTTTTTACTAAGGATGGGAGGCCCTTTTTATTTAGGTCTAGCTTTAAACAATCAAGTTATAAATTAAATCGTTGAGTAAGAGGAGTAGGCGATGTGGATTCGCTACAGAGAGCTAGCGATGCTGAGAAGCTAGCGTGATACAAATCGTTGAATGGACTTACGAGAGGTTACCTGAAATTGAAGTATGGTAACTCGGCTTCCACCGTTAACAGGATAGGGTATCGGAAGGAACTTTAATCTTCCCCTTTTGTACAACAAAGCTTAAATCCTTCCCGTACCCGAAAAAAGAGTGGGATCAGTATATTTATTATACTTTCCAACCTGAGGTGGTACCGCGATTATAATCGTCCTCTGTATACACAAATTGTGTGTGCAGGGGACTTTTTTTATACCCAAACTTAGGAGGTTTACTATGACACATTATCGTTATAAAACCCTTGAAGCCGATCACTATACACCTATATCTATTTATTTGGCATTAGAAGGTCAAAGAAAGTTTTTACTTGAAAGCTCGCTTAAACATGAAGAAACAGGAAGGTATTCATTTATCGGAGTAGATCCTTACTACGAATTTATTGCTAATGGCAATACGGCTAAAGGAATTAACTTACTGACCAACAAAACAAAAACATTCACAAACGACCCTATTGAAGCACTTAAATCTTTAATTGTTCATGATGTCACTTTACCGTTTGATATCCCTTTCTTAGCTGGTGGTGTTGGTTATATAGCATATGACATTGCTAAACAGTTTGAAAATATAGGAATTGAAAAGCATGACGATCTAAACATGCCCGATATACACCTTATGTTCTATGAAAAAGTCATTGTCTATGACCACTTGTTACAAGTCGTTCATTGTATCGCTTTTGACCGCTGGCTTACCAATGAGAGTCTTGACCTTGATTTAGAACTAAATTATTTAATAAGACAAATAGAAGATCAAAAGTCACCTGATTTATCAACGTTTCATTTAAGTAGCTTTCAATCGAACTTCTCAAAGGAGCAGTACGAGAATAAAGTGAACACAATTAAAAAGAGAATTACAGAGGGTGAAGTCTTTCAAGTAGTATTATCTCAAAGACTGACAGCCCAATACGAAGGTAATCCGTTTAGCTATTACAGGCAACTAAGAAAGAACAATCCATCACCCTATATGTATTATATTGACTTTCAAGAATATTGCATTCTAGGTACATCTCCAGAAAGCTTAGTTAAAGTAAATGATGGCCAAGTTACAACTAACCCAATTGCCGGAACTCGTAAGCGTGGCCAAACCAAAGCTGAGGATCAATTACTAGAAAAAGAATTGATTTCAGATGAAAAAGAGATTGCTGAACATCAAATGCTTGTTGATTTAGGGAGAAATGATATCGGAAGAGTGGCCCAACCAGGTACGATTCATTTAAATAAATATATGGCCGTCGAAAGATATCGTTATGTCATGCATATCGTTTCAGAAGTTACAGGTCAAATTGATGACAAACTCTCACCACTTGACGCTTTAAAAGCTTGCATACCTGCCGGGACTGTTAGCGGAGCACCGAAAATTCGTGCGATGCAAATCATCAATCAGTTAGAACCAAATAAACGCGGTGCCTATTCTGGGGCTGTCGGATACTTATCGATTAACGGCAATCTCGACTTCGCCCTCGCAATTCGAACGATGGTTTTAAAAGACGGGAAAGCTCATGTTCAAGCAGGGGCTGGTGTTGTATATGATTCAGACCCAGAAAGCGAGTATGAAGAAACACTGAATAAAGCGAAGGCTCTTTTGGAGGTGACGAAATGATTTTATTAATTGATCACTATGATTCTTTTACCTACAACTTATATCAATATCTTGAAGAGTGTGATGAATCAGTGATTGTGAGAAGACATGATCAGATTACACGTCAGGAGATTGAACAAATGAATGTTGCAGCGATTGTCCTGTCACCAGGTCCGGGAAAACCAAAAGATTATCCAAATTCAATTAAAATGATTAAAGACTTTTATCAAGAAATACCTATTCTCGGCATCTGTTTAGGCCACCAAATGATTGGATTAGCGTTTGGAGCTGAAGTTAAACAGGCGAAAACTATTATGCATGGCAAGAGATCCCTCATACTTCATAAGGGATATGGATTATTTGAATACATGAGTCAGCCTTTAGAAATGATGCGTTATCATTCGTTAGTTATTAATGAACAAACATTGCCGCCTTACTTCAAACGATTAGCAATCGCAATGGATGACAGGGAGTTAATGGCTATTCAACATGACCAACACCCCTTATTTGGCGTTCAATTCCACCCCGAATCAATAGGCTCTAAGGAAGGTAAGAATTTATTAAAACGCTTTATAAATCTAATGAGAAAGGAGACTAACAATGCAACATTACCTTCAAAAATTACTTAACGGTAACAAGTTAACACAGGATGAAATGACTATTGTCGCACACAGTTTATTTAATGAAGAGATCTCAGATAGCGAAGTCGCTTCGGTTTTAACCGCTTTAAAAGTAAGAGGTGAATCTGTCGAGGAGATTACTGCAATTGTTGAAGTACTACGTGAAAAGGCAATGCCCATTACGAAGGCGTTAAATAACGTGATGGACAATTGCGGTACAGGTGGTGATGGGATTAAAAGCTTTAATGTCAGTACAACTTCCGCCTTCGTCTTAGCTGGAGCTGGTGCTAAAGTAGCAAAGCACGGTAACCGTAGCGTATCCAGTCGTACAGGAAGTGCAGATGTTTTAGAAGAATTAGGTGTTGCGCTTGATTTTACAAGTGATGAAGTTGAGCATTTAATCGATACTAACGGGATTGCCTTTCTATTCGCACCTTACGTTCACCATCAGTTAAAACGCATTATGAAAGTACGCCAAGAATTAAGTGTGCCGACTATTTTTAATTTAATTGGTCCACTAATTAATCCTGTCGCGTTAGAAACACAGTTTTTAGGTGTTTACCGTCGTGACATGCTCATGAAAATGGCTGCTGTATTAAACAAACTAGGACGAAAACGAAGTATCGTCGTAAATGGGGCTGGTCATATGGATGAAGCATCATTAGCAGGAGAAAACCACTTTGTCTTACTAGAAGAAGGCGAACTCATACCTTTCACTCTACATCCTAGCGAAGTTGGATTGAACACTTATTCAAATGAAAATATTGTTGGTGGTGATGCAAAAGTCAATGCGCAAATCTTACTCGATGTTCTACACGGAAAACCAAGTCCTTATTACGAAACAACCTTATTCAACGCTGGAATTGGCCTGTTCTCATCAGGAATTGCCACTTCAATCAAAGATGGAGTCGACCTAGCCCGTAAAAGTATTGAAACTGGATGCGCTTTAGAGAAACTTAACCACTTAATTGACTATAGTCAGAAGCGAAAAAAAAAGGAGATTTCATAATGAAGACGATTTTAGACCGGATTTTAGAAGAGAAACAGAAAGAAGTAGAACGGCTTAAAAATGAATCCAAACGAGAGCTGTCCATATCATCAACAGGGATTCAAAGTAGGCCATCTTTATATGATACCTTTCGCCAGTCTGATCAGTTATCTGTCATTGCCGAAATTAAACGCGCTTCTCCTTCAAAGGGTGATATCAATATTGGCATAAAACCTAAAGAGCAAGCCCACATTTACGAACAAGGTGGTGCCAGTGCTATATCTGTCTTAACGGACACACCTTTCTTTAAAGGAACGATGAACGACTTAACAGAAGTTCGTCAAACAGTCGAACTTCCTTTACTGTGTAAAGACTTTATCATTGATGAAGTTCAAATTGATCGCGCTAAAATAGCTGGTGCCAATGTCATCTTACTAATAGCAGCTGCTCTCTCAAAAGAGCGACTGGCGATGTTATTTAATTACGCAACACAATTAGGGCTTGAAGTTTTGTTTGAGGTTCATAACCAAACTGAGCTAGAAGTAGCGCTTGAGCTTGATGTTAAAATTATCGGCATTAACAACCGTGATTTAAAAACATTTAATGTCGACCTAACTACTACAGAACGATTAATCTCTCAAATTGAAGACCCCAATAGAGTCGTTATTAGTGAAAGTGGTATTACCTCTTGTGAAGATGCAGAGTTTGTCTCTCAAGCTGGTGCAAACGGTATTTTAGTCGGTGAAACACTTATGCAATCAAGTAATGTTGAATCAGAACTAGAAAAACTTAAGGTTAAAAGGTCAACTGTATAACGAGGAGGAGTTAATATGACCAGAGTCAAAATATGTGGAATTCGCCATACCGAAAACGCTATAGAAGCCACTAAAAGAGGGGCTGATATGATCGGCTTTGTCTTCGCTAAAAGTAAACGACAAGTTACCGTCGAACAAGCCAAACAGATCGCCTCCTCCCTCCCAACTAACATTAAAAAAGTGGGTGTCTTCGTTAACGCTAGTCAAGAAGAGTTAGAGGCGACTGCCCATTCAGTTGGACTCGACTATGTTCAACTACATGGTGATGAGTCCCTTAAGTTTTGCCAACAGTTGAGTATTCCATATATCAAATCATTCCGAGTCCAATCAAAAGATGACTTAGAACAAACGAAACAATATAATGATGCGGATTATATACTTTTAGATAGTGCAACAGGTCCATACCGGGGCGGTAATGGTACTCAATTTGATTGGCAAATACTTAATGACCTTCCATTTGAACACGAACGGTTAATTCTTGCTGGTGGCCTAAACCAAGATAATGTGAAATATGCCATTTCACAAACAACACCAAAAGTAGTCGATGTATCTAGTGGCGTTGAGTTTGAAGGTCATAAAAGTAATCAATTAATTAATCAATTTATTCAATCTGTAAAGGAGTGTTCGAAATGAATTATATACAACCTGACCTAGGTGGGATGTTCGGCCAATATGGTGGGCGTTTCGTACCTGAAACATTAATGGGCGCAGTAAAAGAATTAGACGAAGCCTACGAGGAAGCCTTACAAGATGAAAGCTTTAATGAACGTTTTCATTACTTATTAAAACAGTATATCGGCAGGGAAAATCCATTATATTATGCCGAGAACTTATCTAAAGAAATAGGTGGAGCGAAAATATATTTAAAACGAGAAGACCTTAATCACACCGGAGCGCATAAAATTAACAACACAATTGGGCAAGCATTACTAGCTGAACGCATGGGTAAACGAAAGGTTGTTGCTGAAACAGGTGCTGGACAACATGGTGTTGCGACTGCTACTGTTTGCGCTTTACTCAATTTAGAATGTGTGATCTTTATGGGGACTGAGGATATTAAACGTCAGAAATTAAACGTCTTTAGAATGGAATTACTTGGTGCAGAAGTTAAACCTGTTGATCAAGGTAGTGCGACATTAAAGGATGCTGTTAATGAAGCACTGCGTTATTGGGTAAGCCATGTTGAAGATACACATTATGTAATGGGCTCTGTGTTAGGCCCTCACCCGTTTCCGAAAATGGTTCGTGATTTTCAAAGTGTCATTGGTAAAGAGACAAAAAAGCAGCACTATGAAGCTGAAAACACCTTACCAGATGCAATCGTTGCTTGTGTTGGTGGTGGTAGTAACGCGATGGGGATGTTTTATCCTTTCATAGAAGATGAATCTGTACAATTGTTGGGTGTTGAAGCAGCTGGAAGAGGTATAGAAACAGATCAACACGCTGCAACATTAACGAAAGGCTCTGTTGGTATTTTACACGGAACGATGATGTATTTATTACAAGATCAGTTTGGTCAAGTACAAGAAGCTAGTTCGATTTCTGCTGGACTAGATTACCCCGGTGTCGGCCCAGAGCATAGTCACTTAAAAGATTTAAAACGTGTTAAATACCATTCTATTACTGATGATGAAGCTCTTAATGCGTTTCAACAATTATCACGAACTGAAGGAATTATCCCAGCCTTAGAAAGCTCACATGCAGTAGCTGAAGCTATTAATCTAGCCAAAGAAATGAATGAAACAGAAACAATTGTCATTTGTTTATCAGGTCGTGGTGATAAAGACGTCGAATCAGTCAAACACTACTTAGGCTATTAAGGAGGATAACAATGGTTAACAGATCACATGGAAAACTTTACTTAGAGGACGTGTTAACAACTACTATTAATAAAGGAGAGAAAGTATTTATACCGTATATCATGGCTGGTGATGGCGGCTTAGATCACTTCATTCCCACATTACAAAAGTTGGACCAAGCGGGTGCTACAGCAATAGAAATTGGGATCCCCTTTTCAGACCCTGTAGCGGATGGACCAACAATTCAAGAAGCAAGTAAAAGGGCCAAAGAACACGGGGTGACCCTTCAAGCGATTATTGATATACTAAAGCAAGAACGAGATACGATTAAGGCTCCTATTATTTTCATGACTTATATAAATCCAATCTATAAATATGGGATTGAAAGATTGATGAAAGAAGTAAAAGAGGCCGGAGTAGATGGATTAATTATCCCTGACTTACCACTAGAACACTTAAGCTTAATTGAAGATGCTCGTACAAAAGCAGGTATTGCATTAATACAGCTCGTCTCGCTAACAAGCTCAAGAAAGCGCATGAAAGAAATCGCATCCGCTTCTGAAGGCTTCTTATATGCAGTGACTGTTAATGGCATTACAGGCGCAAGGCAATCATTCAATGAGGATTTACAAGAACATTTTAATGATCTTAAATCAGTAAGTCCTACTCCCGTATTAGCTGGGTTTGGGATTTCTACAAAAGAACATGTTAAACAAATGACTTCTTTTAGTGATGGTGTGATTGTGGGTAGTCAAATCATTAAATTACTTCAAAATGATGATATGGGAGAAATAAAACAATTAATCGAAGCAAAAGATTAGTAGCTTAGAAAGTAGTGAGTCCCCATGTTAGATTTAGTTATTTTATTCTTTGTTGGCGTATTTGCAACTATATTAGGAACTTTAGCTGGGGGCGGTGGCTTAGTTAGTCTACCGGCCATGTTAGCTTTAGGAATTCCTGTCCACTCTGCCATTGGTGCTAATAAAGTAACGAATTCAATCAGCTCATTTGTTACGTTTATTATGGTATTACAACACAAAGGCGTCACGATTAAAGAAGGACTTAAAATTATTCCAGTCAGTTTAGGTGGTGGAATAGCTGGGGGCATGATTGCATCAGCACTACCACCTGACTTAATGTACCAAATCGCAATCGGCCTATTAATAGTCGCGTTTTTATTTTCATTTATAAGTAAAGCCGACTTCTCTGGTAAAAACCAGTTTCATTTCAAGACGCGTGGTACACCGTTATTATTTGGAATTGGCATGTATGATGGCATGTTTGGTCCTGGTCAGGGAACATTAATGCTCTATGTCTTCTCATATTTAAAAATCGCATACTACCGCGCAGTCGGCTTAATGCGTATTGCAACTTTTGCTAGTTGTTTTGGTGCAGCTATTAGTTTCATAGCCGCTGGTCATATTATTTGGTCCATTACATTCACATTAATGGCAGGGTCTCTCATAGGGGCTCAAGCTGGTGTTCGTTTGGCAGGCCAACTCAACCCGAACCATATTAAACCACTACTTAGAATTGTGACTGCAGCCCTAATAATATATATTTTAATGGACAATATATTTTTATAGTTCAATAGAATGATTTTTAACTTGTACACCGTGAGAAGACATGAAGACCTTATATTTGATATATGAACTTTGACTCAGAATGTATGCTGAAATAAGTCAACCTTCATAGCGAATATTAGCGAAAATTCATACCGAACTACTTAAAGCCCTCTAAAATACATGTATTTAGAGGGCTTTGTAAGGACAAAGGATTATCTCTTTCAAATATACAAAATTTTCTTAATAATTATGTTACAATAAAGTTGTACAATAAGGCTCTCATGGGTGGTGGCTAACTCACTGAAAGAGGGTGATGCCTATGACTGTTTTTGAAACGCTCTTCTTAATGGTCTCTTTCGGATCATTAGTTGCAGCCATTCTGTCAGTTGGAAAGTGAGTAACCACCCATCAGCCTGGTGAGCCTGGGTGATTACTTAAATACCTGAGTGAGCCGCTCCTCTAAGAGAGCTATTGTACACGGCCATTGATGTTAGCGCATCAATGGCCTTCTTTGGCAGACCACTTTCCATCTATTTTACCCCAAATTATTTTAAAATCAAGGTATTTAAGTTCATAACCATTTACCTCAAATAAATTTCATAAAAACCATCTCCCCCATTATACTATATAACGAACAGAAAATAAGTCCTATTTGAAATTTTTTTACGCACACACCGTTTAATATATGAAATGTCATATTAATATATGACGAATTTCCATTTAAAAAGGTTAATTGAAAATAATTCTCATTTTCTTATTGACTCTCCACCCACTGGAGAGTATATTATTTAATTGGTATTGATAATCATTATCAATTATCTTGAGAACAAGAATTTCACAGGAGAAAGTTTGTGTCGTATGAAATTAAAGTATTTAGTTTTTCTATTGATTATTTTGTCAATAGTTTCCCTATTCATTGGGGCATCAAACATTAGCATATCTGAACTCGGTCATCTAACTGAACAACAAAGACAAATCCTAATTCAAAGTCGAATCCCCAGGTTAGTTAGCATATTAATTGCCGGCGCAACGATGGCTGTTTGTGGTTTAATTATGCAGCAATTAAGTCGAAACAAATTTGTCTCCCCAACAACTGCAGGGACAATGGACTCAGCAAGACTTGGGATTCTTGTTTCTCTACTTGTTTTCTCATCGGCGAGTCCAATGCAACAAGCGTTTACCGCTATGGTGTTTGCGGTTTTAGGCACTATGATCTTTATGAAAATCCTTGAGAAAATTAAATTTAAAGATGCGATTTTCATTCCGCTTGTTGGCATTATGTTTGGTAATATTATTGGTTCCATTACAACATTCTTTGCTTATCAACACGACTTAATCCAAAGTATGACAGCATGGCTGCAAGGCGATTTCTCTATGATTCTAAGAGGGCGCTATGAACTGTTGTACATAAGTATTCCGCTCCTAGCTATTGCGTATTTGTATGCCAATAAGTTCACAATTGCTGGAATGGGTGAAGATTTCTCTACCAATTTAGGGATGAGCTATAAGCATATTGTTAACCTTGGTCTGATCATTGTAGCTATTGCAACTTCAGTAGTTGTTCTAACAGTTGGTTTAATTCCATTCTTAGGTTTGATCATACCTAACATTGTCTCAATTTATCGTGGAGACCATTTACGAAAGAACTTACCCCACACTGCTCTATTAGGTGCGGTGTTCGTGTTAGCTTGTGACATTTTAGGTCGTGTTGTCATTTATCCATATGAAATACCAATTGGCTTGACGGTTGGCGTAATTGGTAGTGGTGTGTTTATTTACTTGTTACTAAGGAGAAGGGCTTATGCGTAATCGAACAAAACTGATCATACTTGCACTAATTGCTTTAGCACTTACAGCCATCTTCTTATTCTTTGGACTAAATGAGCATTGGGGATATGTATTACCAAGGCGTACGATGAAGATATTGGCGATTATTTTAACAGGGAGCGCGATCGCTTTTGCAACAGTGATCTTCCAAACCGTCACGAATAATCGCATTTTAACACCTAGTATTATCGGACTCGATTCACTTTACTTGCTGATCCAAACCGGGCTCATCTTTATATTCGGGTCAACACATTTAACCATTATGAATCAACATTTTAATTTCTTTCTATCTGTTGGGCTTATGATTATTTTTGCTCTCTTACTCTACCATTTTCTATTTAAAAAAGAAGGGCAAAATATTTACTTCTTATTATTAATAGGGTTAATCTTTGGAACCTTTTTCAGCAGCTTATCAGAGTTTATGCAAGTATTAATTGACCCTAATGAGTTTCAGTTTGTTCAAGACCAAATGTTTGCTAGCTTTAACAACGTCAATACAGACTTGTTTTACATTGCATTAGTTGGCATGGGATTAACTATTCTCTACTTCTTAAGGTATGCGAAATATTTAAATGTTATTTCACTAGGTAAAGATCAAGCAATCAATCTAGGTGTAGAGTATGATCATATCGTAAGACAAATCTTTATTATCGTAGCGATTCTTATATCAATCGCAACCGTATTAGTTGGGCCGATTACGTTTTTAGGCTTGCTTGTAGCAAACGTAGCCTATGAGTTTTTAAAAAACTATCGACACAAAGAGCTGATCTTAGGTGCTATTTTAGTTAGCATCATTGCCTTAGTTGGTGGTCAGCTAATCGTTGAGCGAGTCTTTACATTTTCAACAACCGTCAGTGTCATTATTAACTTTGTCGGTGGTGTGTACTTCATTTATCTACTGTTAAAGGAGAGTCGAGCATGATTGAAGTAAAAGAGTTATCTAAGAAATATGGTGATAAAACGGTCGTTAATAACGTTTCTGTCAATATCCAAAGAGGGAAAATCACTTCTTTTATTGGTCCGAATGGTGCTGGTAAAAGTACTTTACTATCAGCTGTTAGTCGACTCATTAAATATGACATAGGTGAGGTTAATATAGACCAGCATAAAATGTCACAATGGAAAAATCGCGAACTCGCGAAAAAGATGGCCATTCTAAAACAATCAAATCATATCACCGTACGACTCACCGTACGTGAACTCGTCTCATTTGGTCGTTTTCCTTATTCTCAAGGTCATTTGACAGATGAAGATATACGACACATTGATGAAGCTATTTCTTTTATGGAATTACAAGAGTTAGAGAATCAATACCTTGATCAATTAAGTGGCGGTCAAAAACAAAGAGCTCACATAGCAATGGTCATTGCTCAAGACACCGAATACATTTTACTCGATGAACCACTTAACAACTTAGATATGAAACACGCTGTGCAAATTATGAAAGTACTACGCCGACTTGTCGATGAGTTAGGTAAAACGGTCGTCATTGTTATTCACGATATTAATTTTGCATCCTTTTACTCTGATTACATCGTTGCATTAAAAGACGGAGCCATTCTTAAACAAGGTCCAGTAGATGACATCATTGAAGAAGCAACATTAAAAGAAATATATGATATGGAAATACCCGTTACACAAATGAACCGTTGTAAAGTGTGTGTGTATTTTGGTTAATAAATAACAGAGGTGATTTATAATGAAAAAAATAATGATATTATGTGGTTTAATTTTACTTACTTTAACAGCATGTGGAACATCTGAGCAAGGTGAGGAAACAACAGGTGAAACTGTTACCATTGACCATGAGCTAGGTGAGGCTGTTGTTGATGCGAATCCAGAAAGTGTTGTCGTGTTTGACTTAGGTATGCTAGATACATTAGATCAATTTGACTTACCAGTAACAGGTGTACCTAAAGATAACTTACCATCTTATTTATCTCATTATGAAAGTGATGAATACGAACATGTAGGTGGATTAAAAGAACCAGACTTTGAAGCAATTTATAGTATGGACCCTGATTTAATTATTATTTCTGGAAGACAATCAGACCAATACGAAGAGTTAAATGATATCGCTCCTACTGTATATGTAGAGTTAGATTCTCTGAACTATATGGACTCCTTTTCTAATAACGTTGGAATTATTGGTGAGATCTTTAACATTGAAGATGAAGTTGGCGAAACAGTTGAATCGATCCAAGCTGAAGTAGATGAAGTGAATGAAATGGCTACTTCTAGTGAGCAAACCGGTTTAATTACTTTAGCAACTGGTGGTAATGTAAATGCTTATGGACCCGGTTCACGCTTTGGTATTATTCACGATACTTTAGGCGTAACACCAGCTGATGAAAGCATTGATGTTGCAACTCACGGCCAAAACATTTCATTTGAATTCATAGTCGACAAAGACCCAGACTTCTTATTTGTTATCGATCGTGATGCAGTTGTTGAAGGTGAAGCTGCCGCGAAAGAAACCATTGAAAATAGTTTAACTGAAAACACAACTGCCTATCAAAATGACCAAATCTTTTACTTAAACCCTGAATATTGGTACTTAGCTGATGGTGGAGTACAATCTGTATCAGAGATGATTAATGAAATTAAAGATGCCATAGAATAAACCGTACGAGGTGGCAAACATGAAGGATCGCTTTACAATAGGAGAAATCGCAAAATTACACAACATTTCTGTTAAAACTTTAAGGTATTACGATGAAATCGAACTGTTTAAACCAATTGAGGTGGACCAACATAACAATTATCGCTACTATTCAACTGCTCAGTTCGAGCACTTAAATACCATTAATTATTTAAGAAACTTAGGTGTTCCATTAAAAGAAATTAAAAAACAATTCGACGAACCTGACCTTGACTACTTTTTAAATATTTTAAAAAAGCAACAACAAGTAACAGCTGAAAGAATTCGCGACCTTCAAAATATAAATGAGCGCGTTATAAACCGAATTAATGAGCTTGAATGGGCGAAAAGTAACCATCAATATGGAATACCATTCATTAAAGATATTAATGAACGCCAAATTATTCAATTAAATAAAAAAATCAGTTCGCACCCTGAACTAGAGCTTTCCATTCGAAAGTTAGAAAACATTGCGAGGTTAAAATCGTCAATATTTATTGGGTCAGTTGGTGTCACGTTACCAATTGAACAGATAAAAAATAATAACTTTAAGGAATATAACTCAATCTTTTTACTAGTCGAAGAGGAAAATATTGCACCAGACTTCAAAACTACACTCCCCTCTGGTCAGTATGCTTGTATCTATTGTAATGAAGAGCGAATTCACTCAAGTCAATATTACGACAAATTACTTGAGTTTATTGAGAATAACCATTTAAAGATAAACGGAGATGCAATCGAACGCACGATCATCGACCATTACATGACCCATAAACCTGAAGAATATTTTTCAGAAATCCAAATCCCTATAACTCGCCCAAGTTCTTAAGGGATAGTTGCACTAATACAGGTAAGATCCTGTTTTCTACCCCGCCCCCTTCACAAAAACAATTCAAAGAGGCTCTCTTAGGCAAGAGAGCCTCTTTGATACTTATGTAATGAAGTACACTAATAAAAGATTCTTCCTTTTTTCCGTTCTCTACTTAATAACCATAAACCAATCAACCATATGACGACACCCACTTGCCAAAGTCCTCGTTCTGGTGTTTCAAATAGAACATAAGCTATAAGGTCTAACACCGTTTCCCATTCTACTGACGGATAAACAATAAGAGTGAAAATAGTTGGGATAATACCGAGAAGAACAGAGAGGAAGCCGATTACAATTAAAACTTTTGCGATTAACTTCAAACCTATATTCCCCCAATAATCATCATTAAACTCTCTAGAGTCTTTACATACAATGACATAAACGCCGAATATTCAGACTTTTGTATTATTGTAGCATACATTTAGTTATATAACAGACTTACTTCAAAGTAACTTGTAATTTATCAATTTAATTTGGCTTTCAAGGGTGTTTTATTTCAAAATTAATCATTTTCAAATATACTATTAAACAGATTGGAATAATACAGAAAAGGGGTTATCATATGGATTCTAAAATATATATCATTCATGAAAATTCAGAATGGACAGAACCACTTCTTAAAGCATTAGATGAGCTTAATGCTCCTTATGAAGACTGGCATATCCATGAAGGTCACATTGACTTAACTGAAGCGCCACCTACTGGCGTATTTTACAACAGAATGAGTGCATCTTCTCATACACGCGGGCATCGTTTTGCGCCTGAATTCACATCAGCAATCTTAGCATGGTTAGAGGAACATGATCGTGTCGTTCTAAACAATAGCCACGCATTAGATCTTGAAATCAACAAAGCAAGACAGTATAGTAAACTACAAAAAGCTGGCATTAAAACACCGAAAACATTAGTAACAGTCGGAAAACAACAACTAATTGATGCAGCACACAAAATGGAGAAGCCTTTTATAACAAAACATAATCGCGCTGGTAAAGGGCTTGGGGTCCAATTATTTCACACCACTGAAGCTTTAGAAAACTATGTATATAGTGACCAATTTGAAGAACCAATCGATGGCATTACTTTATTACAACAATATATTGAATCACCTGAGGCATCCATTACGCGCTGTGAGTTTATTGGTGGTAAGTTTTTTTATGCGGTTAAGGTTGATACATCTGAAGGGTTCGAACTATGTCCTGCAGATGCATGTACCATTGACGATCAATTCTGCATGACGACTGAAAACACTCGCGAGAAGTTCCAAATTATTAGTGACTTTAACCACCCAATCATCAAACAATACGAGCAGTTTTTAGCTAGAAATGGCATTCATTTTGCAGGAATTGAATTTATTCAAAATACAGATGGCGAATTATTCACTTACGATGTCAACACTAATACGAATTACAACTCTGACGCTGAAAGTAAAGTCAATCAATATGGTATGAAAGAAATTGCCAAAACACTTAACGAACAATTAAAAGCTCTATAGAAAAACTAGAGTTATATTATGAGTCTAGAACAGAGAGCTGAATCTTTTTTTAAGGCTCTGTTAAAGCTTAGTGTTGATTATTTAAAAGCTTGCTCTAAGTTGTTGTATTGTGATGAGCGAAGGTGGCGACTCCTGGTCGACTAAAGTCGGCCACGTCCTGTGGCCAACGTCGACATTAGACCGTCCGGGTCGTCACAGGAATAGCACGAGTCTCGAGACCCCACAGGCAGTGTTTTCCTGCCGAGAGATGCACCTTTAGTCTGGCTAGTAACGCTCCGAAGTAGGCTTCCTCGGTGCAAAACACTAAGATGTTTAATCGATGAAGCTGTTTGGCTCGAGCCGTGCTGCGGCAAAGAAAACACTGCGACAAATGACCGTAGGGAAGTTTGAGCAGATGTTGCACTTGTGCCCTGCGGGTGAAAGCGTCCACCGAAAGCGAATCACAATAACAACAACGGACTTTAACAGAGCGTTTTTTAAAAGCGCAAAAATCCGAACGAATTCATTTAAGATGAATCGTTCGGATCTTTTAATAAGACAACTAATTTTGTCCTAACCTTCTATTCTACTCGTGCATTAACATAGTTTTGTATCGCTTCAACCAATTCTTCTGATAATGGTAATGAAGGATCGTTATATGAAGAGAGGTCATCCGGGTTTGATGAATCTTTTAACACATGATTCATCCCTTCTACTATAACAAGTTCAGCATCACCATGTGCCTCAGCTAAGTTTTCAGCATCTTCTTCAAATATTTGCGTGTCATGTGTACCTTGAACAATTAACGCCGGTACTTCTACAGACGCCATAATTTCAGTAGGTTCATACGTTAACCAAGTCGATAAGAATGGTTGAACAGTTGGTCTGAATAAACTATATAAATCCGTACTCACTTCTTCAACAATTTCCCCTTCTGACAATTTCTCTATTATCATTTCTGCTTCTTCCATTAAATCCTCAGGTAACTGAAGCGATAATTGATCATGTAACACTTCATCCATTGACCTACCCGCTCCAGCAAGTGACACAAACCCATCTATATTAACTTGTAAAGCTGCTAAACTACCAATTAAAGCACCTTGACTATGTCCAACAATAATCACTTCATCAAATTGTTCTTCATTTTTTATTTTTTGTAACCACTTAACAGCATCCTCAACTAAATCTTCTATAGCTAATTCTTCTTCTGGAATCGTCACTTCACTGTTTTCACCAGCACCACGCTTACTATACCTTAAACTTGCTATTCCCTCATCAGCTAAAGTTTCAGCGATCATTTTTAAACTATCATTTTCCATACCAGGAGAGTTACCATTACGATCTGTCGGACCTGAACCTGGAATTATTAACGCAATCGTAGAGGCAGCTTCATCACTAGGCTGTAGGAATTCACCTTGTAAAGGACCAAATTCAGTCTCTACAGTCATCCAATCAATTTCTTCTTGCTCCTCTTTAGCTACTAACTCCCCTCTTTCTAATTTAAAATCAAACGTATGTCCTTGTTGAGTGAAGTCTCCTTCAATAGCAGCTTCTTCTAGCAATTCGCCCTCAAACTCAATGAACTGACCGGGAATCTCCATTTCAAAGCTAACGAAACCCTCATCAGCTTCAAGTTCTGAAAGCGGATAGCGGTCAATGCCTTGAACAGGTATACTTATAAAGCCAACCACTTCCTCTTCTTCGTCTTCCTCAAAACTCACTTCGATATCTAGCGGGATTTCTGGCACTTCAATCGTACCATTCCAATCACCAATTAATTCAGACATCGTATCACGTACATCTTCTGTTTCTTCCTCAACTGTACAGCCTACAACAAACAGCAACAGCGTTATTAACAATAGCTTCACTGGGCAATACCTCTCTTAACTTTTATTAAATTACATCAAAAAATCACCATTACAATAAACCAAACAATCATGATCGTTAATACAACGAATTTAGCTAACGCACCACTAAGGAACCCTAAAAATGAGCCAATTGAAGCTTGAACGGCTTCTTCAAAGGTCCGCTTCTGTAACATTTCCACTGCGAACACAGCCGCTACTGGAACAATTAAAATACCTAGAGGTGGTACAACAAACGATCCAACGATCACACCAATTGCAGCGGCCCATTCACCTTGTTTCGACCCACCGTACTTTTTGACGAAATAACTATTGGCAATAATATCGGCAACAATAACAATGATCGTTAAAATGGCCATTGAAAACCAAAAGAAAGGTGTTAATACATTTTGGTTGATTCCAAAATGGTAAACGAGGAAACCTCCCCAAATGACGAGTGGTGCAGGTATAACTGGAAATATAATACCAGCATAACTTAATAAAAACAATGCAATAACAGCAATCCACCATAAAATTTCTACAAAATCCACAACATTCACTCATTTCTTGTTTACGGGCGTTTATCCCAAGGTTCAAGTGTCCCAACAATATACTCATATTGCTTAAGTGTGATCGCTTCTATAACACCGTTTGAAATCTCACTGTGAGTCAGCCACCTAGAACCTTCTTCATCTAGTTTAAACCCTAATTGAACTTGATGATAAATACATTGATTTGGCGTATTTATTCGTTCTTTAATATCACTAAGGTTCGAACGACTCCCTACGACATGAAATAAATCCCACTTACCTGTATCGTCTTCCATCATTAAGTTAATTATAACAGATAATGGGTCTTTCCTAGGTACACGATGAATCCATGCTACAACTACATCAATCGTACCTTTCTCTTTAACCGCTTTTTTAACCTGTTTATCTAATTGTTTTTCGTTTTTATAATCCACTATTATGGGGTTGATATTTGAAGATTCACAAGTTAGTTTGTCCATCTTATATTTAGTTCGACCAATAACGGACACACATTCTGCTTGTTCAGAAAGCCACAAAGATGTTTCATACAACATCCCTGTCCCACCAATAACTAATACATGCCTCATACCTATCATCACCCTTCACTCGTAAAATTTCGACTTTACTATACTTAAATCCTTCTAATAGTATGTAAATTGTGCCTGATGAAGTATTGTTAAAATACGAACATTCTATGCCTTATGTAAGATGAGCAGTTACCCGAGCGGCATTTTATCAGCGTTCAACCTGTTTTATCAGCGCTCTATCGAAACACAAAAATCCGAACGTATTCATTTATGATGAATCGTTCGGATTTTCTATTATGGCAACTATTTTTGTCCGACCTCTCTTTGTTAACTGTTGTTGAGTTCTACTTCTTCAAGATCAAACGAAATAACCCGATTCGTTTGCGGATTGTATTCAACTCGACCTCTAACTTTTACCCGCTCCTCATCTGACTCGACAATAAATTCATATGTTTCCCGGCGTCGTTCAATAGAAATCTCTTCTTCCCCTACAAATTCGTAGTCTGTCACTTCATAACGCGGATAGGCTACTTGGAGCACTTCTATCAAGTATTTACCAAACTCCTCTTCCTCAAGTTCAGGTGACGCCATGATTTCGATATCTATAATACCAAAATCTAAATCAGCCCCTAAAGCTAAAAAGGCCTGTCGGTGTAAATTCAAGCGATGCTGTGGATATCCACCTACAGTATCGACGACTTTCACTAAGATTTCACGGCCAGTACTTGGGAATTTAACTTTTAACATTTCTCCACATTCATACGGACTATCTTCACTCACTGCAGTTGTCATATACTGAAGGTCTGACCAAGGTATATTACATTTAGTTACCTCCCCACCTTCTGTCCACGTTGCTTGACCTTTGACCCAATTATTATTCTCGCGAGTACTGTCCGGTTGGTAGGTCATAGGAGCATATACATAAGTACATGAACCATTCCTAATCAGATCATTTTCATAATGGTAATAAGGGTTCATTTTCATCCTCCTGGTTTTTACATAAAAATTTTATATTGATGAATCATAATTCTTTGTCATATCATATGTTCACCCACGCTTGGACGGTGACTTATAAATCACGAAACACTCGTGACAATATAGATGTAAACTCGTTTTCCACACACTGTTTTCGTGGTATAATATAAGAGGACAAACAAGAAAGGTAGGGGAAACAAGTGGGTAAGCGAATTTTATTTTTCTTATTAACGAACATTCTCGTTTTAACAACAATTGTCATTGTTTGGTCTGCGATTGTTTCATTTACAGATATTGGGCCGATGTATGATGGTTCTGGTGGTCTAGGGCTTAACTACCTAGCACTAGGTATATTCAGTTTACTAGTCGGTTTCTCAGGTGCCTTCATTTCACTAGCGATCTCTCGTTGGATGGCTAAGAAGATGATGAAGGTTCAAGTGTTAGACCCGAACGACAACTTATCAACAGCTGAACGCCAGTTAGTTGAACGTGTTCATCGTCTTTCACGTGCAGCAGGTTTAATGCATATGCCAGAAGTTGGCGTCTATCGTTCTCAAGAAGTTAACGCGTTTGCAACTGGACCATCTAAAAAGCGTTCTTTAGTTGCTGTTTCTACAGGATTATTACAATCAATGGATGACGATGCAGTTGAGGGCGTGCTAGCTCACGAAGTAGCTCACGTTTCAAATGGTGATATGGTTACGATGACTTTACTACAAGGTGTTATTAACACATTCGTTGTTTTCTTATCACGCGTTGTAGCAGCTGTAGTATCTAATTTTGTGCGCGAAGAGATGCGTATGCTTGTAAACTTTATTTCAATTATCGTTTTCCAAATTTTATTCTCGATCTTAGGAAGCCTTGTCGTTATGGCATACTCACGACACCGAGAATTCCATGCTGACCGTGGCGGTGCTGATTTAGCTGGTAAAGATAAAATGGCACATGCGCTTCGTTCATTAAAGAACACTGTTGCGAATGTAAATGACAATAGCAATGATAGTGCAATTCAAACAATGAAAATCAACAATAAAGGCGGCGTAGCAAGATTATTCTCATCTCACCCAGACTTAGATGAGCGTATTGCTCGCTTAGAACAAAAATAAACAATTATGTAAAAAGGTTGGCACATGTGCCAACCTTTTTTATATTTGAAATCACCAAATCCATAATGCAACTAGAGTCGCAACAATCAAACCACACATGACAGGAATAAAGTTTTTACGTGCAAGCTCCATCACAGATACACCACAGAATCCAGCTACCGCAACTAGCGAGGACCATGCTACAAGAGCACCTCCACCCGTCCAAATCGAACCAAGTTGCCCTAATGCCGCCAATGTCGTAGCATCAACGCCACCTGTTGCTAATGCATGAGATAATGCACCAGTTAAAGGTAAACCAGAAAAGCCTGATCCATCTAAACCAGTAATAATCCCAATTAACAATATCCCAAATGCCGTTAAGAATGCACTTTCAGGAATGGCTGATTGTCCTGTTTCAACAAGTTCAAATAAAAATGCTGGTGCTTGAGCATCATCTAAAGACATAATATCCCCAGAAAACTCGCCACTTCCTAAGAAGAAGAATCCCGCAATTGGAATGACAGGACCCATCGCCTTAAACGCAAATACAAAGCCATTTGTAATATGCTCACTTATTCGATCTAATGCCTTTACTTTACCAAAGGCGAGTGATGCTAAGGCTAATAATAATACTGCGACCCCACCAATAAGTGCCGCACCATCTCCTCCTTCAAATCCCCCAGAGCGCCCACCTGTTATCTTCGTATAGATCATGAAAATCATGATGGCTAACATCGTTAATGGCACCAATATTGCAAAGACTTTTTTCCATTTATGATTTGCGAGTGATTTTGTATCAGTTGAATTCACTTGTTGACCTGGTAACTTTTTTAATTCTTCTTTATTTAGAGGGTCAGTTGGTTTTCTAATTTTCTTTCTATACATTAAATAGGCTATGCTAATTGCTAAAACTCCAGAAACTAATGAGAGTACAAGCGCCTTATCAGCAATAACCCCTGCATCTAACCCTGCAGATGAAGCACTTAAAGTTGGTGCTATTTGCATAATATAATCAGAGGACAAAGCCATACCTTGCCCAGCCAAAGCCACAACCATTGCAGCAGGCATAATCGGCAACCCAACTCTTACAGCTGCTGGCACGAGTAAGGCACATATTAATGGTACAGCCGGCGTTGGCCAGAAAAAGAGTGATATAATAAACGTAATAACAATTAAGATCAAAAACGCCACATGGCCATTTGTCATAAACTTTTCTACCGGTTTGATCATTTGTTGATCTGCGCCCAAATCTTTCAAAGAATGCAATAAAGCAACCATAAAAGTGATAATTAAAAAGATACTGAATAACTCTATAGCCGCTGTTAAATTAGCATTAAATACGGATGTAAAACCTGTTATTAAACTTCCGCTATACACCCAAGCAACTAAAAATGTTCCAAGTAGTGTAGGAAGAACAACACCTCTTCGGAACACCATTGTTAAAATAACAATAAGTGTCACTAAAGCATATAAACCATGTGATAGGGTTAACTCCATAATAATGCCCCCCTCCTTTTGAGAGCATAATATGTACAATCGCCTATATTGGTTCCACATGTTAATAACTTTTTCATCTACAACAAAAACAGTACATTTTTCACTACTTGAGTGAAACGGCATTAATCAGGCGAACTCCCAATTAATTAAACGTTCGCCCGATTAATACGAATTTCGCCTAATTATTATGAATTTCGTCTAATTATTATGAATTTCGTCTGAAAATTTAAAAGATCGCCTGATTCTCAAATAATCAGGCGATTTCACGACACAAAAAAGCCGAATGATTGGTTTAACCACTCGGCTTCTACTTTAACTCATCTACACACGAACTATTTTCGCTTCAACTTGTGTGTATAATTCATCTAATAATTTTTTATAATGATCAGCTTCTACATCAGGTAAATGTAGATGAGCATTTTCATCTAGCATATCATAAATTCCACTAACCATAACACGAGGTTGAGCAGGAACTTGTACTCCCAAATGACTTAATACTTCACGTAAATGAAGCTGTGCTTGGATCGTTCCGCTTTGACCTGGTGTACCACCAATCACACCAGCTACTTTACCTCCAAGAGAATTATCTCCAGCAGGGCGAGTCATCCAATCAATTGCATTCTTTAACGCTCCAGAAAAGGAACCATTATATTGAGGAGTTGCAAATAGGATAATATCTGCACTTTCAATTTGATTCTTTAATCGCTTGACACTTTCAGGTACAGGTTTTTCAATATCTTCACTAAAAACCGGTACGTCAGAGTAATCAGCATATTCATACTCTACATTATCAGGGGTTAATATTTTAACCAAATCTAATAACTTCTTATTAACTGAGTCTTTGCGTAAACTACCGCAAACACCGACAATCTTCAGTTGACGATCCATTACACTTCACTCCTATGTATAATCTCACTATTATCGTAAATGTTTGCAGCTATATGAGCAAATATATTGCTTAGCCTATTATAATTCTCACTACTTGTTTAATTTATAGACTAATACAACCGCCACAAAAAATGAAAGGCTCATATACATGAGGAATGTATTTACATTATAGAGTTGATGGTTCATATGACTTGAAACAAACACTGTTGAAATTGAATCAATATAATCCCAATCCACATACCCAAATTGATTCTCAAAATGCTCAGCCAACTGCTCGCGATATTGATTAATAGATTTATATTGATCACTAATAGCAACACCCCAATGAATTGAAACGAAAACCGCAGAAATTGCAATCCATTTTCTCACGACATACGGTCTGATCAACTCATACCACAAATAGACTAGATAGAAAAATAAACCAATTAATAAAACTATTATAGGTAGTGCTCGGTTTACAGAATCAATTGATTGACCTGGAAGGGTACTCATCGCTCCCACTTGTAAAAATAATACAAATGCCAACACAGCAGTCATAATCAGTAATGTGTAAGTATTTCGCAATAACTTCGCCAATATAGACCCCTCCCTAACTGATTACTAAATAGTTTATGAGAAAGGAGAGGTCATTAGACTAATGTGACTCACCAAATGTTAACTGTGATGAGCAAATATAATGCACCAATTAATCCACACAATATAAACCAAGAGTAAATATGTTTCGGACTTTTTATAACATCAATAGTCAAACAAACCACTAGATAAAATAAAAATAACGCACCAAAAAAATATAGTATAATAAATACAATCATCGGATCCATTTATGACCACCACCTAAAATTAAAACGAAGCGTCTTTAGATTAGTAACTAGGTCGAGTTAAAGTTAAATTTCCATAAATGTCTTAAAAACAAAAAGAAGAGGTCTTCACCCCTTCTTTTAATGGACTTTTAAGTCTGTAATAAATCGCCACGCCTCTTCAAAGTCAGACTCGGTATAATTCTGTTGGCTTTTAACCGTTTTTACTTTATCTTCAATTTCTTCTTTTGAAAAATTATCAAAATATAACATAGTAGCGACTAACTCTAAAAATTTTGAACTGTGATCATCCATTTTTTGAATAACATGGCTCATATCTGATGGTTCAACTCCAGAATGGTCCAAAAAGCCAACGCCGCGGTCTGTTAAATGATAACGATATTGATAATACCCTTTTTCCTTTTCACGTTCTTCATCTAAGAAACCTAAATTACATAGCTCTTCAATTCGTGTTGATAACTCTTCAGAATAAGGCCCATAAAAATGAAATGAATACCGTTCAGAGAAAGCAAAACCACACTTTTTTAAAATGTAAACCATCTTTTGTAAACGTTTACGGCCTACTACTTCTTTAGCCTGTTCAAAAAGCACCATAAGCCTCGCGTGATCTTCTAACATGAGCACAACTCCTTACTTTTTCAAGATTTCATTTATCCGCTTCTTGATGTCATGATCTGGTAGTTGATCAATTAAATCTTTCGCGAAATACAATTTATGATCAGTGCGTTTCTTCCCTGATATAGATTCCACAATATCAGATTGTCTTGATAACTCTTTTAATTCGCCATTTGGCAATTGAAGGTGAATCGGAAGTCTCTCTTCTTCTTCACCCGGTCGGTAGAAATCATACGGCAAATCTGATGAGGAATCGACTTCTAGATAATATGTAGGGTCGACACCTGCCTTGCTAAAACATTCTCGTAATTCCATAAATTCCTGATATTGATTACCCGGGTCAAATTCTACATATTTATATAAGTCGCGATTAACAAATCTACGACATAAATCAGCTAAAATAGCATCATCTTCCTCTTGCCAGATGTGGAAATAATAAAATACCACATTCTCATCTAACTTTAAATAGTCCTCTAAACTCACATTTTTTAAAAAGAAGCTCTCAAAATGCCGTGGCTTTAGTTTAAACTCATAATCACTTGATAAATATAACTGTTTCGCACGGTGTAAAATTTTTGACAAGATCACCTCTGCACTTCTCGTAACAGGGTGAAAATAAACTTGCCAATACATTTGATAACGACTCATAATATAATCTTCAACCGCGTGCATACCACTTTCTTTAATCACCATTTGATCTTCTATTGGACGCATCACTCGTAAAATACGTTCCATATCAAAATGGCCATAGCTGACACCTGTAAAGTAGGCATCCCGTTGTAAATAATCCATTCTGTCAGCATCAATCTGACTTGAAATTAAACTTACTACTAATTTATTTGAATATGTCTTATGAATAACATCGGCAACATCTTGCGGGAAATTTACATCAACACGAGTGAGAATTTCATTAACTTTCGTATCACCTAAAATAACCGCTCTTGTGAAGTCTTCATGATCTAAGTCAAATACTTTCTCAAACGAATGCGAAAACGGCCCGTGCCCTAAATCATGTAACAAAGCAGCACATAAACATAATAAGCGCTCATCATCGTCCCAAAACGGTTGATCGCGGAAATTTTCAATAATTCGACGAACAATTTCATAAACACCTAATGAATGGTTAAAGCGGCTATGTTCAGCCCCGTGGAACGTTAAATAAGTGGTTCCAAGTTGTTTAATCCGCCTTAAACGTTGAAATTCAGGTGTCCCGACCAAATCCCAAATCACCCGGTCGCGAACATGTATGTAACGGTGAACAGGATCTTTAAACACCTTCTCTTCATGTAATTTTTCATCACGATATGCCATTTTCCCCGACCTTTCTTTCAAAGTCTATACTACTTAGAATAATTATAGCTTTTTTCTTACATGATTGAACTACTCCACCTTAATTTCTTACGAAATTTGAAGATGGAGATTCCTAAGAACACCAACCTAACGGTCAGTTATGGATTAGGCTAACCCCGAAGTCCCTTCGGTTAGAAGCCTTAACGCTTCAGCTTCAATATTTTTACTTGCGTTAATATCTCTATCGTGGTGAGTATGACACGTTGGGCACTCCCACTCACGCAGGGCGAGATTCTTAACGTCTTTATGTCGGTAGCCACAGCAAGAACAAATCTGACTTGAAGGAAATGTTTTTCCAACTGCAACAACCTTCTTACCGTACCATTCCGCTTTATATTCGAGCATAGCTCTAAACTCTGCCCAACTGACTTCACTGATGGCTCTTGCAAGTTTATGATTTTTTAACATATTTGACACCTGCAAATCTTCAATACCGATGATGTCGTGGTTTTTGACAATGTTGGTACTGATTTTATGCAAGTAGTCTGTACGTGCATGTTTGATCTGTTCATGAATACGTGAAACTTTTACTTTCTGCTTTTGATAGTTTTTTGCTTCATTTAACGGTTTTTTGTCTTTTTTCGCCTGTTCGTATCTTCGTGAAAACTTACGTTGTTCCATTTCTAATTTCTTTTCTAACGAACGGAGAAAGCGAGGGTTTTTATGAATTGTGCCATCTGACAGGATAGCGAAATCCTTTAAACCAACATCAATCCCTACTGATGTTTCAGTTTTAGGAAGTTTATCGACTTCGGTTTCTACAAGAATGGAAATGAAATATTTCCCTGTTACGTTCCTTCTGATGGTAGCAGACAGAATACGTCCTTTAACTTCACGACTTTTGGCAAACTTGACAAGACCTAGTTTTGGAAGTTTAATCTTCTGATCAACAATAGCAATATTTCCGTTTGTGTGCTTTGTTGTAAAGGACTGAATAGGGTTCTTTTTTGACTTATAACGTGGGGGTTGATTCTGTTTTTTGAAAAAACGGTCAAAGCTGTCGGATAGATTTTTAACACTTGTTTGCACAGCAATACTATCCACTTCTTTTAACCATTCATGTTCTTTTTTCAGTTTCGGAAGTTGGGATGAACAAGCACTATATGTTAATCCTTTGCCTGTTGTTGTGTAGGTATCATTCCACTTTGAAAGAAAGTGATTGTATACAAAACGAGAACACCCAATCGTTTTGGCAATTAAGATTTCCTGTTCTTTCGTTGGATAGATGCGGAATTTGTATGCCTTGTTTACCATCATAACTTTCACCTCCTTACATGTTACGATATACATATTATACCATAGTTCGTTAAATAGGAGGACTATCATGGAGAAGCAAACAGTTGTATTAAAATTTCCCAAAACTCTTTTAAATAGAGTAGATGCATTCAAAGAACAAAAGGGTTTTGGTACTCGTACACAGGCTAATTTTCATCTATTGCAAGTAGCACTCGAACAGTCGGACAATCAAGATAGCTTTAGGCTATCCCTTGTCCGAAGGCAATTCATCCCCCACTTACTCATTGAGCTTCGCCCTTCACATCACTTGAAGATGGGGGTTTTCTCGCCTACTTATTGATAAAACAGGCTTAGTAGATAAATCTAGTTTTATTATTTAGATTAGAGAATCATAATTAAACCTCTTTCCACTCACTCAATAAATCTTCTGCCTCTTCCAAGGGCAGTCGAGTAAAATTGACCTTTGATCCCGGGATTAACTGAGCCAACTTCCAGTGATCTACAGATACGACAGTCCCGACAGTCGTATAACCCCCTGTCGTCTGAGAATCAGCTAACAATACCATCGGCTGACCGTTAGATGGGACTTGAATTGTTCCAAATGTAACTGCATCTGATACAATATCAGCCGTACCTCGATGTTTTAGTGGTTCTTCACCTTCTAACATACATCCCATACGATCGCCTTTTTTAAACGTATACGTTGATTCATAGAAATAAGCAACTGATTCCTCTTCAAAACAACTTTCCTGATAACTTGGAATAACCCTTAGCTTGACATCTTTTGTGTAAACGGGGCGCAAATCACGGCGCAATGTGCTTCCGAATGATGGCTGATCACCGGATTCGTTTTGGTTCACAAAGTCCCCTTGACTTAAGCGTTTTCCCATACTCCCTCGTTCAAAAACTGACTGACTTCCAAGCCACTGTTCTGACTGGACCCCACCTGAAACACACAAGTAAGACCGCACCCCTTGAACAGGGCGTTCCAATACTAACGTTTGACCTTCTTTTACCTTAAAGGTTTCCCACATTGGTACACCCTTCCTGTCAACATGCGGAGCTAAATCAGCACCCGTTAGACAAACCACTGTTTCTTTTAAAAACGTCAACTCTGTTCCACCTAGCGTAATTTCAAGTGCTGCAGCATTCCTATTATTACCTAAAAGAAGATTACCTGTTACAAGCGCATAACGGTCCATAACACCTGAAATTGGCACACCTAAATGCTGATAACCAGATCGACCTAAATCTTGAATTGTTAAAAGTAGTCCAGGTTCTTT
This sequence comes from Alkalibacillus silvisoli, assembly GCF_039521975.1. Taxonomy (NCBI): domain Bacteria; kingdom Bacillati; phylum Bacillota; class Bacilli; order Caryophanales; family Bacillaceae; genus Alkalibacillus; species Alkalibacillus silvisoli. Next base: position 108,692 of record NZ_BAAACZ010000003.1, on the reverse strand, counting down.
AACTTTTAATAAAGTTGACATATATCATCACCTTATTTAATCAAACGTTTGATTAATCAACTAGTTATTGCTTTAACTTGTACTCCTTCTTGTTCTAACTTTGTTCGAATACGATTGGCATGGCGAAACACTGATTTTCCATCACCGTGAAAGCATAGCGTATCAGCTTCAATAAATACCCGCTCCCCTGTTATCGTCTCAACATATCCATGGAAAACGAAGTTAAATACTTGCCGTTCAATTTCCTCATAATCCGTTATAACAGCTTTAGCGTCTTTTCGAGGTGTTAAGAAACCTTCTTTCGTATAAGTTCGATCAGCAAAAACTTCTGAAGCAACATTCAAGTCTAATTGATGCCCTACTTCTACAAGTAGACTATTGGCTAATCCAAATAAAACTAGATTATGATCAACATCTTTTACTGCTTGTACAATGGCTTTAGCGACCTGTTCTTCCTTTGCTGCTTGGTTATACAATGCCCCGTGAGGTTTAACATGGCTTAATGGTACATCTTCAACATCACAGAAAGCTTTGATTGCACCAAGTTGATAGATGAGTAGATCATAGATTTCTTCAGGCGCTAAATTCATTTCCCTTCGACCAAATCCAAACAAATCAAAATAACCAGGGTGAGCACCAATTGCTACTTTAGCTCTTTTAGCCTGTTTAATAGCTTTAGGAATCGTTCGATAATCCCCTGCATGAAAACCACAAGCAACGTTTGCAGATGAAATCACTGTCATTAATGATTCATCTTCTCCCATATCATAATGACCAAAGCCTTCAGCTAAGTCAGCATTAAGATCAATTCGCACTACTACTCCTCCTAAGGACGATAAAGTCTTTAATTCGCGCATGTTGTTCAATTTGGATAAATTCACGACTCGAAACAGGTTCAAACCTTAGCTGGTCTCCAATTTCAAATAAAGCAGGGTCTTTTTGTTTTGGGTCGAATAGCTTGATTGGTGTTTTTCCGATAATATTCCACCCACCAGGTGATGTTATGGGATAAACACCTGTTTGCTTTCCTGCAATACCCACACTACCACTTGTAACCTGTTGTCGTGGCGTTTCTAAACGCGGTGTTTCTAGTCGTTCATTTAAACCGCCAACATAAGGAAATCCAGGTAGGAAGCCAATCATATAGACTAAATAAGTCGGTTCACTATGAAGCTTAATGACATCAGTTTCTGTCATATTATGGTATTGGGCTAGTGGTTTTAAATCAGGTGCAACTTCTTCTTCATAACAAACGGGTAAATAAATCGTCTTGCCCTTTTTAAACGCCCTATCTTTATTCGCTTGCCACACCACTGATTCGACAGCTTGCTTCATATCTTCATAGTTCACTATTTTCCAATTATAATAAACCGCAATCGAACGATATGTCGGAACCAGACCTTGCACCCCTACTAAATCCGCTTCTTTTAATGCGTTATAATTTGTAACAACCTGTTCATGCAACTCAGTCGAAATGTCTTCTCCAAATGTAACGATGAGCGCTTGGTTTCCTAAAGGGCTAATCGTAAATTCCATCTTAATCATCCTTTAAACAAGACAAACAAACTTTAATAGCATCAGTCAAATCTTGTTGTGACCAGCTAGGGACCTTACCATGCTGGATCGCTAATTCATGGGACGCAGGAATGTGAATAAAACCTGATGGGACTGTCCAACCTTTTTCTTTTATATAATACAAACTATGATACATCACATTATTACATAAATACGTCCCTGCTGAGTTTGATATTTCAGCCGGGTAACCAGCATCTTTCATCCTTTTAACCATCGTAAGAATCGGAAGTGTACTAAAGAAGCCATCATCGCCACCATCAATAATCAGCTCCCCTTCAGGCTTTTCCCCTTGGTTATCAGGTGCACCTCCATCATTACAATTAATCGCAATTCGCTCAGGTGTTATTTTGTGCCTTCCACCAGCTAACCCTAAAGATATAATCGCATCTGGTTTAACTTCATCAATCATTTCAATTAACTGTTGTCCACTCGTTGAAAAATCAACCGTTAATATTTTACCAATAATTTCATATCCATTAACCTCACTACCCTCTAAGGCTCCCACCACTTCCATTGTCGGATTAAGTTTAAAATCTAAAAATGGTTCAAAACCTGTTAAAAGAAGCTTTTTCATATAGACTAAACCTCTCAATCTAATTCTAATTAAATCTATTCTAACACTTTATTTTTATAAAATTAAAACTTATTAGAAAATAGTTGTATACTTAGTGCTTTTTCTAATGTTAGAACAATCTGCTATAATGGTTACAGCTTACTATAAGGAACGATCAAAAGATGAGACATGAATTATTACAATTTAATGAACTTAGGTTAGTTGACCATAGTAACCCTAAGTCATCCAATATTACACAATCATTCGCAACAGATGATGCGCTTTGTCTATCTGTGAGTGAATCCAATATGACAGCGATACGGTTTTGGGTACACGAGCCAACTGTTGTGTTAGGCATACCTGATAGCCGCCTTCCTTATATTGGGGAGGGGATTGATTTTTTAAAGAATAATGGATACAACACTGTTATTCGTAACTCAGGCGGTTTAGCTGTTACTCTAGATGAGGGTATTTTAAATATATCTCTTATCTTCCCAGACACTAAACAATACGATATTCATGATGGTTACGAAGCAATGGTCGACTTCATAAAATGGCTTTTTGAAGATGAAGGTATGAAAATAGAAGCCTATGAAATTGAACAATCCTATTGCCCTGGTGCTTATGACCTTAGTATTAATGGGCAGAAGTTTGCTGGTATTTCACAGCGAAAAGTCAAAAGTGGTTCTGCCGTGCAGATTTATCTTTGTGTCGAGGGTGATGGTGGTAAACGAGCTGAATTATTACAGCGCTTTTATGAAGTTTCTTTAAAAGATGAACAAACGAAATTCAAATACCCTAATATCAACCCAAATGTCATGGCTTCACTCGAGCAATTATTCGGTAAATCGTTAAGAGTACAACAAGTCCAAGACAAGCTTTTAAACCGTCTAAAAGAGTGTGGTGTCAATGTTCTTGACCAGTCATTAACTGCACAGGAGAAAGAATGGTTTCAATCACGACTGCAATTAATGCAGAAACGAAATAAAGACCTCTCAAGTTAACAAAACGTTCATAACCATATCTTTTAAACTCTAATTAAGGTTGTGTTATATTTATATTGAAATTGTTTAAGACGACTTAAGGAGAGTGACATAAATGGCAGAAGCAGTTGAAACTTTAGATGGTTGGTATATGTTACATGATTTTAGACAAGTTGATTGGACAGCTTTTAAGAAAGCAAGCACTGAAGAACGTGAACAGGCAATTAGTGAACTCAATCATTTAATGGCCTCATGGCAAGATGTCGAAGGTGAGAAACAAGGTAGCTTCGGATTTTATACCGTCATTGGTCATAAAGCTGATTTACTATTCCTAAACGTTCGTCCAACGATGGAAGAACTGACAGAATTAGAAACAGCTTTAAATAAGACGAAAATGGCTGAGTATTTCACGCAACCTTATTCTTACGTATCAGTTGTTGAATTATCTACTTATATGGCCCAAGGCAAAGACCCTGAAACAGACCCAGAAATTCAAGCACGTCTAAAGCCGATTTTACCTAAGTGGAACCACGTATGCTTCTACCCAATGGACAAGCGTCGTCAAGGTGATGATAACTGGTATATGATGTCTAAAGAAGAACGCGTGAAGCAAATGTATCAGCACGGCATGACTGGCCGTAAATACGCTGGTAAAGTCCGCCAAATCATCACTGGAAGCCAAGGCTTAGATGATTGGGAGTGGGGCGTCACATTATTTGCTCACGACACATTACAATTCAAAAAACTTATTTATGAAATGCGCTTTGATGAAGTAAGCGCACGATTTGCGGACTTTGGCTCATTTTATATCGGTCACCGCAAAGAACGAGAAGAACTCGAAAGAATTATGCACGTATAACCTCCTAACCTTAAGCCAGACATTGGCTTAAGGTTTTTTTAGAATGGACAATCATCCACATTCTCCTTCAATTTAATACTTGTCCAGACAATTTTCTTCAATTAGGTATTCATCATTCCCTAAGTTCTACATATACATGAAATAGTAATGGATTTTGAATAAAAGAGGTGGTGGTTAATTGGCACTTATAGCATATACAGAAGCGCAACTTAAAGAGCTCGCCCGCCTCATGCGTGCCGAGGCTGAAGAGGACGGGGACCAAGGTATGCTTCTTGTTGGAAACGTAGGAGTTAATAGAGTTGTAGGCGATTGTTTAGATTTTGAAGATATACGTTCCTTACCTGATATGATTTACCAATCCCCAGGTGGGTTCGAAGCTATTCAAGAGTCTTATTTTTATCAACGCGCACGCGAAAATGAAATTCGCCTTGCTAGAAGAGCAGTTCAAGGTGACCGAATTCACCCAGGGCGTTTTTCACTTTGGTTTTTCAGGCCCCCAGGTGGATGTCCGCCTGAGTGGTTTGGTCAGCCATTTGCTGGAGAATTTGGCGCCCATTGTTTTTACGAACCATATCCGGGCGAATGCCCAGCAATTCATTAAAAGTTTAATAATTTTTTTAAATAATTGAGGGAGGTTGATTTTTTGGATCAGTCTAATAACAATCAAGACAGACGCCAAAATGAAGCGAACAGATCCAAATTGCCAAAAGGGGATGCTCACAAGCAGCCTGCAAAAAAACCGTACCAGCCAAAGGACAGTAAGCAAGGTTGGTATCCTGACAAAAAACACCCAGGAGCTAAGGGACCACAAGCTAAACACGGTGACAAAATGCCACCCAAAATGCCTGGAGTAGGATTCGGGAAAGGGGGATCAGACTACAAGCCAGGTGGCAATAAACCAATGGGAGCAGGCCAAGGTGGAGGAATGCCTCCTTATGGTGGTATGCAGCAACCTGGAGGCATGGGGCCTGGGATGCAGCAACCAGGCGGCATGCAACAACAAGGTGGCATGCAGCAACCTGGTAATATGCCACCAGGGTATGGAATGCAGCAACCAGGGGGCATGGGGCCTGGGATGCAGCAACAAGGTATGCCTCCATGGATGCAGAACAATAATGGCCCCAATGGACCAATGCAACCGCAGCAGCAACAACCACAACAACCGATGCAGCCGCAACCGGGTCCTGGTGTAAATGGTATTCCGCGTGAACGATCTTTTATTGAAAACATTTTGCGATTAAACACAGGTAAAGAAGCTACATTTTATATGACATTCGAGAATAACGAAGAATGGAATGCGATGGTATTTGAAGGAATCGTTCGAGAAGCTGGTAAGGACCATATTGTCGTTGAAGATCCTGAAACTGGTAACTGGTACTTACTTCTAATGATTTACTTAGATTATGTACAGTTCTATCAAGAGCTTAATTATGAATACCCATTTGCTTAGAGCTTAAGAGCTTAAGACAAAAGGAATAAATTGTTGTTAAAATACCAACATTTGATGCTTTGTATAACATGAGCGGTTTTTCGAGCGGATCATTTTATCAGCGTTCAAAGCAATTTATCAGCGCTCAGACAATTTTATCAGCGTTCAAGCAGTTTTATCAGCGCTCAAGCTTTTTAAATGAAATAATATCAAAGAACGAAAATCCGAACAAATTCATTTATGATGAATCGTTCGGATTTTCTTTATAACAACTATTTTAGCCCTAACCTCTTCTTTATGTTGTAAAATTTAGCTTTTTCAATGAATTAAAATGAGTCCCATGCAAGCTTTTGCCAACCAAATATTAACAAGTTCAAGTTTTTTTAATTTTATTGCCACTTTTCAGATAGTTCTAACGATTATAACATTAAAGGGTGTTTAACAAAAAAATAACAATATTCAACAAAATGCAAAAATCTATGGAGTTTTTGTTTATTATTGCATTTTTTAACGAGATAATCGCTTTTTCCAATGTCTATTTATTTCAAATAACAAAGGTGACAGATCAAGTTAATCTTATATAGATTTATAGAAAGAGTCATTATTCTAATGGTCGAGTTTGTTAAAGAGGAGTTAAGGGAAATGAATAATCCAGAAAGTGATCAATCTTTTGAAGACATTTACATAAAATATAAGCGCATGATCCATTATCAAATTCATAAATTAAACCTCCGTGATCCACACCAAGAATTCTTCCAAGAAGGCATTATTGCTCTATGGGAAGCTCACCAAAAGTATGGGCATGATCCAACATTTCCAAAGCTTGCAACGATTCACATCCGAAGTCGCTTAATTGATTTAATCCGAAAACAAAAAAGAATTCAAGACAAAGAAGCGCTCGATGAATTCATTCAAGAACAGCCTGTATTAAATAATAATATTGAACATTATGACCCTCAGTTTTGGTCGACTGTTCGTAAGCACTTATCTGATAAACAGTGGATATTTATTCAAAAGAGGATCATTGAAGGTCATTCAATCAAAGAAATAGCACAGCAGGAAGAAGCATCAATCGACGCTGTTAAAGGTTGGGGACAAGCAGCAAAACGAAAACTCCGCTCAATCATGACCGACTACCGTTAACCTTTGGGGTTAGGTTTAGATTATGTTCAGCCTGAAGCATGATATTATTTCGACCTCCGTACCGTTTTAGAGAAATGCTAAACACCGTAAAATATTGTTTAGATCACAAAACGGAGGCGATTTTATGCACTTAGAACCCATGGTAAAGGACGTTATATTAAAAGAGTTACAATCAAAATATATTAGACAAAGCCAAAAACAAAGACCGAACTCAGCTACAATTAAACGTTAGATTATTTCTTTAAAGATTAGCATTTGAAGCATAAAAAATTAACCCAATAGTAATTTAGTTGACACAAAATGCTCAAAAGCGTATATTAAAGAATAAGAAACACGAATATAATGCCTATAAAGACTATAAAATAAAAGAGACAGGATGCTACTAACATCCCATCTCTTAAGCAGCATTCGCCAAAACAAGGCGTAGGCTGTTCTATCTAGTTGTAGATTCCTGACTACCTTGCTTCTGGCGTAAGCAAGGTAGTTTCTTTTTGCCTGCATTTATAAAAAACATAAATGGTATGACAATGAAATGAGCTTCGACTGTGACGATTGTTATAGCGATCACTATTAACAATAACGTCCATATTCGATCACTCATAGGCATCACCTCCTCTCTCGCCTATGAAAGACGACATGGAGGCATAACCTACTACCTTGCTCAAACGAATAACTGCTTGACTTTATTATAAACAATAATCAGTTGCAATTAAACAACCTAAACGAACATTTATTCTAATTCGATCAGGTAGTCCTAGGCAATGATAAATTCTGTTTCACTATGTCCATCTTTAGTCTTATTTACTTCTAAAATAGCTGGAATTGCAGTTTTAAGCTCTTGAACATGTGAAATAACACCAATCATACGGCCAGATTTCTGCAAATCAACTAAGGTATCAATAGCTTTATTTAATGACTCATCATCTAATGAGCCAAACCCTTCATCAATAAACATCGTCTCAATAGAAACTCCACCTTGAAAGCTTTGTATAACATCAGACATACCTAACGCTAAGCAAAGAGAAGCATTAAACTTTTCCCCACCAGATAATGTCTTCACATCACGCGACTGCCCGGTATAAGCATCAAAAACATCCAATCCTAAACCACTTTGACGACCACGTGCTTCTTGACGGTTACTTCTTACAAGATAAAATTGTCCATTTGAAAGTAGACGTAACCTTTCATTAGCCGCTTCAATGATTTGTTCCAAGTATTCAATTTGTAAATAACGCTCGAAAGATAGTTTCTGTTCATTTTGTCCTCGTAAAAGGTCATACAATTCAGCAATTTGATTAAGTTTCTTCTCTTTTTCAGCCGCTTGAGCATGAGATTGTTCAATTTGATTTCGTAAATTAACAATATCCTCTAAACGCCGTCCATTTAAATTATATTGATTTAGTACATCCTCATACTTTGTCTTAATAGCGTCTAATTGCTTTTTCAACTCTTCTAAGTCCGCTTTTTCTTGACCTTCTAACTCTTGGTCCAATTCTTTAACCCGCTCAGTTAACACTTGGAAAGACTGTTCATACTGCTCTATTTCCTGCTTTAGAGCTTGACGCTCACTTTCAGCCTTTTTCGATTGTTGATAAGAGAACTCATCAGTAAATGAATTGTTCTTTAGTTCTTCGTAAAAGGATTGTTCGTAGCGTTTTTTCTTTGCTTTAAGTTCGTCCAAGAAAGCCATTGCATTTTTACAATTCGTTTCAACTGCTGTATAGTATTCTCGTGCTTGCTCTAAGCTTTTTTGAGCGTCTTCAAAGCTTTTCTCTAACTGCTGTAGCTCACTTTTAGTCCGCCTAATTTCCTCTTCTAAATACGTTAAAGAACGGACCTCCTCTGGGATCGACTGAAGTTGGTCTTGATAGACACGTTCTTCGGTTTGAAAATCAGCGTATTGCTTGTGATAATCACGCTCAACATTATCTTTTTGTATTTGTACCTGTTTTATTTGTTCTTCGAGTGACCTTATACTAGATTTCAATTGATCAAGCTGAGACTGCTTTTCATTAAGCCTGTCTACCTCTTTTTTTAACTCGACACCAGCATCATAAACTTTGTTAAAAGATTCCTCAGGATTTTCAATTGATTCACCTAAATCTCCAATTTGTCCCTCTAACTGCTTTGTTTCTTGTTGAATCGTCTGTAATTGACCTTCAACCCTACTATGATGCCTTTGAACCTCATCCATTTTAGTTCTTGCTGCATTCATCTCTTCTTTACTCGGTGCCTTATTTGTAGCCGCTTGCTTATCTGGATGATCTACACTTCCACAAACCGGACATGCATCACCCTCATGTAAATGAGTAGCCAGTATGCTTGCTTGACTTTCAATCCACTCTTTCTCCAAGCGATCATACTCATGCTTTTTCGTTTGATAATCTTTTTTATAATTGTCTAAGTTCTCAAGCAATTGAGTTTGGTTCTTTAAGTAATCTAAGTATTTCTTAAACAAACGATATTTCTCTCGTTCACTGCTTAGCTGGTCATTTTTCGTTTGGAAAGATTGTAATGCAGTTTCTAACTCGTGAAGTTTTTTTTGTTTTTCTTCCCTTTCCTCGGTTAATTGCTGTAGGTCTTGTTTTGTTTTCTTAAGCGTTCCTTCAGCTTGTTTCATATGATCTTTCAGTTTAAGCACTTGATCTTCTTGTTTTTTTAAAGACTGGACTTTAGGGTGAAGTTCTTCAAGTTGTTTTAATCTATCTCGAACTTTTTCGCGTGTTGATTCTTTGTCTTTTTCCTCTTGATAAGTTATTTCAGCTTGGTTTAAAAATTGCTTTGCTTTTTTTTGATCAGCTTGTAATTGATTAGCGTGCGTTTGCTTTTGTTCTACATCTGTTCTTACTTCTTTTACTTGCTTTTCGTATGGTTCAATGTGACTAGCGCGCTCAGCTTGTGCTAAGCTTTCTTTTTTATAATTAAATTCTTCAGATTGACCTTCTAATTCTGTTATTTGATATTGCTTTTTCTTTCGCTCATCGTCTTTTTCATGGATCGACTTTGCATGATGGTATTGCGTTGTCATTACCTCTTGTTGTTCGCTTAACTTTATCTTTTCTTGTTCAAGGTGTTGTACGTGTTTTTGATAATACACTTGTTCATCATTTAATCCTGCGACTACTTGGTTCACATTGTAATGATCTTGATTAATGACTTGAAATAATGTTGAATCATCACGTTCTGGCAAATTAGCACTGACTTCTGATATATAATGATCGCGCATTTTCAACTCTTCTTCACTGTCTTTTTGTGCTTGATCTTTTTTATCTCTTAAGCGTTCATTTAACTTTTGATAGGCTTGAGTTTTAAAAATTCGTCTTAAAATCTCTTCTTTATTCTCAGTTTTTGAGGTTAGAAGTTTACGGAACTCACCTTGTGGTAGCATCACAATTTGCCTAAATTGTTCCTTCGTTAACCCCACTAATTCTTCTACACGATTATTTATTTCTGATACAATTTGACGATCCACACAGGGCTCTTCCTCGCGACTAGTAATTTTGACAAATTCATAGCGATCACCTGTTGCGGTTTTATTCCCTTGCTTCACATGTCCAAGTTGACGAAGAATTCGATACGTTTCATTGTGTAATTCAAAAGTAAGCTCTACACTCGTATGCACATCATCATCTGCAAAGTCACTGCGTAGCATTTGATCATTTTCACGGTCTTCACCACTAGCTGCTCCGTATAGAGCAAAGCTAATGCCATCAAATATTGTCGTTTTTCCGGCCCCTGTCTTTCCTGAAACGACAAATAAACGATTATTTTCAAGTTTTTCAAAATCTATAACTTCTCTGTCCTTATAGGGTCCAAATGCAGTTAACGTTAATTTTAACGGCTTCACAACATTTACTCCTCTCTCTTAGCTTACTTACGCTCTTCGTTTAATAACCCTTCAAACACTTCTTCCATAATTGCTTCAACTTCATCAGACGGTGATTCACCTTTAACATCTTCATAAAATGCTTTAAACAATTCTTGGTCTGACATTTTATGCCTTGCTATTTTCCGTTCAGATTGCTCTTTTAAAGTATGTGCATAAACACGCCGTTCAACATGCATAGCATTTGGATAAACGGAGCGAACTTGCTCCATCGGGAATAAAATCGGGTGTTCATCTAGCAATTTAACAAACACATAATCTTCATTAACTTCTTCTTTTAATAAATCTTGTAAATACCCCTCAACCGTTCGCAGGTCTTTGCGAGGTTTTAACATCCTTTTCTCCACTTCAACTTCCCCGTGCTCGTCCATTTCAACAATAAAATAGCCTTTATTATGGTTTTCTTCTGATATTGAGTATTTTAAAGGAGAGCCTGAGTACCTAATCGTTTCATCACCAACATGATGTGCTTGGTGTAGGTGGCCTAACGCTGTATAATGAAACGGCTTGAATAAATTTGCATCGACATGCTCAGCACCACCAATCGATAACGGGCGTTCTGAATCACTTGTGTTTTCTTTTTCCTCACCACGCGGCGTAACAAATAAATGTCCAACAAATACGTGGCGTGCTTGATCTTTCATTTGGTGTTTTAGATGGTTAATAACTTTCTCAGTCGCGTCATGATGTGATTTAACCTCTTCATCACCAAACTTGTTTCTAACAATACTTGGATCACAATAAGGAACTAGGTGGAAATGAACTTCACCATATTCATCTTGTAATCTAACAGGGCTTAAGTCTGTTGAAAGTTCACCTGCGATATGTAGGCCATTATCTTTCATAATTTGACTACCGAAATTTAACCGCCCAGGACTATCATGATTACCCGCCACTGCCACAACTGGTATTTTTAAATCCAAAACAATTTCAGCTAAGCAATCATTTAACAAATGAACCGCATCTGTCGGCGGAACTCCCCGATCATATAAGTCTCCCGCAATAATTACCACATCGGGCTTTTCCTTTTTAATTTCTTTAACAAATTGTTCTAAAATGTAACGTTGATCTTCCGTCATGTAAATTCCTTGAACAAGTTTCCCTAAGTGCCAATCCGCTGTATGAAAGATTTTCAATTCCAATCACCCTTTTAACTATTCATTACTTCCTATTTTAACATCCATAAACACAAACGTATGTTCGTTTATCAAATTAAATTTTACCATGATTCAAAAGAAAAATCCAGTTTATCGCCATGACTTATTTTGCTGAAATATGTCGATTATAAGCTGTTTGAGCGATTGGACTCCATTTTAGAAATTAAACGGAACTATTTCGACAAAACTATGGGCTATTTTCACTTTCCGGGCTTCCCATTCGACAAGTTGTCCTATTATTGAATTATTGAATCTTTTCTGAATATTTTAACAAGATGTCAAGCATTACACTTTGTTTATTGTCAGAAAGTTTAATGTAGTTAGACACTTTAATCATAATGAAACTTTTTATAGAATTTTAATGCCAAAATGTTTACACGTAACCAAAACATGGGTATACTATATATGGAAAGTCAATGATTCGCTATAAGGAGGCGATAAATATGTTTGATCATCATATGCTTCGTGAAGCGATTGTTAAAGATAAAAGGAAACAATACACGCAACCAAGCAAGAAAGTTGTAAAATCATCAAATTCAATCTTTCACTTCTTTAAAATCTTTTAATCTTCGCACTCAAACTAGCGCAACATGAACATAACAACTTCTTAGATTCATAGTTTGTTAGATATATAAAAGCCATCAACTGCTCTTAGTTGATGGCCTATTTTTTAAATTGTTCATATCTTAAGAAGTAATCAACATGTTCATATGTTTCTTCTTCATGATGGATCTCGCGGTGCCCATAAGGAAGAACGATAAAATCCTTTAAACCCGGATAATAAACAGAATCAACTTCCACATAACCATCATTATCCCCTGGAATAAATGGATCAAAAGCAAAATTACTTTGATCCCCAGCAATCGCTCCAATATCAATTCCTGTATCATTTTGAAAATCAACATTTTCTAAATACTCAGTACTTAATGATCGTACAGTTTTAAATATATCAATATAACCTCTAACTTTACTGGCTAAATCAGCCAGTTGACTCCCGCGGTTTGGAGTTCCAATTAAAACACAGTTACCGATATAATCTAAATAATTAGTATCGGTTAACAATTTGCGAATAACTAATCCACCTGTACTGTGCCCAACTAAATGAACCTTTTCATCAGCTCCGATCCCAGAAGCTACCACTGCTTCTAATAAGTCTTCCACAAGTGTGACAATAACATCAAATTCATTAAATGTTAACGGCAAATCAGGTGTGTAACAGTCATACCCTTGCTTCTCTAAATACTCAGCCATAGGTTTCATGTCTCGGTCTGTACGAAAGAAACCATGTATTAAAATAACTTTCAAAAGACACTCCCCTTCATCCACCTACTAACTATACTGTACTAATATGGGAAAGATTATTTCAAAGATATTAACTTAGAACAGTTTGAAAAGTCATAAAGTTGTAACTTTGATTAATATTATTGAAGTACCTCTTATTTTACATACCCGGTGTGGTTGAAAGGATGTTATTATGAAAGAAATGCCATTAAATAACCCTAAAGAAATATCTTCTGATGGTTCATTCAAAAGACAGACGAACCGCTTTACGACTCCATTTGGAAATCAAGAAGGCTGTCTACCTATCGAACCTGGTCGCTATCGTCTATTATCCTCACCTGCATGCCCATGGGCTCATCGCGCTGTCATCGTCCGGAAGATACTCGGACTTGATCAAGCCATCAGCTTAGGTACTGCAAGTCCAATACGCCCTCAAATTGATCGAGTGGATTGGGAGTTTTCTTTAGATGAACAGCATTTAGACCCCGTCTTAAAAGTACGTTACATAAGTGAATTGTACTTAAATGCTGAGGCAAGTTATACTGGAAGACCGACTGTTCCAGCGATGGTTGATGTGACAACTAAGAAGGTTGTCAATAACGATTATTTCACACTAACTAATAGCTTTGAGACTGTATGGGCGCCTTACCATAAAGAAGGTGCACCTAATCTTTATCCAGACCATTTGCGAAAAGACATTGATGAACTAAATGATATTCTTTTTCACGATGTTAACAATGGTGTTTATAAGTGTGGGTTTGCTCATTCAAAACACACTTATGAATCAGCTTTTGACACTTTATTTGCTCGAATTGAACAGCTAGAGCAACGACTTGAACAAAAACGCTTTTTATTTGGTGATTATATAACTGATTCAGACATACGTTTATACACGACGCTCGTTCGATTTGATGCAGCTTATTACACCGCATTCAACACAAACAAACATTTAATTCGCGAATACCCAAATTTATGGGGGTATGTTCGTGATTTATATCAAAGTACAGGTTTCAGCGATACAACTGACTTTGAAGCCATCAAAAAACATTACCACTTATCAATTACAATTAACCCTGTGCAGTCAAAACCGTCCATTTTACCAAAAGGGCCAGATTTAACCGGTTGGGATCAAGCACACGGACGTGAAAGCTTAAGCCAATCTGAAAAGAAATTTCTATTTGATAAGGAGTCATGATATGAATACTTTAACCATTCGAAATGCAACACTTGAAGAAATACCACTAATACGAAAGCAACGTATTGAAGCCTATCAAGAATATACTAACGTTTTATCTGAAAGCCACTGGCAAGCATTAAAAGGAACACTATCACAAGAAAGTGATACAAAAGAAGGCGTCGAACTGATTGTAGCTGAATTCAACGACGATATTGTCGGAAGTGTCGTCCTATTCCCAGCTAAGACAGATGCCTATGAATGGATCGACGCGTTAGACTATCCGGAATTACGCATGCTTGCTGTAACCCCTGATGGTCGGGGGAAAGGGGTTGGAAAAACTTTAGTAGACGAGTGCATTAAACGAACGAAACAACAAAGCCACACTAAACTCGGGTTACACACAGGTGAATTTATGACATCAGCCATTCAGTTGTATGAACAATTTGGCTTTAGACGTGTTCCTGAACACGACTTTCAACCTGCTGATGATGGTGTTAATGTCAGAGCTTATGTATTTGATTTATGATTAGGGAAGGAAGTTGAAATAAAGGGATTGAAGAGATGTTATATTACGAACATTTGATGCCTTATATAATATGAGTAGTTACCCGAGCGGATGAGTTTATCAGCGTTCGGGACTTTTTTATCAGCGTTCAAGCTAGTTTATCAGCGCTCGAGACTTTTTATCAGCGTTTAATATAGTTTATCAGCGCTCAGGGTCAACGCTCACAATATCTTAATTCCTACCGACTCAGACGACCAAACCCAGTCACTAACCCATAAATAATGACAAATAAACCAAGTGCGATAACCTCTAATGATAAAATATACCACGGATAAGGCCCAAGATAGTCTAAAAACGTCGCACTGGCTGGCTTTCCATTTAAAAACATATAGTTAGATCCTAATAAATTATTAACGTTCCATACGACAAAAGCAATAACATTAAGAGCGACAAACGCACGGCCAACTGATTTAAAAGTCGGCTTAAACTGCTCAACCCAAAGCATGTATAAACAAGCGATTACGATCGCCATATGTGAAATAAAAAATTGAAAAAACCGCATATGCGGGTAACCAAAAAATAATTCGGGTGTCACCATTGCGATAAAAGCACCCGTCATACTAACAAAGAAAGTCACCTCAAATAGCCGGTAGTCTTTAGTCAGTAACATCAAAGCACATAAGTACATGGAAATCGAACTAAGCTGTAGTGGCAAATTAACGGCTAAACGCCACTCACCATGTACCAAATACCATAAATGAAAAGTAATTTCCCCTAAGATTAATAGAGTTATTAAGCTATAAGTCCAGGCTTTTGAATACTTCTCCCTTATATGTTTTCGGTAAACATACAAATAACCAGCTACGACAAAAGTAAAAAGGAGCATCACGATGTGAGGTGCTCCAAACAGCTCAAACGGGTATTCAGCTCGATCAAACCCGACTAATCCCCACATTATGATGACTCCTTTCGTATTTAAACTTTCTGACTAACCTTTTGATGTTTCTCAAGAAAGTCTAGCATGGTTTGATACACATTAATTTCGTTTTCTTTTTTAGAAAAACCGTGCCCCTCATCATCTAACACAAGATATTCGACATCACGGCCTGCATGACGTAACTTATCTACAATTTGATCAGATTCTTCCTTTACGACACGTGGATCTTTAGCTCCTTGAATGACGAGCATTGGCTTCTTCATACCATCTAAGTAAGTCACAGGTGAGTCCTTTTCAAAGCGCTCTTTGTCTTCTTCAGGATCCCCTAACCAACGCTTCATAATTGGTTTCCAGTGTTCTGGTACAGAATTAACGAATGTGAACAGGTTAGATACACCAAATATATCAACAACTGCTTTAAAATACTCTGGATGGCGTCCATGAAGCAACAGTGCCATGTAACCACCATAACTACCTCCAACTAAGAATAGCTTCTCAGAGCTTGAGATTCCTTGGTCGAATAACCATTCAATAGCATGAATGTTATCAAGTCGTGGCCCCTCTCCCCAGTCTTGTTCAACCATTTTGACAAATGAAGAACCATAGCCTGTACTTCCTCGGAAGTTCGGACAGAAGATCGTATAGCCTCTATTCAACAAGCATTGGAACATAGCCCGGTAAAATTTGCGCTCAGCTGCTTGAGGGCCTCCATGTGGCCAAAAGACTGTATAACCATTATCATTCTCTGGCTTTGCACGAAATAATAACGCTTCAATCTCCATACCATCAAATGATTCATACGTTACAACCTCTGGGTCAACCATATCTTCTGGACTTACACCTAAGACTTGGTTCGCCGTTAACTGCTTCCATCCTGATTCATTGTACTTAAAAATATTATGAGGAATTACAGCACTACGCCCTAAAATATAGACATTGCCAGACTTAGCCACTTGAATCTTTTCAATAACGTCGACTGGGGCATCAATGTTTTCAAGCGTGCCATTTTTAACATCATAACGATAGAAAAAGTCCTTTACACCT
The DNA here is from genome assembly GCF_039521975.1 of Alkalibacillus silvisoli. Classification (NCBI taxonomy): domain Bacteria; kingdom Bacillati; phylum Bacillota; class Bacilli; order Caryophanales; family Bacillaceae; genus Alkalibacillus; species Alkalibacillus silvisoli. The sequence goes on along the minus strand of NZ_BAAACZ010000003.1, from coordinate 92,163 downwards.
TTTTCTGTCACTATATAAAACTGTTCTCGTTGCTTGTCATACTTAAGGGTCTTCACACTTTCATCTTCAAAGTCTAGCACCTTCTTAAACTCTTTCTCTTCAAGGTCGAACTTTGCTAGATAACTAAACTCGCTATCATAATTAGTCATGAAATAAATCGTACTATCAACAAAAGTCGCTCCACCACTAACATGAACTTGTTCACGATCAGGTGTTAAATCATAAACACCATCTTCAGTCTTTACGAAGGATAATGTATATGTATTTGCTAAAATGGTAGAGAACACAAAAGACTTCTCATCTTCAGAGACAGCAGTCAGAAGGGTTGCCCCTTGCTCACCCTCCTGTATTAACTCATCGTCACCCGTTTTTAAATGACGCACATGTGTGTTTATGAACCTTGGATTACCCTTAGACGTACCATAGTATAACCGTTCCCCATCCTCAGATAAGTGAGCATAAAAGTATTTTTCCTCTGAATCTCCTGTTACTAATGGTTGCGGTAAACCACCCTCAGGCGCAATAGCATAAATCTGATAATTCTCATCACCATTACGGTCGAACCCTGCTAGGACATAACGCCCTTCAGGATCGAATTTTAAGAAATCACTCGATTCATCCTGATGTGCGAATAAATATGGATATTGATCTGGTAAATTCATCGCCCAAACATTCATCGTCCCATTTAAATTCGAACTAAACAACAACTGGTCTTCATTCGGACTAACTGTAAAATTTGAAATCACATACGACCGAAAGAACTGCTCAACAGTCGGCTTTGGAAACTTAATCATAATCACAACTCCTTTAATTATTTAAATAATTAAATATTTCTTACTATTATAAATCATATGTGGCTAAAGTGAAACAATCCCTCTATCAAAATACTCACAAGTTCACTGTTTCTTCCCTAATCAAAGGCTTATTATGTTAAATTAGTAAATAAGTAAGGGGGATTCATAATGGAGTTAATCAGCAATGTGTGGACGACGATGATGGCGATTGGAATAGTTATGTTTTTAATCATCGTGATCATCGACCGAGTTAAGGGGAAAGAACCAAACCGTGCACTTAGAGAATTACAATCATCTACTTTTTTCACGTTTGTCATGTTAGTAACAGCTGTTTTAGCAGTTATTGAGGTAGGTATGACTTTCATCTTTTACATCAGTCTATTATTCAGCTTGGCGGGGATTGGAATGATCTTATTTGCTTCTTTCAAGTTAAAAAAGAAAAATAAGGAGGCAACTTAATGCACCCTCACAGAAAATTAGTCATTGGAAGTATTGATGAGGAGACTAGGTGTAATCATTACCATAGTGAAGTTGATCGCGTAGCTATTAAATTCAAATGTTGTAACACGTACTATCCTTGTTATAAATGTCATGATGAAAATACCAATCATCCAGTAGAAAGATGGAGAATAGATGAGCGGAATATACAGGCGATTTTGTGTGGTTCATGCGGCAGCGAACTAACCATTGATGAATACATGAACCACCCAACCGCTTGTTTTAAATGTCACGCTTCTTTTAACATTCATTGTCGAAATCACTATCATCTTTATTTTGAACGCTAACTTTAAACTACACCAAGTAACCCTAAAATAGAGACTAGAAATAATAGACCTGCTCCAACCATAAAAGAAATTCCGTTAAACTTAGAACCTGTTCTAATGTTTTCAACACCAATAAGTAAAACTACCACACCAATTAACGAGGTTATAAATAATGGTGATGTATTAAGGTTGGTAAAATAATTCAGCAAGATCAGCATGAACACCGCAATAGATAACATAAAATTTACTCGAACTAGCATTTTTAACACTCCTGAGCATCATTTCTTACAAAGCTTATTCTACTATTTTTTATAAACATTTGAAAAGAAAATATCCTACTTTATAGTGGTTTAACTCTTAAAGAAGGAGGTTGGCTTAAATGAGAACACTGCCTTATATTATATCAGTAATCAGCTTCTTTTTGACATTACTCGTTTTTTATTTCATAAGCTCGGCCGCAATCGTATTTAACTTTCAGACGGGAGAAGGATTTTTTCTAAACTTTGAAATAACCTGGGTCCCTCTGATTGTAGGTGGTTTAATTAGTTTTCTAAGCTATAAACTCGTCAATAAATGGTTGTCTAGCCATGGAGTGACAATAAGTACGAAATAAAAGCTAGGCTTTTTTGGACATTGCGTTGATATATCAGCATTCGTGAGATTTTATCAGTGTTCGAGCTCTTTTATCAGCGATCAGTCGATTTTATCAGCGTTCGGGCTCTTTTATCAGCGCTCAGCAACTTTTATCAGCGTTCACGCACTTTTATCAGCGTTCAGTCGATTTTATCAGCGCTCACACCATCTACTGTTCTGCGTTTCGTTCCAATGCTTCTCTTAAATCTTTTAAAATTTGTTGGCGTAACGTTTCCGGTCTAATGTGGCTGACTGAGGTGATGTATTGTAATAACCAATAACGAATATTTCGTTGTGAGGTCTGCACCAATACATCAAAATGGTTGTCATCAATCTTGCGTAATTCCGCACGATCGCCAAAGAAATCGACAACTTGGTTAGCGATATGGTTTTCACAACGGAATTCGACTTCTTCATTTTCACCACCAAACATAAAAACTTGTTTCTCAATATAATCTTGAGTTGACTCTCCCCCTTCAATTGGGTCGCAGGGTTCATCTAACAATTGAATATCTTTCATTCGATCAACCCTTAAAAATCGCTCTTTGTCCTCCCCTTCTGTATTCGTGCAAAATAAATAATAATGACTTAAACTCCAAACGATTTTATAAGGGTTAACAACTTTAATGCCATCATTATTTTCTTTATATGGAATCAACTTCTTACTAGAATCATATGCCAAATAGGTAAACTGAACTTTCTTCCCCTCTTCAATCGCATCGCGTAACTGCTCGATGTTCGTAAACATTTGAAAATTATAATCTTTACGTTCTTCTTTATAAAAATGAATATTTTCAATCAAACGTTTGATTGAGTCTTCATTACCATTGTAAAGAACCCCCAATTTTCTTAAAAGGTCCTGTCTATGTTGCGGATAAATAAAGCTCGAGGATGCAATGGCATCAGCTAACAGTTTAACTTCTGAATCTAAGAAGCTATGATTGACATAATAAGAATGCCGCTTCTCTTCATGCTCTACGATCTCCTCAATTATTAAGTCTTTATCCGATAATTCAATTAAATCCTTAATATAATTACCAATTGTCTTACGTCCGGGCGGATCACCATATTGCATAAGTTTCTTTCTAATTTCATGATTTTGTATCGGCTTCTCGTAATCAGTCTGACGCAATATTTGATATGTACGCCATAACCATTCTGTTGACTCCGGCATAACTTTCGCACCTCCATCATACTTTTAAAACAAACATACAAAAATGTACTAGTTATTGCAATACCGTACTGTGTCAAATATGACTCATTTAATTTGTTATATTACCACTAAATCAGCTTGGAGGTATGAAAATGAGTGTGACCTATAAGGATCAAAACGACAACTTTATTAAAAAGCAAATTACAGAAAGTCAAGAGCACGGATTAAAACAAGAAACACTGTCACTACAATTACTCAAACAAGCAAGAGATTCAGAAGATATTAAAGCTCAAGTCGTTAACATGATTAATAAGCTCGAGGAAAAAGGACTTCAAGCTAAAAGTCAATTTGAACAATTAAACGAAAAAAATATGTTAACCAGAAATGAAATGCATGATTTACTAAAGTGCAGTAAACATTATGATCTTATTTATTACTGTCAAAAGTTAAAAACCGCTTTAAATTTCTCTGAAAAGGAACCTATTGATGATCAAGTCATGGTATCTGTCGGAGCATGGCGAAAACTATTATCAATTGTTAATCAACTGTAATCATTTATTTATTTCTATAACGCTTGATTTGTGGTAACTTGTCTTTGAACGATATGGTTAAGGAGTAATCACCATCTCAATTGGACATAATAACCATGAGGTGACGAGCGTGAATAAAAGACTTAAAAGTAAAAATACTGACCCACTTTTCATCTGGGTCTTAATTAGCATTTTTTTAATTGCTTTAGCATTTGATTTGTTGAAATGGACTTTTGAAATCCCTGGCATTGCCTGGATTGCAACAGCGGCTGTCTTAGTTACAATCTATATTACCCGCTCGAAATTAAACAACCGGAAACGGGCTATAATGATTGAATATCGTAGACAATATTTACAAAAAAGAGCAGACCTAGATACTTTAAAACAAATGCCAGAATTCGAGTTTAAACAGTTTATTAGCGATCTATTTGTTCAAATGGGCTATAATGCCTTCATAACAGAACCAGATGGAAAACCTTGTGAGGATTTAATTGTTTCAATTGACGATTTCTTTGCAGTTGTGTCCTGTCAAAATGGTGAACATATTACCGTTACAAAACAAGACATTAAACGATGTGAGAATTCACTTAAAAAATCTAATGCATCTTTTGGCTTTCTCATTACAACTGGACAATTTGACCAAAACGTACAGTCACGAAAGTTAAAATTAATAGATGGACAAGGTCTAATAAAGTTGATTGATGATGTAACTGCTGAAACTGAAGGTGGACAAACATACCGGCCGCTAAAACTGTTACAATTTCAGTAACCCCCTCCTGGTGATCCTTATCAGTCATTTGGAGGGGAGAACACGACCTGTCATAGCGATACATTCCTTATTTATATAAGACTAACAACCTATGAATCTATTTCTTTATTTAGTTAAAGTTTTATTTTCTATATTAAAATTTCGAAATGGGTTAAATGTTGGAGGTGTAAGAGATGAATATAGATACACCAGCTGGATTTTGGATCAGGTTAGTGGCCTTATTTGTTGATGGAATAATTGTCTCAATTACCATTGGTTTATTCACCGCAACAATATATGGTCAGTTCTTTTTGGAGGAATATACGTTCCTAGAGGTCATAGGTCCGATCTATTATGTATTGTTGCCTGTCCTATGGTATGGTTATACGCTAGGTAAACGGGCGATGGGCATTCGGATTTCTAGAGTAGATGGCGGTAAAGTCGGTGTAGGAACTATGTTGTTGCGAGAGATTGTTGGTAATCTCATCTATGGCTTAACAATTGGGATCGCGATTATTGTCAGTATCTTCATGGTTGTCTTTCGTGAAGATAAGCGAGCCATTCATGACCTTATTGCGAACACATATGTAACTTATAGCGAACCAGAAGAATTGAGATATAAAGAAAACTAACCGTATAACGAGCCTTTATAGACGAACAACAGAATACGGGCGTCGCAAAGTTAGCTCCTACGGGGTCATCGCCTTTCGTTTCTCAAAATCCCTTTTATCAAAAAACTTTAACAGAGCTTATTTAAAAAGGATTAGGTATTGCCGAAATACGAATATTCGATTGCCTTGTAAGGTGAGCAGTTTCCTGAGCGGATCATTTTATCAGCGCTCAGACACTTTTGATGTAGCGCGGAAGTTGCATCAAAAATCGTCTCAGGTTATTCTTGCTCCCTCGTAAAAACCCCCATTTTAATGGGGATTACTACTTCCTTATTATTTAGACGCTTATGAGAAATAACCCTCTCCTTAATCAAACAAGTCCCTGCAATTCTGTTAAGTCCCGGATAACTGTATCTGGCACATATCCCATTCTGACGGTTGACCCACGCTGTACGAAAGCCAAAGTTATTGGCACCGCTAATATCCCATGGGTTAAATGATAAAACCTCTTTCCTATGAACGGAAAATCTGTCTAAGACACATGAATACGCTGCGGATGTTGGCTTGAATTGCTTAACATCTTCCACACTAATAATGTCAAGGTAGCGCTCGAATTGGTTTCGCTTAACTAAAGGATTCAACATATTCTACTTTTTCCAATATTGGTTAGGTTATGTAGACTATTATTTAAAAATTCGATAAATTCAATTTTCTATGTTGTATTTATTTACCATAACTGATACCATTTAATTATAAAAAAATTTGAAAAGAAAAGATGATCTACATCGTTATTAAAACAACACATGATACTTCAGATTTACTAAAAACTATTTACGATTTGAAACCTATTAGTAACGGTTTATAAAAGATTCAAAAGGTAGGTTCTTATGAAGAATTATAGATGGTTACTTAAAGGTGATTTTTTTAAACTTTGGAGTAGCACTTTTTTTTCGCAGTTTAGCGCTGTATTATTCTTTTATTCATTAATTTGGTGGTCATTATCTGAAGAACAAAGCCTATTAACCGGTAGTATTGTTATTGGAATAGGTGCTGCTGTTTCTTTGTTAATATCTCCTATAGCCGGATGGTTAGCTGATCGATATCCTCGTGGGAAACTGTTAGCCATAGTTGACGGTGGACTTTGCTTGTTATTCTTATTACTTGCTATCTCATTCTCTTTTGTGGGTGTAGAACAGGCATGGATAGTACTTTTCTGTCGTATAATAATATCGGCTGGTGTAGGTTCTACCGATGCTGCATCTCGATCTCTGGTGCAGGAGACGGTTTTAGAGGATAGACTAGATAAGGCCATTGGTTTTCAGGAATCGTTAGGACAAACTTCACAATTAATTGCACCCGCAATTGCCGGTATCATTATATACCTAGTTGGGATAGATGGCATATGGTATATCTGTGCTATTTTGACAGGTTTATCAGCTGTTTTGGAGCTTTCAATTCGTGATAGAACTAGGAAGGACGACACAACAAAACTTAATACAAAAAACCTCCTCACTGGTTTCACAAGTGTACGTGGTAACAAGCCTTTAAGATACTTACTATACGGAACAGTAGTACAACAACTTTTATTTAGTGGATTTGCCATTTATATTGCTGCTTGGAGTACGTACGCTTTGCATAATACAGAATGGATAAGTGGAATTTTGCAAGCTGTATGGGGCTTTGGATCTCTTGCTGGGGCATTGATGGTTGTTTTTTTAATTAAGTCCAAAAAAGTAAAAAAACCTTCCGTATTATTGTCTATTATTATTGGGTTTATAATTGCCCCCTTAGGATTTGTAACTAATATAATGGTAGGTTTTGCGATGCTAGCATTAGCTGGTATTGCAAGTGGAGTTTTGAATGTTTACTTAGAAACACACCTTCAAAGACAAACAACAACTGAATCTAGAAGTCGTGAATTAAGTGCATTTTTTGCTATAAATAATTCGTTAATGCCAATAGGTTATGTATTGGCAGGAGTTCTAGCCGAATTCGTCCAAACAGAATATTTATTTTTAGTGCTTGTAATACCATTCCCAGTAGTTGCTTGGTTTATATATAAATCTTTCTCTGAAGCTGAACAGTTGAATAAAAATCACAGTGTGAAGACAAGTCCTGCCACAGCACAAATTCGGGTTACAAGACAAACGGATAAATTTAAAGACTCAATTGATTTTTACGAAAAGGGTATTGGGTTAATAAGATTAGCAGAATTCACACAGCAGGATAAGCGGGTGATTTTTGGTCCAACTAATGCTTCCTATCATCTAGAAATCACAGCGCACGTTGAGGGAGATTCATATCAACCAGCGTCTGGTGATAATATGTTAGTTTTCTATATTAGAGAACAAAGTGAGATAGAAGAAATAACGAATAGGTTACATTCTATGGGTTATCAAGAAAAATCACCTGAAAATGATTGCCGGAACAAAGAAGGAGTTAGGATTAAAGATCCAGACGGTCGGGGGGTTATTTTAATGAACACCAGTTATGTGGATCATTAATCTTACGGTTTAATCTATGTCACCATATAATGGATCCATAAATTCACTTTAACATCTCCTTATTTCGTATCTAGATTTATGGGTTCATTATAATAAGATCGATAGCGGTTTCACAAAGGGTGTTGCATTTACTATTGCAATTTAGGATTTAAATAAATTACTAAATAAGTCCCTCGCTTCTACACTTGTTAATAAATAACCATCTAAAAGCACTTCAGACATAGCCACATCATATGTATTAGGATTCACCTCAAACACGATCGTCACCTGATGAACTTCTTCTTGCTCAAGTAATGTGCCTGTATAGACCGCTTCTTCTATGACACTTTCAAGCTCATTCATTTGCCACTCACCAAACATAAACTGCTCTTCAAACACCTCACCAATAGTCCTTCCACCTTCAGTAAATGTAGACTGAGTGACAATATCGACTGATGTAAGAAGTTCTTGTTCTTTTGGGTCAACACTTGCTGGTTGTACTTCTCCCCACTCCTCATTCACTATATCAACTACAACAAAATACATTAATCCAACTACCGCTAAGGTTAAAATGGCTGACACACTTGATATTAAGGATGTCCGCCCAGTTTGCTCGGCCCCTTTTACTTGTTTCTCACGCGAGACAGGTGTATAGGCGATAACTTTCACATGACGATAAACGTGGTACATATAATAATGATTGCCGAGAAAACCAATTATTAAATGAGTAAGTAACAATACGCCTACTACTACAACCCAAAACTGTTCTGGTGATTGTTCATGTACTTGACGAAAGACCATCAACCCTATTAAAACAGCTATAATCACTCCAAATGCAGCAGCGTGTCGATACATCTTCCGAAAAGCCAACCAAGCAATTCCAAGTAAAAACGCAGCGAAATTCCATGACAACTTCGACTGCTTTCTTTTCATATTCGTGAAGCTTTTTAAGTAATACCAATATTTATGACCGATAAAATCTTGAACAAGCTCATCATCCATTTGAAAAACTTTCGGTTCGTTTCGTTTAGTCATGAGCTTCTCTCCCATTCACGCTTTGACCTCTTATATTCAATTTATTAAATAGAGAGAGTGAACATGACAATATGAAAATATAACCCATTTAAAAGTAAAAACTGCCTCAAAGTCACTGTTTATGACCTTAAGGCAGCGTATTGCTTAGTTATTCTTCATATATTCCTACTTGATCAAAGCCACTAGCAGTAGCCAATGCTTCATCACTATCCTCACCATATAAATCAACTGCTGATTGTACAATAACTTGACGAGCTTCATCGAAGTCAGAGTTTGGTGTTAAATAATGTACAAGCGCACGGTAATAGATTTGCCCTAATGCATCACGCCCAATTTCTTGAGCAGTCAAATAAGCAGCGTGGTTAATTATAGATGAGTTAATGTGTACACCACCATTATCTAAGTGAAGTGGTAGATCATAATATTCATCCATATGAGATGGATACATCCCATCACCATCTCCATACTCTATATACTCTTCATTCACTGGGAATTTACTAGGGTCACTCAAGCTACGTAAAGCTGTACGTCCATCTTCAATAGCACCTGGACCCATAATATCCTCACCAATCTCCCAATTTTCATCATCAATAATCGCACCAAAGATATCAGCATAAGCTTCATTTAATGCACCTGGCTGATAACGGTAAACCAGATTAGCCGTATTAGTAATTACACCATGCGTCATTTCATGTGCAGCCACATCTAGACCAGCTGATAATGGCACCATAAAATCACCATCTCCATTACCATATGTCATATGGCGCCCATTCCAAAACGCATTATTAAAATCAGTTCCATAGTTTACGTAAGAAATAATCGCCATACCTTCATCATCTAATGAATTGCGGTCATGTTCTTCTTTATAATACTCATAAACTATTTCAGAATTGTAGTGAGCATCTACAGCAGGATGGTGATATTCATCTTTAAATGATGCACTATTATTTTCAGCTAAATCACCCGTGTTATGATCATACGTATAGATGCCTTCTAACCCATCATGCGAATGGTCTGCTAACATAAACACTGTACCACCATTATCTGGCTTTACACGTGACATATGAAGATCCCCACGATGTTCACCGTGTACACCTGTCCCAACACCTTTATGACCTTCCATTGCATCTTCATATTCTTCAATAGGGTGAATAGCATTATACTGATCAATGACTTGTCCATTATGAGCATCGATATAAACAAACCAATTACCAGGATCATCTGACATGAAGTTGACATTCACTTTATGTGCTAAATGGTTTTCACCGTCAAACGGATAAATAACGAGTTCAGATTCTGGTTCATATGATAATTCATCAGGGGCTTCTACTGAGGTTTTAGCGTTCTCAATTGCCTCGTTCTCACTTAATGTAGCATACGTGTTAAGCATTCCGACCGATTGGTGATCACTAACGTGGCCATTCATCAAAACAACTTCATTTTGGTCATTAAAATGAACAATCACTTCTGTTCCTTCAATCGGTATACCATTTTGCTTTTGGATAAAGCGAATGTGCGTCATACCAAGCTCGTCTTCTTCAACGTCTTTTACTTTTAAGTCATCATCTACTGATTGGATCCCAAGGTCACCCTTTTTCTGACTCAAATAAGATTTAGCACTTTCAACATCACTGCTTTCAAAACGCTCTGTTTGTTTCTCTTGCACGAAAATTGGTACATGATCTTGAAGTTCAGTAACTTTCTGTTGTGATGTATCATGTGGTGCTTGAAGGTCTCCTTCTATGATAGCGTAACTAGTCTGGACGCCGCCAAATAATAACGTTGTTGCTAATACAACAGATGTCGTCCTTCTCATTCTCTTCATAAAAAACCCTCCAATCTATTAATTAGTTACTATTATAGATTGGAAGAATTAGGTTGTCATGATTAGTTTTCATTATTTTTAGAATATTCTATTATTAGGATAATAGTTTTATAGATTAAATAATAAATGCGCTTTAGGTCTTGCAATACAAAGCCTCAACACCATGCTGTTACTATAGTATGATATTTCGTATTACGAAGGTTTCTAGTAGTTGTGGACTAGGGTTGGTTTATCGTTTACTTTATTCTCGTTAAAAATCCAGCCATGAAACGATTCGTTCATGACTGGATTCTATAAAGATCACTATACTTAAACTAGACCCATTCCAAAGCTATTCACCCGCTACATCACGTTTCGTAAAGAACGTCCAAGCGAGAGTTAAGAATAACACGAAATAAACCATCAACATCGTAATTGAAAAGCCTAACGTCATCCCCTCAAACATAATATTACCTGTACTAAATTGCTGTAAATCTGTATTGGCAAACAGGATATATTTCGCCCAATCACGATCAGCGAAAAATTCTACAATTGTATTTCCTGTAAACATCAAGAAAATGGCTAAACCAATCGCCAGTGAGCTTTGTCTAAAGACAGCTGAGATCATAAAGGCAAATGTCGCCATCATCACTAAATTAATTAGCCTAAAACCATAAGTCTTCATCACTTCAGAGAATAAGGTGACTTCTTGGACGCCATCTGGACGATTCACAACTGTTGTAGCTGTAAAACCTTCAAATCCAAAGAAGGCCATCCCGACAATTAACGAAGTAACCCAGACAAACACTAAAGTCCATAACGCAAATAACAAGACTGATATATATTTGGTTATTAATATTTTCGTTCTAGTTAAAGGTCGAATTAATAATAGCTTAATCGTTCCCCATTTAAATTCATTGGCGATAATTCCAGCAGCAACAATAATCGTGAATAAGCTAACTAATGAGAGAAGAAAAACGTTATCCTCAACAAATGACCATGCACCATATTCGTTCGGTGGAATCTCATTTTCTAGCCTATAATTGTTACGTTCAATAGCTTGCTCGTTCATCTGAATACTCAGTTCATTATTAAAATCGGCTTCCCTTAAGTTTTGAATGACCTCTTGGCTTTGTTGATTTTCTTCTTCCAATGCTTGTTCCCAGTTTTCATGGTTATTAGTTAGATCTGTTGTTTGTGTTACAGCTGCAATACCAATCACCAACGCCAACAAAATAAAGTACATAACCCAAGTTGGCTTTCTCACATATATTTTAATATGTTCATTATAAATTTGTTTAATAAAACTACTCAATGACATTCTCTCCCGTCAGTTCAAAGAATTTATCTTCTAACGTTCCTTTCATTGAAACAACTTGGTAAACATCCACTTCATGTTCAACTAACACCTTTACAATTGAAGGAACGTGATCTTTTTCAATTTGACATGATAGAAAGCCTTTTTGAATACTTGAGTCTATTTGTAGCTGGTCTTTCAAGATTTCTTGCGCCTTGTCTTTCGGGGTTACATCTAACTGAAGTTTGATCACATCTTCATCTTGATCATCTGACTTTCCAATAGATTCAAAGTTAACCATTTTACCATGTTGAATAATACCAACACGATCACACATAAGCTCAATTTCCGATAATAGATGGCTTGAAATAATCACTGCTATGTTCTCATCTTCAGCTAGCCTTCTAATATACTGACGAATTTCACTAATGCCTGCAGGGTCAAGTCCATTAGTCGGCTCATCCAAAATCAATACAGACGGTTTATGTAATAATGCTTGCGCAATTCCTAATCGCTGACGCATTCCAAGTGAATAACGTTTCACCTTCTCATTAATTCGTTTCTCTAAGCCGACTAACTGTATCACTTCTTGAATTCTTTCATCCGTTACACCTGGATGCATCCTAGCATAATGTTTAAGGTTTTTATACCCACTCATAAACGGATACATTTCTGGATTTTCTATAATAGCCCCGACTTCACTAATAGCGTCCCTATATTCTGATTGAATGCTCTTACCCAGAATTTTAACTTGACCTTCTGTGATACTTAATAGACCCACCATCATGCGAATCGTTGTCGTTTTACCTGCTCCGTTAGGGCCGATTAACCCAAATACTTCACCACTGTGAACGGAAAAGTCCACCCCTTTTATAATCTCGTGTTTGCCAATTTTTTTATGAACATTATTTAATTCCATTGCAACATTCGGCAAAATTAAAAACCTCCTCTAAGTAGTTCAACACAGACTAAAAACATATTTTTACACAATTCTATATTACCAAAACTTACATCATAACTAAACTCAATATTGAGAAATTTTACTTTAAAATAAAAAAGGGTCCTTCAGCCATTTCCATGACCTTAGGAAACCCCTACTTGATTTTTACCATATTCTCTTTTGCAGTTGTTAATAATTCTTCACTAATTCTATTAATCCATAATCAAGGCAAGTACTTAATGCTAGCTCCTTTAAATCACTTTCAAACTGAATCATAATCGAACCGCTCATATAATCCACGATCTCACCTTTTCCGAACACACGGTGTTTCACTATTAGCCCAACAGAAATCTCGTCTTCTGACTGAATGGCATTAGGATTATATTGTTTTTTCTTTACTGCAACATGTTGTTTTTTTACTTGTCTGTTCTCAGATGGATTAACTAAACTCGCGACATCAAAATAAAACTTTGACGGCTGGACTTTCGCATTGTACTTGCGCTCATATGTTAATAATTCTAGTTTCGTCTCTGCTCGAGTCATCCCAACGTAAAAAAGACGTACCGCTTCTTCGATTGATGCCACTTTCCCTTCTTTGAAATCTTCCAAATCAGTTCTCGACGGAATAACACCTTGAATTAAATCGACCATGTAAACAGACTGGAATTCAAGCCCCTTCGCACTATGGAAGGTTGATAAAGTCACAGCATTTTGATGTTTATTAAACTTGGACTCTTTCATTAACTGTTCTAAATGTAGGAGTCGCCTCGCAAAGGCAATCATATCTTCAGCCTTTTCTGCGATCACCTCTAGTAAATTCAATGTTTCGATTAATCCTTCTTCATTAAAACCAAGACGCTTACACATGTCTTTAATGACTTTCTCATAGCCTAAATCTTTTCGAATTTGGCGAATCACTTCTTTAGGCGAGTAATCATGTATATTTTGATAGATCAATTGATATTGTTTAAACTTTTTAACTTGGAAATCTTTTAGGTGCCCATACTTTATTAACCGTTCAAAGACAGATTGTTGAGATGGATTTTGTCGCACTTGTTCGACTTGTTGTTTTGATAGAAAACCGTAAAACTTCGAATAAACCCGCTCAAATACATCAACTCGTGACACATCATATGCTAGGCGCATGAAGTTTAATATGTCTTGTACGACCCAATGATTAAAAAAGCGCTGGTCCTGATCTTTCATGTAAAACGAAATTCCTGCTTCATTTAACGCATCAGCCAGTATAATAGACGACCCATTATTACGATACAAAATCGCTACATCATGGTGATTGTTCACACTCTTAAGCTGCTTGATGATATATTCGACTTGTTCATCATATAAAGTAAATGACTTCAGCTGTACTTTTTCATGTGATCGGTTTTCGGTAAACATATGTTTATCATAGCGATTTTTATTTTGTTTAATAAATTGGTTAGCGGTTTGTACGATTTCCTTTGTGGAGCGATAATTTTGCTCCATCATTAGGATTGTCGCATTCGGGTAAATCTTTTTAAAATCGAGCAAATATTGTGGCTCAGCAGCTCGCCACGTATAAATCGACTGGTCATCATCAGCAACCACACATAAGTTTTGATGTTGTCGAACTAACTTCTCAATAATCGCATGTTGCACCATTGATGTATCCTGGCTCTCATCGGTTAACAGATAGTCATATTGCTGTTGGTATTTGGCTAAAAGCTTGTGATCATTTTCAAACGCTTCATTCGCGGTCGTCAGCATATCATCAAAGTCTACTAATAAATGAGCAGGTGCTTCTTGTTTAAATGCTTCATACCGCTTCAAAATATCAAGCGCAGCAGGCACGTCACATTCAACCGTCTGCCACTTTTCCTCAGGTAAGAGCTTATTTTTCACTAAACTAATATAAGTCGACAGCTCATCAAGTTGATCATCCGTAATGTGCTCATCATTCAATTGCATGAAAAGGTCTCTTAATACCATCCGTTTATGGAACTGTGGCCTGTCAATTTCCCCTTCAATCAACTCATAAGTGACACCTTGTTTATATAAATACTCACGCACAACTTGGAACGCTAAACTATGAATCGTCGAAAAATCAACCGGTGCTAGCTTGGGGAAAAAGGCTTGATAACGCTCCTTCATATCAAGTGCTGATGCCCGGCTAAATGTCACAGCTTTAATCCGTGTTGGCTCGACAGCTTTCTTTTCGATTAAATAACCAATCCGCATAATGATGGTTGTCGTTTTTCCAGAACCTGGTGAAGCTAACAAGAGAAGCGGACCTTCTGTTGTGAGAACTGCTTCTTGTTGGACATCATTTAACTTAACGCCGATTTCGTCTTCTTTCCGGTCAAAAAATGTATGTAAACTCATGCTAGTACTCCTTCTAATTGGACACTCTTCTATCATTCTACCATGGTTAATCAGGCGTTCGCCTATATATTTCAACGTTCGCCTGAAAAAATGATTATTTCGCCTGAAAAATGCTGAAATCGCCTGATTATGTTTTTTTCAGGCGAAAAAAAGTGATATGTCCTTCTACTTAAAAAAAGTAAGTCAACTCAATCACTTACCTTAGATTTTCCACCTTTTCCGCACCCCAAAATTGTTCAAAACGGGTATAAGCTAACGGTTTACCGAGACGCATTAAGTTATCAGCAAAATCAATAATCGCACATTGTTCTGTCCCACCAAACTTAGGTCCTCGTAAGCCGCGACCAATAATTTGTTCATATAAAATATCACTCGTCGTTGGCCTTGTGATCACAATGTATTCTGTATTAGGCGCGTCAAAACCGGTCGTTAACACCCCGTAGTTAAACAAATAGTCAAGCTCACCATTTTTAAAGGCGTCGATATAAATCCGTCTTAACCCTTTTGATGTTTGCGAAGAAATAGAAGCCGCCTTTCTCCCTAATGCGTTCATCACAGATGATAAAAACTCAGCATGTTCAACTGTACAAGCATAAACTAAAGCTGGCTTACCTTTAGGAATATCAAGTAACCGCTCAATAATCATTTCATTCCGCTCTTCATCAGCTGCTAACACTTTTAGAAATTCTTTATTCAAGTCATGATTCTCATCGATCTTGTCTTCATCCACTTCATAGTCTTTTCCTGATTCATGAATAATGTGAACAGGCGTCGCTAAATAGCCTTCATCTCTAAAGAAGCTAATCGGATTAACCTCATATTCCGCATAGTTTGGTAGTTTTGGTTTTATAAGATGAGCCTCAAACTCACCTACAAGCTGATCTGTCTCACCAAAACTACGTCCAGGTGTTGCCGTCAACCCACATACCGGAAAAAGGTCTTCACCACATAGTTCACGCGCTTTATTAATTAACAATTTATAACTAGGAGCAGCTGCGTGATGTGCCTCATCAATAATCATTGCCCCACAATTTTGCAAGATTTCCGTTAAAACAGGATCTTCACCCTTCAGTCTTGAAACAATTTGCTGAATGCTTGCAACAACTGCACCACCAGTTAAATCTTCTATACCTATGTCATGACCGTTAAAATAACGATAGATTCGTAGCGATTCAGGATACTCCTTCTCTTGCCACATATCCGCAATACATGAGATCGCCTGTTCACACAACTCAGCACTTTGCGCAATCCAAATCATATACTTCTGCTCTGAGAAATGTACATGCATCCACTCAATAAAGCTTTCTACCGCCACCCGCGTCTTACCACCACCAGTTGGAAGTGTTACGATACAACGCGTTCTGTCACCATTAAGCTCTAAGACATCTAACATGTCATCTTTCAACTGCGCTTGAAAATCGACTAAAGGAGGCACAGGCTTACGCGCTTCAACATCCATAACAGCTGATTGTTTAGTTGCTTGCGGCACTTTAACTCCAGAGAACACGAGCGGAAAACCAAGTGTCACAACAAAATCCCGCGGCCACACACGTCCATCACTCCAACGTTTTTCAGCTAAAGCCTTATACATATAAGACGGCGATGTAATCTTCTTTCCACTTCTCGGATTCCGTTCATATAGCGCAACTAGCTGTTCATCCGGCAATTGCCTTAACAGATGCTCACGAAGCTGTCTTACTGCCTGATGACTTCCCTTAAGTAACTCAGCCCCTTTTTCAATAACGACCATTCGTGCCAATTCCTTAGTTGTTAAATTCACCCCTTGAAATGTCCTGTAATGGCGACTAATCTCCTTCATATTCTCTTTTCCTAAAAGCCCCTGAATCAGGCGACCTGGAACTTCATATGTATTCATTAACAGATCAACCGCACGATTAATCTCTTGATTCGATAAAAACGCAGACACTCTTCATCAACCTCTCCTATCATTCTTCTATCATTTTATAACAAAATGATAGAAAACGAACGGGGAAATGTTGTCTAAACCGTACTTTAATTTGGTATTAAGTGGTAACATGGTGGTGAAGGTAATTATATGAAAGGGGGAATAGAGGGTGGAACATACACAAAATGACATCGCCAAGATCATTAAAATTATTGGGTATGCCATCTTCCTAATTGGCGTGATCATTGGAAGTGTCGTCATGATTGATCACGCACTAACCGGCCTACTCATCATTCTCCAAGCATTTATAACAGGAATGCTTTTCATCGGCTTTGCTGAAGTCATTAGACTACTCCACACAATGAACGAAAAAATCAGTCACTCTATTGGGGAGCAAGATCCAACAAACGAATCAAACCAACCACTTAGAAGTTGGGTTAGTGAGGTAAAGAAAGAGAATGAAAAAGAGGATTAACGCTGAGTTAGTCCTCTTTATTCGAACAATCTATTATTAGTAACCGCTACTTCATCTTCAACATCTGCTTTTTGTATAGATACTTCTAATAATGGTTTGAAAAGCTGTTCATACTCTTCTTCACCACTGATATAACGAAAGCCTCCCGAATTTTCTATTTCTCCAACATTATTCGAGACAATGCAATTAAATAAGTTCTCTACTTTCTGCTTAGCTTCAGAATACTCACCTTTTTCATCATTTATAATTTCATATATCGTTCTAGTTTTGTCTTTGCCCTTTACTTCCCCTATACCAATTGCAGTTTCAAAATTATTTATAGAAGTAATTATATCAACGTTCTCTCCCTTAAGTTGATAAATATTTTTGCAGTTAGTTAACTGAGATTTTAATGTCGGCAAAGAATAGCTTTCCTTATTATCAATATCATGTAACACAGTATATCTAGAATTAAATTGGTTCAATATTTTCATTAGAGTACAAATTGTTGACTTGCCTCTTGCTCTTATTATGTGTAAATTTTTGTTAGTTAGTTGGGAATAATGATTAAAAGCAATGTATTCCGTATCTCCCTCAACAATTACTATATTTTCTGAAAAGAAAAATTCATTTATATATGAGTCAACATAATTAAGTATCCTCATGTTTTTAATATCATTTTCATCAAACTGTTCAGTGTGTGATTGATATAATTGAATAGCTTCATTTTCACCTACTCTAAATACTTGAATGGATGTATGATTTTCTGAGAGGTTAATTAAAATAGGTGAATGTGTTGAGACCATTAATGGCATTTCCTCTCCGATTTCATATAACGATCTACTAAGCGCTCTTACTGCTTCTGGGTGTAAAAATGCCTCCGGTTCATCAATTAGTAAAAGCTTATTTCTACTCCCGCCCATAAGTTGTTTTGAAATCATATTTTGAATTAAATAAATCAAGCTCATTCTTTGCAAACCTGTACCTTGATTAGAAAGTGGCATACCCGTTTTACTATCCTTGTCTATATTTACACTAGAATTTGTTGATTTTAATATTTCGCTAGATGAAAACCCTTCGCTTTCTCCTCCTATAACATTTAAAGACAAGCTATTAGTTGAGAACAAACTATTCAGATCACTTGATACCGCTGAGCTAATATCAATTAGAACTTCATCAGTTTGTTCCTTTAACTTCTTAAGAAAAAGTGGGTAAGCCTTTTTTAAACCAGAATATTCCCTAGCTAATTCAACTATTCCTTCATCCTCTTCAGTTTCTTCATCCATGTTTTCAATTCTCTCCAAATTCTCCAAATCACCTTTGAGAATCTCTGCATAAATTTCTTGAATTAAGTTGTTTATATCATCAGGTAACATTGAAGGAGTAATATAGAAAGGCTTATTTTCTATGATTTCTTCAAATTTCTCTCTGAATGAATGATTCTTTTTTATTTCTTTATCGTCCTTATAAAATTTTGGAGCTGATTCTATACTATACTTCTTAGTAATTTGATATATACCATCATCTTCTTGGAACGTAGCGTGCATAATAATCTCTTTACGCTTGTCAGAAAAACTATCACTTGAGATAGTTTTAGGTTTTGATTCTGTTTGAAAAAACCTATATATTGCTTCAAGAATTGTAGACTTCCCAGTATTGTTTCTTCCAGTCAAAATTGCAATAGAATCATTATTAAAGTCAATTTCAAACTTGTCTTTAAATACCTTGAAATTTGATACACTAAACTTAGTTAATTGCACAATTACTCCTCCCTTTCGACTAATTTAGTATCCCCTCTGTTCTTCAGCTGCTAATAACGATTCATCGCTTAATTGATAGGTGCTGTTTAACCGCTGCGATAAATACTCAGCTAATTCCTCGTCAACACAGTAAACAAAACAACCTTTCTGGCCCCGCGTCATAAGTGTTCTATAAGTGTTTCGAATAATATCATCGGCAATTTTATGTGCGTCTTCAGGATTTTCTTTCATTCTCTTTTTGATCCCACGTAAAGACTGATCTGTTTTAGCGCGTTTGGTGTAATCCGTTTGTACTTCCCCATCTCGAAATACTAGGTCTTCACCAATAATTACCCCAACATAATCAAATTCTAATCCTTGACATGTATGAATACAGCCTGCTTCATTAACTGATGTATCATCTATAGCCCAGGTTTGTGTGTTGCCTAAGTTCCAACTAATATTAAAGTTGTATTCTGGTATCTGAATATCAAAATGATTAGTGTCATCGCGCTTGTCTTTTTCCCACTCCCAGCAATAGCCCGCTAACATTCTAGATTTATTATTAATATTGTTTAACCGTTCTACTTCTTGACGCATGTCGTTGGGATCGCGATATATACGAAAGTCATAATCCCTTCCTATAGAATCACTATTAGCTGTTTCCCTTATTTGTAAGACATCATCTAACCAAGCTAGATAACCATCTGAACCGTTACACCTGAATTGTGATTGTAGCTGTGTTGTATGGACTTCACCATCTAATCCTCGTGCAAAACGTTTAATTTGCTCTGTTCCACCAATATCCTTTAATGTAACGCGTTGGTGTTCATCAATGAAAAAGATTGAGAGTTTTGATGATTGAATAATTTCTTTCATCTGATTTTCACCAAGATTTTGGAACAAACCTGATTTTTCATTAAGACGGTGAGCCTCATCAACAACTAAAACATCAAATTCATCTTTAGGTGTGTCTACATAACTACCAGAGCCTTTAAATAGATTATCTATATGTGTTTTTCTAAAGTCTTTCTTAAGCTTTGTTGAATAGACATGGCGAGGTGTTGCATTTTTCGTGACATATTGACTCACCATATTCCGCTTCGTTAGTTCTACTAATAAATTTATCGCTAAAACTGATTTCCCTGTACCAGGACCACCCTCTACTACAAGAACTTGTTTCGAATTAGTACGAGAAGCTTTATTAGCTAATTCTAGTGCTGTTTCATATACTACTTTTTGCTCATCAATCATGGTGAACTCTTCATTTCCTTGAAGCATACTATTTAATGAATCCTGAAGAGATTTTGAAGGGCGAATTTTTCCACTTTCAATTTTATAAATGTTTTCCTTATCATCCCCGTATTGAACATGCCTTTTTATAAAATCGCGTAGCTTAGCCGCTTCACCTTTAACAAAAACAGGAGCTTGATCAATATAAAAGCTATAATAGCTGTCGGTTAGTGGATCATCATCATGTTTTAAGTAATTATGTAAGTATGCACAAGGGTACATCTCAATAGAATCTTCTTGAACGTTCTCATTATAATCTTTTATTAAAGAAGCATAAGACCATGCCTGATAAGAAGGATGGGTAGTTTCCCTCAAGCCATGACGGAAGAAAGTCTTCACAATAGCCTCTTTCCCCTCAACCTTTTCAACCTGATCCCATTGTTTTAACTCCACAATTACAACCGAATCTTCATCTTCTTTTTTACCTGTTATTAAAAAGTCAACACGTTTTGATGTGTAAGGGATCTTAAACTCAATCGCCACGCCTGCATTTTCAGGAATAGTAGGATCAGTTAGTACACGATACATGTATTGCATAGAATTATCCCACGATCGAACCTCTGCTTCATTTATTTTACCGACTTTTTTTGAATAATTATTAATGATATTCGGCACGAGATCATCATTAAAAACGTCACCCAAAAACTCATCCTTAGTCGCCTCATACACAATCATAAGGAGCCCTCCTTACATATTCATTAACTTTTGCTGCATTTTAAAGTTATTCATAAGGCTTTCATCACGTCTGCGTGAGAGAATCGCTCAAATTCCTTAACTACCTTTGTACATTCTATCACTAGCAACAATTAGTCACTAGTATTTTCCTATATAAACTCTCTTACTTCAAATGATGATTCTACAAGCCTCATGGGTAATTCTATGAACTTCTCGAACCGGTTTTTGAGCCTCTCGAACACTTCTTTGAGCTTCTCGAACCGGTTTTTGAGCCTCTCGAGCACTTCTTTGAGCTTCTTGAACCGGTTTTTGAGCCTCTCGGGCACTTCTTTGAGCCTCTTGAACCGATTTTTGAGCCTCTCGAGCACTTCTTTGAGCTTCTTGAACCGGTTTTTGAGCCTCTCGGGCACTTCTTTGAGCCTCTCGTACCGTTAGAAGGGGATTTTGTTGACTATACTAAGTATAGTTCACAAACTTTTTGATTGAATAAGTAGTTCTTTTTCTTATAAAATAGCATTATGACCAGTTAGTCATTTTTTTGACTGAATGGTCACTCTAATTATGAAAGGACGAGGAAACGATGTTTTTCCACCCAATGGATATATTAATATTTGCAGCTCTCGGTCTAGCTATGTGGGCGCAGTCAAAGGTTAAAGGAAATTTTGAGAAGTGGTCGAAAGTGCAAGCGTCTGCTGGTATGAATGGGGCGCAAGTGGCAAGGCAGATTCTTGATCAAGAAGGGTTGCACGATGTCAAGATTGAACGTTCTAAAAGTGGTACACTGTCTGATCACTATGACCCTCGGGCGAAAACGGTGCGGTTATCAGATCCCGTTTATAATGGTAATTCAATTTCGTCGTTGTCTGTTGCAGCGCATGAAGTGGGGCACGCGATTCAGGATGCCTCTAACTATTCGATGTTAGTGCTACGTCATAAGATTTTCCCTGTAGCTAATTTCGGTTCGCAGCTTGCACCTATGTTATTAATTGGTGGTATTTTCTTAGAGATGTTTAACCTAATTACAATCGGGATTATTCTATTCTCCGCTGCTGTACTATTCCAAGTCGTAACATTGCCAGTTGAGTTCAATGCTAGTAGCCGGGCTAAAGATCAGCTAGTTAAACTCGGCATGATTTCAAATAATGAAGTCAGTGGTGTCAGTAAAGTATTGAATGCTGCAGCACTTACTTATGTCGCTAGTACGCTAATGGCTGTCTTACAGTTGGTTAAATTTATTATGATTGCTAAAAGTCGACGATAAAGGAGTGAATCGATTATGAATCTATTTACACCTAAAGATGCTTCAACTTATGTAAAGAATGAGTTTGATCACATGCAGTCGCAAGTTTCACCATTCATGAAACGCAGTATGATCTATTCGTTTATTGCATTTCCACTCATTGCGATTTCGGTTTTTAATCTGTTTTTCGTTATATCTTCCATGTCTTTAACAAGTGATAGTGCCTTAGTAATTGGTGGTTTGGCATTAATCGGAGCAATTGGCATGGCTCTTTTTAAAGAGTCTGTCCATAATAACAAGTCTCTTCATCAAACGAGCTTAGAGTATGTGAAGAGTCGTATAAAGAAAAGCGAGATTATTCCCGAGCATGCGATTGATCGCTATTTAAAAAATATTGAAAACAGCCCGAATCGATTGTTTCAAACCTTCCATGACTTTTTGCAACACGAAGAAAGGCTGAAAAATCATGAATAACAAAGAGACGATCATTTTAGAAAATGCGATTAAGCTCTTTTCACATAAAGGATTTTCATCTACTTCAATTAAAGAAATCGCTGATGAGAGCGGGATTGCTAAAGGGTCGATGTATGTTCATTTTAAATCGAAGGATGAGTTGTTAATTGCCGCTCTAGACTACTATTTCGACCAAGTCATTCAACAGGTTGAGTCGATGAATGGAGACTTTAAGGACCCACGCGATACCTTCACTCAACAGTTAACGACTTTTTTCGAGAGTGTGATGGAGCATCGTGAGTTTATGACGCTTCCTTATGAACAAGGGGGGTACTTAAGTGAGTCCATTCGCGAAGTCATTAGAGAAAAGCACGCAGAAGTACACCAATTCTATGCATCTAGTTTAAAACAGATTTATGGTGAACAAATTAGCCCGTATATTTATGACTTATCTATCATGTTAGATGGGGTGATTCGTTCTTACCTTCAAGTCGCGATCGTCTCTGAAACACTTTATGACATTAAGCGATTAATGTATTTCGTGATGAATCGGATGGACGACCTTGTTAGAGGGATTCAATCAAAATGCGAAGACCCTTTTTTAAATGACTTCCAAATTCGTCAATTATTAAAAAAGGCTCAGCATAAAGGCGTATCTTTTCGAGAAGAGATTGAAACACGTCTGTTAAAACTAGAACAACTCATCCAAGGGGGATCAAAGGAAAGTGATTATCAAGTCTCAATTGACGTTATTTTTGAAGAGCTTGACCGAAAACAACCTAGAAAACCCGTTATAAAAGGAATGCTTTCAAATTTACGAGAAATTCCACATAGTCATCGTTATGTCCATGAGATTGAGATGATTTTATATGATCTATACCGAAAATAAGCCATGCAAAGTGTCTGTACTTCGCATGGCTTATTTTTGAATCTAAACTTGCTCTGGAACTAAGTCAAAGAATTCAGTGTAGTAGAACACCGTTAATAAGGCAATCATGACTGCTGACAATGACCAGATTACAATATACTCCCGTTTCTCTCGATCATGCCACCATTCCATAGCCCCTTCTAAACTATAAATCATAACATGTAAACCTATAATCCAAAGTAAAAAGATTGTTAAGTTATCTGACAGAATCACAATAGCAACTGAACCAACACCTGAGAGAATGGTGATAAACAACCATGCGCCATATTTAAAAAACGATCCTCGATTGGTCTTTTTACCTTTGGGATGTCTAAATTAGAACGCAAAATTCTCTCCACGATAAAAACGATCGCACCCATATTTAATAAAATAAGAAAAAGTGGGATTAACTCAACCATCAACTAGACTCCTCACATCAAAGACTGATTACCTCTAGAAAAAGAAACACAAATCCAACTATGACAACACTGTTAATAACCATAATGATATGGACCTTCTCTTCACGCCGGTAGATCCAATGCATGACGATATCTACCACTCTGTACCATACAATAGTTAGTGCCGCTACTGCTAATAGAAGCGGGTTCGGAAAGGCAAAATGGTAAATAGCAAATAAGCTTAGACTAATAATGGCGACCCCTTTACTTACTCGCCCATGCGTTTGATTAATACACTTTTCTTTACTGTTTAAAATAGCATTTGCATTAGCTTCTACACCTAGACACTTTCTAATCAAGTACTGTAGCAGCAACAACGAAAATAAAAATACTAGAATGATATAAACAATGCTTACTGGCTCCATCCAATCCCTCAATTCTAATTAATCAAACGTTTGATTAAACAACTCCTGAATTAGCTATAACGAGTAGGAAACTAAAAAAGCCTAGAATGACAACAGTATTGACAATCATGATCCAATGAACTTTTTCTTCTGGTCGATGCTTCCAGAACATGATGATATCTAAGCTTCTAAAGATCAATACAAAAGCAATCAGAATTATATAAGTTAAATGATCAAAATCAAATAAGACATAGTGCCCAATAAGCAACGAGATCCCAATTAATACGAAGATTTGGTTTAGTTTACGGTGCCTGTCATTCACATATGGATCTCTCCCTTGAAAAATAGCTTGCCAACTCGTATCCAATCCCATTAACTTTCGGACTATCCTTTGTAACAAAACGATAAAAATGATAAACGATATAATAATAATAAGTAGCTCAATCATAGTCATGTTGCCCCTTTCTCGTTTTCAATCAAACGTTTGATTGAATTTCGATGATATATGAAGTAATCTCTCTAATCAGACCGTTCTTATGTTTGTTTAATTTATAAATTTCACTAAACTGATACCTTTTCCCGTCCTCATTAGTATATGTACCTTCCACAACTGCTTCAATACCATGTGTAATGACACGGTTGATACTATGTTCAGTCCCATTATTGGCATTAAATTTTTCTTTTAATTCGTCTTTACCATTAATTTGTTCCTCACCGACGATTGTCCATATAATATGGTCTGTTACATTTTCAAACACAAAATCATAATCACCTGTAACAAACGCCTTGTTAAAATCATGGAAAAATAATTTCTTCGGATTATTCATAAACTACTCCTTCACAATATTAATTATAGGCATAATACCATAAACTGTTATTTCAGAGAAGGTAAAAATAAAAGCCCTACCAAAATAGTAGAGCCAAAGTAAATTCTAACGGACTTAACAATTCTTTAACTCGGGGCTTTGCCTAAAAACTTAAAAGGGGATAAGTTTTAGATAAGCCAATTCCAAAGTTTCTTCTACGCATGAACTTGAATATCCTTGAGAAGGGTGCCATACTGTTAACTTCCTTGTCCATATGCCGGAAAGATGATCGGTCAGGGGGCCTTTTAAGGTTTACGCTGTTTTACACATGGAAAAAACCTCCACCTAATGTTAAATTATTTTTATGCCGTTTACGAAAATGATTACGAGATTGATATCATTAACATTTTACCTGCACGTTCAAAGCGGAAGCGTAAAAGGTAGCTCCCTGAATAGTGAAAGATTATTTTCCCTTTGGAACTAAAAACCTTTAGAAAAATTCCCACTCATCAACATGCTTACCTTGATCCACTTTCTTCGCAATACGATAAGCATCAATAAGGTTAATCACCCAAATAACAAATGTCGCCATGCCAACTGTTACAATGGATGCTAAAATCCACACCCCAAATAGAACAATCCCTTTCAACCCTTGCCCAGCATAAAGTTGCCCTAAACCTACAACTAAAGCTGAAAGAATCAATGCGAGAATTGCACTCT
The DNA here is from genome assembly GCF_039521975.1 of Alkalibacillus silvisoli. Lineage (NCBI taxonomy): Bacteria > Bacillati > Bacillota > Bacilli > Caryophanales > Bacillaceae > Alkalibacillus > Alkalibacillus silvisoli. The sequence goes on along the minus strand of NZ_BAAACZ010000003.1, from coordinate 66,015 downwards.
TACTCCTTTTAGGTTGTTCGTCATTAATAACAGTTGATTGACTTTGATTGTCACTTATATTTGATTTCACTCGTTCACCACATCTAGAACAAAACTGATCATTAACAAATAATTGATTTCCACATTTATGACAAGTCATTTTATCACCTCAAGTTTCCTTGCATACTTATATTATAATGTTTAAGAACCTTTGTAAAACGTTCACGGGCTCCTTTATTCCATTCACTAATTTAGATTATTTACTTAAAGTATATGCTTGTTAGTCTACAATTCTTTCAAAATAGATGAAACAAACAGCCTAATGCTGTAAAATTATTGTAAGAAGGGGGTCATCACATGGATTATCCAACGAAAAAAGACGTCTGGGTCGCGATTCTGTTATTCGGAATTACTGGTTTTATCGTCGTTTATTCTATCATCAATTATGATTTATTTATCATTATTTTAAGCATCCTTCTCTTAATTTCCGTCGTTTGGTTTTGGTTCACTGTCCATTACCGCGTAGATGAAGGACAAGTGATCATCAGATACGGACCATTTAAGAAAAGGATCGCCATTCAAGACATTGAAAAAATCCGTTTAATTCGTAGTTTGAAATTGTCACCAGCTTTATCAGTGACACGTTTAGAAATTACATATGGGTTCGACCATCGTGTTATAAGAATTTCACCAGCCAACAAGAGTTTATTCACAAAACAAGTCATGTCAATGAATTCTGACATTGAATTTGAATAAAATTGTAATGAGGTGATATTATGGCTATTTGCCAGCATTGCGAAAATACATGGTCTTATAAAGGTTCCTTAAAACAAATACTAAAATTCCGAAGAAAAATGACCTGTGAGCATTGTAAGCACCACCAATATTATTCACAAAATAGTTATTGGGCCATGCAAATGATCATGGTGCCAGCGTATTTCATCTTAATTCCATTATTAAATATCGTACTCGACGTACAATTTTTATTAGGGCTTCTTATTGTAACCTTACTTCTTGTCATTTACTTCTTATTAACGCCAAAATTCCTGTCGTTATCTAATAAAGAAGAGCCTCTATGGTAGACTTCTGTTTCACCCCTAGGCGTGTGCCGTCATAAACTAGATCAGCATATGTTTAAGGGGGATTTTTTAATGTATTATGGTTACCCAAATGATATGATGCAACACGATTACACAACAATGGCTAGACAAGAAGAGCAAGAGGTCGGATTATTATCACTTAATTTAATAGAGCCGTTTATGTTTTACACACTTCAGGGACTTGACGGTTTAAATGTCGTCGTCCAAACGACACAAGGTTCAAAGCGAGGCACCCTTATTGAAACGAGTCCAGATCATATCACTATGGCAGTAAGTGGGAAATACTTTTTCATTCGTATGCAAGAAGTCGTCTGGGTTATGCCAACTGAGGTGGAATTTGATCAAGTGTAAATAATACGAGATTTCTGGGGAGACCCTAATCGATTTTATGAAGGCGATACTTTTATCAGCGGTCGGGACTTTTTATCAGTGTTCGTATGCTTTTATCAGCGCTCGTAACACAAAAATCCGAACAATTCATTTAAAATGAATCGTTCGGATTTTCTATTATTACGCGTGTATTATTTCTACCTGAACTGAACCCCTTAACCAATCAAACCAACCCGTAATCATTTCACTAAATCTTGATCTTCTTTTTCACTTATTCTAGTCATGAAAAAGGCTAAGATTAAACCTAATAACGAGAAGACCCCAGCTAAGAAGAAAGAGGCATTCACGCCCTGCAATTCTCCTTGTACACCTTCACCTGGTATAGCTAACGTTAGCATGATCGTAACCATTAGTGCTGTACTAATAGCTCCTGACATTTGTCTTAACGTGTTGTTCATCGCGGACCCGTGAGAGATTAACTTTTCTGGTAAAACATTTAAGCCTGCTGTTGTGACTGGCATGAGTACCATTGCGATGCCAAGCATTCTAAATGCGTTGACGGTTGCTAAATAGGTGAATGTCGTCTCAGGTGTTAAAACCGAAAACATAAATGTCGTCACTGTCGTGAGCGTCAGACCAACATACAGCAACCATTTCGGCCCGAATTTATCAAACATTCGCCCTGTAATTGGATTCATAATTCCCATTAAAATTGCACCAGGCATTAACATTAAGCCGGCTTCGAATGCTGTAAAACCAAGCATATTCTGCATCATAATTGGTAAAACAATTGCTCCACCAATCATTGAGAAGAATGCTGTCATCCCAATCGCGGTTGAGATGGTGAAGATCTTATACTTAAAGATTCGAAACTCTAGTATAGGTTGCTTTAATTTAAATTGTCGATCAATAAAGATGACTAAAGTAATTGCACCAATCACCATAGACACAAATACTTCTGGATGTGTCCAGCCAAGGTTACCAGCTACACTAAACCCATATAATAACCCGCCAAAACCAAGAGTTGATAATATGATCGATAGTATATCTAATTTTGGAAAATCACGCTTCGTCACATTCTTTAATATGAAATAAGCGACAATGATATCAATAATTGCAATTGGCAGTACAACCCAGAAGAGACTGCGCCATACAAACTGCTCAACTAACCATCCTGATAATGTCGGTCCAATAGCGGGAGCGAAAGCAATAACAAGTCCAAACAGTCCCATAATTGATCCGCGCTTTTCAATTGGAAATACAAGGAAAATAATTGTTTGCATCAGAGGTAAAATAATACCAGCACCAGCTGCTTGTAGCACTCTTCCTCCTAAAAGCACCTCAAAGTTAGGCGCAATTGCACAAACTAATGTTCCAACTGTAAATGATCCGATCGCCGTTAAAAATAGAGCTCGCGTTGTAAACCGGCCAATTAAAAAAGCCGTAACTGGAATCATTACACCATTTACAAGCATGAAGATCGACTGAAGCCACTGTGCTGTAGCCTCATCTATTTGTAAGTCTGTCATTATATGTGGTAAAGCCGTCCCTAGAAGGGTCTGGTTTAAGATCGCAACAAATGCCCCTGATATAAGGACAATCATTAATGGAACGCGCTTAACATTTTCCCTTTCATGTTGGTCTTCTATAGACATTATATTCCTTCTTTCTATTATTAAGTGCACTAATATATAATGATATCAGAAAAACTTCGACTTGCGAAGGAATCATTTTGTGAAATTATTAATTTGATCATTTTCCGCTTAATTGCCGGACGAAACGGAGTTATTGCCGAACGAGCCTCACTTATTGTCGAACGAAACGGCGTTATTGTCGGATGAACACCCATGGGAGAACCACCTTAACACCACCTCAGTTAACCACATGAAAAAACACCGCCTAATGCGATGTCTTAACCTAAATCATTCTCTATTTTTGAACCATCACATTCACCCAATTCATCGACTCATCTACTAAACCACGATTTTCAATATAGTTAAATAAAAAGTAGATTAAAAACCCCATCACAATCACAATACCGAACAATATTCCAACAATTGCTTTGCCACTTAATTTCATATATTAATTCCTCCGTTAACAGCTTGGTTGATTTCATTATAATGGTGACAGCTAATCGTGCAAGAATTTACACTTTCTTTGCTTCATATGTCATCATTTGTCCTGATTCAGTTGGCTTTCTATCATATTGATAATTAGCACTGATTACAATGTCTTTAAACCCTGTCGTTTCTAGCATCATCCGAAATTCTTCTACACCATACCACTTTAGTGGAAAGCGCTCGATTTCCGCTTCGACTAACTGCTGGTTGTGCCACTTTTCGTATTTGTGGTGGGCAACTGTTAACTGCTTAACATAATCAACTTCTGTTAGCTTTTCTTCTAGTGTAATTAAATCACCATCTAGTGTTTGCCATTCACGCGTTTTAACTCTTCCAGTATCAAAATCTGTTGTTAAAAATATATCTAAAATTAATCTTCCACCAGGCTTGAGGTGTTTATAAAAGTTCCCTAACGCTTGATGAGCTTGATCACGATCCTCCATTAATAAAAAAGATCCAGCGGGTAAGATAATGGCCTCATATTGTTCTTCAATTGATAGCGTGTGCATGCTTCCTTTAAACAGACGGGTTGGAATGCCCCGAGCTTCACAATGGTCTTTACACAAATCAAGCATGTCTGATGATAGATCCATACCTTCTACCTTAAAACCTGCTTCAATCAATGGAATCATTACACGCCCAGTTCCAACAGCAGGTTCTAAGACTTTCCCTTCAACGTCTTTTAAACGGTCCAAATAATATTCAACATCACCAAATGAATGACCGACTGGTTTATCAAGATCATATACTTCTGTAGACAAGTTATTATAAAAACCATACATTTTCATAATCCCCTTTATTTTCTTTTAAATTTACTACCATTACTACCTCGTCTTAATCGGTCTACGCGCTTCTTAACAGATTGTTTTTGCTCAGCTGTTTTCTGTTGGTTAATCGTTAATTGAACAACCTCACCATCTTCAACTTCTACATTTAGCCAATCTCCTTCGCGGGCTCCCTCTGGCAGGTCAAATGCAGAAATGTGAAATGTTTTATTCGTTGATTCAATTAGAATGGTTGCTGTTTGTCCATCGACAATCTCATCAAGTACACCTTCATATTTGATCATCTTCAACCTCCGACACATGCTACACCCTCTGACTTAATATCACCTAAACGGCCATCACCAATGCCATGTACGCGTGTCAATTCTGATACTGAATCAAATGGTCGTAAATCCATTATTTCTTGAGCTCGCTCTGGACCAATATGAATAATCGCTTGTAGCTCATCAGTTGAAGCTGAGTTAAGGTCAACACAACCCTCTTTAGAATCAGAGTTAGCAGCTTCTTCTTCAGTCTCGTTTGTCTCTTGTTCCTCAGTGTTCTCTACTTCTATTGTTCCATTATGTTGTGTTTCAACATTAAGGTCTTCCCCATCTGTTGTCACAGTTACAGTTCCATGGACATCTGTTCCATATAAATCAATATTAGCATTCTTAACTCGTTCAACGACTTCTGAGTGAGGATGGCCATAGCTATTGTTAGCTCCTGCTGAATAAATAGCTATATTAGGGTCTACCGCTTCTAAAAATTGAGACCCTGTAGATGAGCTGGACCCATGGTGACCCAACTTTAACACATCTGCATCTAATTCATGACCAGCTTGTAGCATAGAAGCTTCCGCGCCCTCTTCAGCATCACCTGTGAATAAAAACGACACATCACCATAAGTCATTTTAGTCGAAATGGAGTCTTCATTATAGTCACCTGTTAACTCATTAGGGTGAACAACATCCACTTCTAAAGGACCAATGTCATACTCCTCTCCTTTACGTGGTTCATGATAATCGACATCACTCGTTTCAATAGCAGTAATAGCCTGTTCATATGTTTCTGAGGTTCCTTCATTACCTGTCATCCATACTTCATCGACTTCAAAATTCTCAATCACTTCATCCATTTGTCCAATATGATCAGCGTGAATATGGGTGCCAATGACAAGGTCAATCACATCAATTTCTAAGTCATTTAAGTAATAAGTGACATCACTACTAATCCAGTCACCTGTATCAATTAAGATCCGATACAAATCTTCCTCATGCTCGTATTTCAATAACGTCGAGTCTGCTTGACCAACATCAAAGTAATATACTTCTAGCTGACTTTGAAGGGATTCCTCACTGTTTTCTGATTCTTCTTCTGATCCATTTTCATCGACTGAATCCACTTCAACTTCTTCTGCTGATCCATTTTCAACGACTGAATCCTCTTCAACTTCTTCTCTTTGTTCTAGCTGACTTTCCTCTACTTCTTCAATTTCTCCAATTGGTTCTGATGATGGTTCCTGCTCTTCACAAGCAGATAGGAAAATAAAGCCTAACAACGCCACAATCAGACCTACTTGAACCCTCATGTCATCTCCCTCTCTACTATTCCATGAACCCTATTATACCAAGATTACTTAGCAATCGTAACGGAGAGAAAGGGCTTTTTTCAATTCACTAACATTAAATAAGCCATCATACTTACAGGTACAGCTAAGGCAACTAAACTGCAAATCAAACCAGCCCTTGCTAAACCTAGTCCAGATTTATCACTTTTACGGATCATTCCAATAGCAAAAACTCCAAAAATAACACCGATTACAGACAATGCAATGCCTATTAACGTAAATGACAATAACCCTACAATAGCAACAACACCGATTACGAGTGACGCAATGGCTAAACTACTCAATTCTTGTTTTACTTGTATTCGATCTAACATATCAATCACCTCTTATTTATTCATAGCCTCATCAAACGTTTTATAACCATATTTCTCACCATTTCTAGAATAGGTCAGAACTCCAATAACAAAAGACAGTAACAATATAAAAATCGATAAAAATAGCATTGCCTGAATTGAAGCTTCGACAAAGATCATTGTAGGTGTCACACCATCGATTATGTACTGAAACAGGAAGGTTATTATTTTAACGAAAAAAATATTTAAGACACTATACCATAAAAGACCTTGCCACTTCTTCCACTTCCGGATTTTGTACCAGATCTGCTTCCTTTTACCTTCAAAATAATCATCAAAAATAATAGCCACCACTATGAACAGCACCACTGGTATAATCACTATGTAATAAAGGATGGGTGCATGAAGCTCCATTTCAAACAAATATGGAAAGATCAACAAAAGGAAAGCTAATATTAATTGAGCAAACTTTCTTGCGCGAGTCATTCAACCTCTCCCTCACAAACTAAGTCACTTATTTCCACCATGGTAACACAATTTTCTAAATACATAGGATTTTATCACCTAAAAATCGTATACCTATAGTAATAGTTTTTTGGAGGTATGTTCATGGTGGCTGAAGAAATTATAACTCCGGTTCAATTATGTGACCGAAAAGGAAAACTGAATCATGAAAGTGTTGGGTGGTCTCGCACGCCTTTAACTTCTTGTAACGTAGCCGGAAGCTTTTTAAGGAAGAAGAAATGGAACTATTGGTGCTTTACTAGCGATGAGGCATTATTTTCAGTTACGATTTCTAACCTTGATTACGCATCGGCTGTATTTGTGTATATGTTAGATTTAGAGACGTTAAATTTCAAAGAACAAACGATTGTGATGCCATTTAGTCGAGGAACGATCATGCCTGATAACGTTTGGGAGTCTGTGTATTTTGAGAAGAATGGGGTGAGAATAGAATTTATCGAAATGGAAGATGCGACAAAGATCTATGTCCACTGGGCGAATTTCCATGAAGGTAAACCGTTAGAGGCCCATTTATTAGTTGATCGCGTCCCTGATTTTGACTCGTTAAATGTTGTGATTCCTTGGAGCTCTAAACGATTTCAATACACATCAAAACAACTCGCCCTACCCGTACGTGGTGAGGTCAAATGGGCAGCTCGGCGTTATTCATTCCAACCAATTAATGCTTTTGCTACTTTAGACTTTGGTCGTGGTAAGTGGCCTTATCATTCGACATGGAATTGGGGTGCTGCTTCAGGGTTCATCGGTGATACACGGATTGGAATTAATCTAGGGGGCGGATGGACAGAGGGAACCGGTCAAACTGAAAATGGAATGATCGTTGATGGACGGCTTCATAAGGTAAGTGAAGAAATCGATTGGGTATATGATCGCCACAACTATATGAAACCATGGGTCATTCAAACGCCTCAATCAAGAAGAGTGAAACTATTATTCGAACCGTTTTACGAACGAGTTGCCACGAAGAATGCCGGGGTCGTTCAATCTAACATGCGTCAATTAATTGGAAACTATTCAGGGAGTGTTCAACTACATGAAGGCGATGAAATTGAATTTACTAATCTTTTAGGTTGGACAGAAGCGCACGAGGCAAAATGGTAAAACGATAATATTTTAACCCTTGTCTGCGTATGATTGAATAGTGGCACTTAAGCTAGAAGCACAGGGGCTGATTATTTGGGCTTTTTACATTATTTTATTCTACTGATTGTAACGGTATTACTAGCTCTTATTTTGCGGGTTGTTCAAGTGCGTAGTTATACAAGAATTGAGATTTATGTATTTGTGTTTGGGCCGCTTCTAGTGATGAGTGTGATCATGCTTTTTTTAGCCTTAGTCGACTTAAATCGCCCAGTGTTCTTTTCAATTGGGCAAGTTATGGCCATTTACTCAGCAATTGGACTTGGTGTTGGTTACATATTTTCAACAATGATTGAACGGTTTTAATTTAAAAAGCTCGCCAACTTACGGCGAGCTTTTTATGATATCGATGAAAAAATAAACTCATGTCAATATATACTGACATTTTAGTTACGTTTTGAAATGGTTATTACTGTTCACTTTTATCTACCCTAGTAAGGTTAAGATTCAGTATGTATTTCTCCAGTAAGCATTGATTTAAATTTAGCTATTTTATTGAAAGTAAACTGTACAATTGGTCCAATACCAAATGCTACGATGATTGTTCCAATTCCAATCGGTCCACCTAGAACAAATGCAATTACTAATACAACAAACTCTAGCCCTGACTTTGATACAGCCATACTTAGCCCTGTTCGGTAATGTACTGCCATCATAAGGTTATCAATAGGATTACGCGCGAAATTAAGTTGCAAATACATACCTATTCCAGTACCCATTCCAATTACTCCTAAACCTAATAATCCAACACGAGCTGCCATGTCTGTAATTATTACGCCCTCAAATACAACTAATAACCAAAAATCTATAAATACGCCGATTAAAAAGATCGTTAAAATCGCTGAATAATCAAAGCGGCTTTGTAATAAAAATTTATTTAAAATGATAAGCAAAATACCAACGATGAAGATCCAAGTACCAACAGTAAATCCTATCAATTCATATAATGCATAAAATAGCGCATCCCATGCACCAATACCTAAGTCAGAAAGGATGAGCATCGTAACACCAAATGATAGCGTTAACACACCTAATACATAGAAAACGATTGAATATATTAAACCTTTCATTAATTAACACCTTTTTTCTCATTTTATTTTAATGCAACCTCGTAATAGTACCATATAAAAAAACAGTCACACAATATAATTGTGCAACTGGCATAAATTTGTTGAGATATTGGTTGAATTTAACTTTATCCAAGGATGTTGTTCAATAATAAACTAAAAAACGAATACCCGAATAAAGCAACGCTAAAAATGAGTAAGCCATATATTAAATATAAATCTCGCTCGTCTTTTGGCTCTTTCACCCATTGTTTCAATTCATAAACGGCGTATATAACGCCACCTACAAATACAACCACCCAAAACCAGTGTGTTTGAAAGAAAAACATGTACAATAAATAAAGTGTAAGTAGACTTACTGCTATAATATTGCCAATTGAATTAAATGGATATGGTTGATTCATCAACTATTCCCCCGCTATTTTATAAAATAAGAAGTAATCCCTATTCGATCTCCAATTTCATCCCATGAGATATTACTCGCGACTTAGAAAAGCAAGGCGCGTTTCCTTTTTATTGATAATATACCCGTTCTATGAAAATTATATGTTTATACTTTTCCATTATATGCTGATATTTGTGGGAGTTTCGTAAAGAAATATAAGATTATGATAAGATAAATGTAGCAAAGTTAATTGAGGAGGACCGTTATGAAGATTATATCGATCGAACCAACGCCAAGCCCTTATTCAATGAAAATAAATGTTAATGAACGACTACCTGAAATGGAAACAGAAAACTATGCCCAAAACGATGACCTGAGTTCTGCACCTGAATATGTACGTCAATTATTTGAAATCAGTGGCGTCAAAGAATTGTACCGTGTTATCGATTTTATTGCATTAGAACGCGACCCCAAAGTGGAATGGGAAGACATTTTACCAAAAGTTAAAGAAGTCATGGGTGCTTCTGACGATGTTACATCTGAAAGCCCGAGTGCTTCTAGGCAATCCGATGAAGACAATTTTGGTGAAGTTAAAGTGTTTATTCAAATGTTTAAAGGAATTCCAATGCAGGTGAAATTAGAAGAGCAAGAGGAAGAAAAACGATTTGGACTACCTCAACGCTTTACAGATGCTGCAATGGAAGCGTCAAAAGAGTCGACGAACATGCTGATGGAGCGCGCGTGGATTGAACAAGACCCACGTTACGGAGAGGCTTTAGAAATCGGACGAGATGTTGTTGATGAAGTTGAAGCTACTTATGATGAGAAACGCCTGAATGCATTAGTAAATTTAGCTTTAGCTGAAGGCCAATCTGATACAAACCAAGCCAAAATACTTGAACCATTAACAGTAGACAAGCTAGAACAAGAAGACTGGAAAGCGCGTTATAAAGCGTTAGATAGAATGCCTGATCCAACTATTGATGAATTACCTTTACTAGGAAAAGCATTAGATGATGCAAAAATGTCTATTCGACGCTTAGCAACAGCTTACTTAGGAATGGTTGAAGACCGAGAAACCCTTCCCTTTTTATATAAAGCCTTAAAAGACAAAACCGTTACCGTAAGACGCACAGCTGGTGACTGTTTATCAGACTTAGGTTTTACTGATGCCATTCCAAATATGACTGAATCCCTAAAAGACAAAAGCCGTATCGTCCGCTGGCGTGCAGCTATGTTTTTATATGAATATGGTGATGAATCAGCAATCCCAGCTTTAGAAAAAGCACTAGAAGACCCAGAATTCGAAGTGCGCATGCAAGCAAAAATGGCACTTTCACGCATTCAAGAAGGTGAAGCTGCTCAAGGCTCGATCTGGAAACAAATGACTGATATGACGAAAATGAAGAAGAATCAATAGAGTCTTTAGACAAAAGGGTGAAGTGTACGAACATTTGATTTGATGCCTTGTGTAAGATGAGAAGTTACCCGAGCGGATATCTTTATCGGTCTTCAGACATATTTATCAGCGCCCAGGAACTTTTATCAGCGTTCAGACTTTTTTATCAGCGCTCAGGAACTTTTGTCGGCGCTCAGACGAGTTTATCTTATATAATCCGTCTTTCGTTGGAATTAACCCTGACGAAAGATGGATTTTTTGTTGTTACGCTCTCATATCATAAGACTACCGACACCCGACAAATTTCATGCTTTTTTGACACAACCAACCCAAAGTGTTAAATTTATTTTGAACAAAATTAACAGGAGGGTATGTATGAAAGGAAATTCTAGCTTAAAACGTAAAATGTTACTCATGTTTCTTCCTTTAACATTTATCGGACTAGCTTTATTCATGATTTTTTCCTATAACATCTCTAAAGGACAGCTTGATGAGGAAATTGAACATAGAATCACCAATTTACAAGATCGTTCAGTTAGTCAAATCGAAGAACGGTTTGCCAGTCACGAACAGTTAGCTGAATCAACTGCAAGTTTCGTATCGGCTACTGGAGATTCAATCGAACAAGGTGATTACATAGACCTTCTAGAACGAAATATTGTAACAAACCAAGATACATATGGCTCTGGCATTTGGTTTGAACCATTTGCTTATGATGAAGACATTGAATACGTTGGACCTTATGTTTATGAGGAGGACGGGTCAACTATTTATACGGATGTATATGAAGACCCTGATTACGACTATCCAAGCTGGGAGTGGTACCAACAAGCAGAAGGTCTTGATGGGGCAGTATGGGGAGATCCGTATTATGATGAGGCTTCAGATATTACCATGGTGACAACTTCTGTAGCATTTGAAGATCAAACAGGCAACTTTAACGGAGTGATCTCAGCAGATATTGATTTAACCCAAATTCAAAATCTCATCTCAGACATTCAAGTGTACGAAACAGGATGGGCATTTAGCTTTGATAATACCGGTCAAATTATTGCCCATGAAGATGAAGCATTAGTTATGGAAGCGTCGATTGATGAGATTGATTCATTTTCAAACAATAGTGAAGAGCTATTACAAAATGAAGAAGGACAATTTTCAGTTGACCTGAATAATGGTACAAACCAAATCTATTTCGCGCAAGTTCCAAGTACTGGTTGGACAGTTGGTATAGCAGTACCCGAAGATGAAGTGTACGCATCATTAAACGAGCTGTTAATTCAACAACTCATCATTGGTTTAATCGTTATATTGTTATTAGGCGGTGGAATTTACTTATTTAGTAACCGAATTGCGAAACCTATTACATCATTACGTGAGAAAATGGATGAAGTCGCAAACGGAAACTTAACTGTGGAAGCAAAACATCAATCAAATGATGAAATCGGCTTATTATATGAGCATTTTAATAAAATGGTTAGTAACATGAAACACTTAATAATGCGCACACATGAATCAGCAGATATCATTCGTTCATCAGCTGAAAACTTTAGTGCCGTCTCTGAAGAAACAACAGCCTCTAATGAAGAGATTCAAGGAACAATGGATCAAATCGCAAGTGGTGCACAGCAATCTGCTGAAAGCTTAGAGGCGATGTCTGATCAAATGAACCATTTAAGTGATCAAATTGAATCTATATCTAGTAGTAGTGAAACGATGAATGAATTAGCAACAGAGGCTGATTCTGTTAATCAAAAAGGGCTAAATCAAATGAACCAGCTTGCTTCTTATTCATCAGAGTCCAAACAACAATTCGAACAAGCAGAAGGTGTTGTTCAAGAACTTAACAACCAAATCCAAAAAATTAGTGATTTCATCCATACGATTAACGCTATTTCTGAACAGACGAACTTGCTTGCTCTTAATGCATCAATAGAAGCTGCACGTGCTGGCGAGGATGGAAAAGGTTTTGCTGTAGTGGCTGATGAAGTGAGAAAACTAGCTGAACAATCCTCTCAATCAACTGAGGAGATTCACAAGATCATAGAAGATGTAAAAAACCAATCAAACCAGGCAATCAATCAGATGAATGAAGCTAAAACAACAACAGATTCACAGAATGAAATCGTAGACTCAACCGTACAAGTATTCAATGATATTGGTTCTGCCGTAAATAACATTACGAAAAGCGTTGAACAAAACGTACAAGCCATTCAAGACATGAGCCAATACAAAGACCGCGTTGTATCATCTGTTGAATCAATCACTTCAAACACTCAAGAAACAGCAGCATCTAATGAAGAAATAAGCGCAACAATTGATGAACAGACAAACGCATTACAATCGCTAGCAAACTCCGCTGAAGAGCTGAACACTTCAAGCGAACAGCTTAATAGTTTAATAGAAGAATTTAAATTAAGTAAAGATTAATCAAGTAAAGGTCCATTCACGAAAATGTGAGTGGACCTTTTTATTAGTTAGATCTTCTCGTCAAAACCCATGTCCTTTCATAACCACCCCCGTCCTAGCCAAACATATAAGAAAGCCGGAATCCTATCCCCGGCTTTCTTAACTGTATTATTCTTTTCCTACTAACGTTTGGTCATATGTGATGTTACCTGCTGAATCCTCCACTTCTAATTTTACAATCCAAGGAGATTTAGCGGTTAATTTAAGATCTGATTTCTCAATTTCAAATGCTTCATCTGTCACATCAAACTCACCCTTTGTAAAGTGATGAAGTGTTCGACCATTTGAAGCTTCCACCTTTAGGTCAATCGATTCAATATCACTTATCCCGTCCGGACTAAACACTTCAGCATATATGGCTATTCCATCATTTCCAGAAACCTTTTCTGGTGTAACATCTAGAACTGTTTCTGGGTCATAGCTTAGGTCTTCCGGGTACTCAACTTGCCAATCACCATCATAACTAGATAGTAGATTAGCTCTCCCATCTATACGAACTGTCCAAGTTCCTGGCTCTGGAAAGTTAATAGAAACTGATCGTTCATTACCTAAATCTATCAACCCTGCTGACTGAGTATCTGCAGCATCGACGTCAGTGACATCACCATCAGGTCCAAATAACGAAATGTATATATTCTCAAGGCTCAAAGACCACGAAAGATCTGCCGAGGCTGATAATGCTCCTTCTTGTACCTCAAAAGTATGTGTTTCATATCCTTCATTTGTTTCCCATGAATTTGGTGCAACACGCCCTTCATATGAACCACTTTCAACCTTAACGCTTTCTGGTTTTTCATAAGTCACTAAATCGTTCAGCGTAACTTCACTTGGAATTTCATTATTAATAGCACGAGTCACAGCTGTTTTTGCATCAACAAACCCAGCTCCCGCTTCATATTCTTGATAACCTTTCATAACATCAGTGTCTGCTGTTACTTCTAGTAGTCTTATTAAATCTTTAGGACTTAATGTGCCATCGTGGTTTTGTTCATAGGCGTCAATGATTACAGCTAATACACCTGTAACCATTGGTGCGGCCATTGATGTACCACTTGCAGAGCCATAATAAGTACCACTTAATGTCATAGCGTGTAAAGGATTTTGAGCTGAAACAATATCTTCACCTGGTGCAACAACTGATGGACGATACAACCCTAATGGATCGCTTTCAATATCCCAATTTTCCTGTTCTTCAGTTGAAGCATTGTAATAAGCTTCAGCATTCTCAAGAGCTAATTCTCTGTCAAAGTTACCATCAACCTTACCTCTTGAAGAAAAACCTGTTACACCAAAAGATTTATCCGTAGCTCCAACACCTAAAACATAAGGCGATGCTGCATATGGATTACACGTGTCACTGTCAGAACCAGAATTATCATATGCAAAAACGCTTAAAATACCTAGATCAAATGCTTCTTTTGCCGCTATGTTTGTTGCATTATTAGGGTTAAAGTCACAACCTTCTGAACCCCAACTATTTGAAATTAATCGAATATCTGCTTCCTCATTCTTAACTTGATCAATGATATGATCATAAGCCTCTAAAGTATAAACTAACAACACAGCTGCAGATGTACTGTAACTATGAACTTGCGCATCCGGAGCCATTCCTTTCAAATGACCATCAGAAGCATCCCCACTACCTGCAATTGTTCCATATACATGAGTACCATGACCATACTCATCATTATTAACAGGTGCACCTGCATCTAGTTCAAGGTCATAGACACTTGTTTCTATATTAGTTCCATCAGGTGTTGTACTGACAAACAGGTCATTGTCTGTCAAAATGGTACCTGCTACCTGCCAGTTTCTTACTTGGTTATGCTGAACATCAGGGTGTAAACCGTCCAAACCTGTATCAATGACCGCAATTTCAACACCTTCACCAGAATAACCATAGTCTTCTTGTATAACGTCAACCTGTGTCATATCGCGACCTTCTGCATTAAACAATGATAATTGCTGGTTCGGCTCAATGTATTGTACTTCACTCCATTGTGATACTTCAGCAATTTCTTCTTGATTTAAATAAACCCTTGCAAAAGGTAAATGTTCATAATCGTGATAATTACGGTTTAAATCGTCTAGCTGTGATACATTTTCTAAATCATCAAATACTACAACAACATCATGGTACAATGCATCATCAACCACCTCAAGAGTCTCAATTAATTTATCAGATAATTTTTCTGTTAGGCCAAGTATAGAAGCTTTAGACTGATTCATACTAGACACTACCATTAAGACAACTATTATTGAAAAGATTATACCAATCAGTCCGCTCCTTACAATTACCTTTCTCATCCACAACCCTCCATATTTTAATTTCAATAAGGATTGTACAATAAAACAAACTAAATTTCTAGAAAAATCAGAAAAATGAGTCTAATGTTCCCCTTTTAAGTAAAAAAACAGTGTGTTTTATTGAAGTAATGATAATATATAATTAAAGTATAAAGATAATTACATATGACCGAATTGTTAACCAATTATTTTTTTATTGATAATTATTTCAGTGATTCTATAATAATAACAAACGAGGAGGCGGAATTATGCACGAAGTAAGAAAGATACGAGAAGAAGAGTACCGGGATAATGTCATCTTGCACGAACAGGCCTACACATCAAATCCAGCAAACAGCGAAGAAGAGATCGAAAAGCTCGTTAAAGAAGAAAAAAATTTCCTAGATCAAGCTGAAGGCGTCGTACCTTATGGTGTCTTTCAAAACAACCAATTAATTGGTTCAATGAAGTTGTTTGATTTTGAGATGAATGTATTCGGGACATTTTTACCGACTGGGGGCTTAAGCTCTGTCGGCGTTGATTTGTTACATAAAAAAGAACGCGTTGCAAAATCTCTTGTCGATTTCTACTTAGACTATTTTGACAAGCGTGGATTTGCTCTAACTGCTCTTTATGCATTCAGACCAGATTTTTATTATCAAATGGGCTTCGGGTATGGGGTGAAGAAGGATGTTTACCATGTTGCACCGCATGCCTTTCCAGATTTTAAGCACAAAAATGACTTAGCTTTCTTAACGAAAGACGACAGCCAAGCATTAGTGGACTGTTACAACACTTTTGCCAAGCGTCATCATGGCCTTATGAAGAAAAACTCCTTACAATATAAAAAACCATTTGAGAAGTTTAAGTTTAAAATCTTAGGTGTCAAGAAGAAGGGCAACGTTACGGGTTATGCAATCTTTTCTTTTAAAGAACGTGAAGCTAACAATTTCTTATCAAGCAATATAACCATCCATGAATTCGTTTATACAGACAAAGATGCACTTAAGCAGTTATCGACCTTCTTCCATACGCAGAAGGACCAAGTGCATCGTATTACATTCCCAACACAAGACGATACGATGCATCACTTCTTCACCGATGCACGTGATGGGTCTGATGAGCTTGTTAATTTCGTCTATCATCAAACAAACAAGTCAGGATTAGGTCTAATGTATCGCGTCATTAATGTTAAGCGGTTTTTCTCACAATTATCGAAACACAACTTTAATAACGCCAATCATTCAATCATGTTTCAAGTGACTGATTCGATGTACCCAGCTAATGCAGGCGATGTCACAGTGAAATTTACAAATGGTAAACCAGCTGTCATTCAAGGGGCTAAGGCTGACACAACAGTTAAAATCGATATCTCAGATTTAACCAGTCTATTACTTGGAGTCATTGATTTTAACAAACTATATTTATATGATAAAGTTGAATTATCGAATGAAGATCACGTTGAAGTGATAAATGAAATCTTCTACACACGCAACAAACCAATCTCGATGACCAACTTTTAAAACATCAAACCCGCTTGGAATAAGTCCAAGCGGGTTTCTTCTAAAGTGCTTTACTTAAAATTATTCAGCTTCTTGTCTATGATCAAACAACCGATCACTATCACTTACCACTTCCACTCCAGATGGTATTTCGATAACTAATAACTGAATAGAAGTGTTATCAAAATGCATTCTGTCATCCATAACTTCAGAACGAGATTCAGACACTAAGAAACGATTAAACACGCCTTCATGTGTTAACAATTCCATCTCAACATTTAAATCTGTCGTAACAATTCGAATAGTATCTGACCGACTCGTAATAGATGGGACTGGAAACTCCTCATCAACTACAAATCCTCTTATGACTAGTTGTTCAGGTGTTAAGAATTTCACCTCTACTTCACCATCTAAGGAATCATTCTCTTTAATAAAAATAGGTGTGTCCCATACTCCACCTTCAACATCAAAATTGTTAATCGAAATTTCATCATCAACTTCAAATGTCCAAGCTTCTTGTACTGATAATTCTTCAAATTGATCAAACGTTCCATTCAATAAAGCACGGTCCATCTCTAATATCTCTTCATACCGTTCTTCATCCATCATATAAGCAACTTCAGAATCACGATCAATGATAAGGAAATACCCAAGTGCTCCAATTATGACAACAATACTATACCCCATTAAAATGATACGATTTTGGTGCTTAATAAAACTGGTTGGTAAAATCGATGAGAGCCCCCTAGTCACACCGATAATAAGTAAAATAAGTATAGCGAAAAAGATAACAAAAGGGATTAACCCCATTATGTTAAAGGTACTCATGCTCTAACCTCCCACCGATTCGATACAAGCAGAATTACGCCAAACAAAGCAATCACTGTGAATATCACCTTAATAGACAACAAGATAAGTGATGATTCAAATACGTAAAACTGAAACATGCTCGAAAAAGTACCATGCACTGGGTCGAGAAAAGCTAATCCAAAAATCGTAACAGGCACAACAACCTTCATAATCACATGCGTATTCATCATTAAACTCACTGCATAACCTAAAGACGCTAACAACAAAATGTACATAAACATAACTGCTATGGCAATAAATATATCGAAAAATGCATAGCTTGTATGTACACTAACATTTGA
This sequence comes from Alkalibacillus silvisoli, assembly GCF_039521975.1. Lineage (NCBI taxonomy): Bacteria > Bacillati > Bacillota > Bacilli > Caryophanales > Bacillaceae > Alkalibacillus > Alkalibacillus silvisoli. The sequence continues at coordinate 47,878 of NZ_BAAACZ010000003.1, read as the reverse complement.
ATTTAATAAATAAACCAAAGTCTTAAATAATAAGGATGTACCTAAAGTCATGATCGCACCGAACAGACTCATCAAAGCTAAAAACACAAAGTTCGATAAATGATTCGTTAATCGATTAGAAACAAACGTAAAATCAATATCGCGTTGTTCATCTTTAACCAAACCATACGGGATTACTGCAGCCCAAATTAATGTAAAAATGAAAATCATGTCTCCAGATATAAGGTTGAATCGGTAGTTAAACATTCCTCCATTAGCAGATCCACCCATTGAACCCGTTCCATTATACGAGAGCACCATCGCGACTAAATGAGCAATCACTAATGACGTAAACACCCGCACAAATCCATTTATTTTTAGCCGCGATTGCTTTTTCACAACATCATATGGTTTCACTTCGGTTAAAGACATCATCAATTCCTCCTTCAGCCTTGTTCGTCACATAAACACAAAGGTCAGCAGGTGACACTGGTGACAGCTTTACTCCTTCACGTCTTAATGAGTCTTTTTCAGTTTCTGTTAGCCTATCTTTCAAAACTATATACTGTTGGTTCATACCAACATCTTTGCTATACAAGACATCATGCTCTTGGGTAATAGAATTTAATAGAGAAGTAGAACCAGTTAACCCAACAGCATACTCCTTTAAACTAGGGACGGTTTCCTGAAAGTAAAGCTTTCCATCATGAATAAGCGCAATTTCTTCTAATAGATCTTCTAATTCATTCAATAAATGACTTGAAACAATAATCGTACGAGGGTACTCCATATAATCCTTTAACAACGCACGATAAAAATCATGCCGAACAGAATAATCCATCCCCGTCGTTGGCTCATCAAAGATCGTAAGTGGTGCATGGGTTGCTAAACCAACAATAGCATTAAATGTACTACGTTTACCTTTAGAGAAATGGAGTGGCAGTGTCTCTTTATCGATCGAAAAATAGCTAGTTAACCTGTCAGCCAACTCACCATCCCAATTTGGATAAAAACGACTGAACTCCCTTAAAACGTCTTTTACTTTAAAGTCTTGCGGGAAAGGTAATTGATCGTCTACAAAGATAGAGTTCGCCGACACTTTTAAACTATTAAATGGTTCTTCACCCAAAACAGTTAACTCACCGTCTGTTTTTTTGATTAGCCCAGCAATCAGCTTAAGTAACGTCGTCTTACCAGCTCCATTACGACCAATCAATCCTGTAATACTACCTTCTTGAAATTGAATGGTTAAATCTTTAATTGCATGATTATTTCGATAAGACTTCGTTAAATGACGACTCGATACAACCCCCATTATGAACTCCCCCTTTTTGTTCGTTCAGCTTCAATCATATGTTTTAGTTCCTCATTGCTAACTTGTAAGTAATCCGCTTCTTGAACGAGATCTTTAATAATCGTTTTTAACGTTTCATTTTTTCGTTTTAAAAGAATCTTCTCCCGAGCATTTTCTTTTACAAACATGCCAAGACCTCGCTTTTTATAGGCAATGTCGTCTTCTAATAGCTTTGTTAAACCTTTACCAGCTGTTGCCGGGTTAATGTTTAACAAGTCTGCTAATTGATACTGTGAATATATCTTATCGTCTACACTCAAATTACCGTTGATCACCTCAGTTTCGAGCCATTCAGCAATTTGAATATATATTGGTTTCATACTGTCATGGTTTAATACCAACGTTCTCCCACCTTCACACGAAGTGACATAGTGCATTAGTGATGTAATGCACTAACTATATTTTATCTTAGTTTGGTAATAAATCAAGTGAAAAATGATTAGTTTTTTATTACAAAAAACGCCGGATTATACAATAATCCGGCGTCTCCCCTCTATTTAACTAACATTAAATTCTGCAAAGTTCAAAACACGATCTAAATCTAATAAAACAATTAATTGGCCATCTTGATTGGCTACTCCTGTTATATACTCTCTTTCAACTCCTGCTACCATTTCTGGTGGTGGTTCAATTACGTCATCACTTATATTAACGACTTCAGTGGCTTTATCAACAATCACACCGAGTTGATTCCCATCAATCGTTAAGATTAGTGTACGTGTTTCCTCACTATACTCTGCCTGCCCCATCTCAAGTTTTTCCTTTAAGTCAATCACCGGCGTAATAGCACCTCTTAATTCGAAGATCCCTTTCATGGCTTGTGGCATTTGTGGCATGGTTGTTAGTTCTGGCATTTTCTCAATTGACCTTACTTGTTGAATATTAATCGCGAATCGTTCATGATTAAGTTGAAAAATAATAAACTTTGACACCTCAGACATTTCATAGCCCCCTTTGTATATAAATCCCTTATAATATTGATTATAACTATTATTTCGACTAATTTATATATTTTTTTACCCAGATCCTAATACCTATTAAATCAAGGTGAGGAGTTATAAAATGAAAATTATCATAGATGCTGATGCATGTCCTGTTACTGAAGAAACGATTAAAGAAGCGCAAAAGTATACGATCCCTGTTTTAATGGTGAAAAGTTTCGCACACTTCTCACCGTTTGATGAACAAGAAGGAGTTGAGACGATTTATGTCGATTCGGATGCGGAGGCTGCTGATTATAAAATTATGCAACAAGCCAATAAAGGTGACCTAATCATTACTCAAGATTATGGATTAGCTTCTCTCGCCCTCCCAAAAAGCTGCACAGTTATGCACCATAAAGGCTTTCTGTACTCTGAACATAATATCGACCAACTACTACAATCCCGCTATCTTAATGCGATGGCTAGAAAAAGTGGTCAGCGTACGAAAGGGCCAAAAGCTTTTACCAAAGAAGACCGTGAACATTTTGCGCTGAAGCTACAATCTGTCTTACACGAAACACTTACATAATTTTACTAATGTTAAGTAAAAGGTAAGTACCTCATGCTCGATATAATATTATAAACTTCTAAGCTAAGAGAGACTGTCCCTACCAACCCTTCAGGTAGGGGCTTTTATACCTTGTTAGCATTCTGATGAAATTTACTTTAACACCTTCCAAACATTTACAAAAACACTCTCATATGACCTACATCCCTCTTACACAATCTTATATACAACCTTCTTAAACTTAGGTCAAAGCACTCCACCCAACTAATTCACTATGCAGATATTAGATCAACTTTTTAATGGCATACTATCGAATCATAAACTTTGATTCTCGCACGCTTTAAAGGAAATGATTAAACTAAAACTAAAAAGCCAACGAACCGTGTCACTCCTTGTCATGAAACCACTTTTATACAATTTTCATAATTTAGTCTTGTTTTCAGAAAAATGATGTAAATTATAGGTTAATAGTTTGAATTTCAGCTCCTGCCTAGAGGGCATAAACCTGGGCATTTCATTCTTTTTCACTATTAACCTTCCAACAAAATTTGTGCTAATATTTAGATGATTTAGAATTAGGAGGTGTAATCAGCGTTTTGTAAACTAGGGTCATACCCCTAAATGAATGCTCTGTATTAAAATTAATCCCAATCAATCCTCTATCAAATTCTACTGTCATACTTACCTTCTCTTTACTAAACCATTTTGTTTAACAGAGCAAAAACAAAATACTAGAGGAGGGTTTAATGAACAACTTGCCAATCAAAATTTTACCAGCCTGATCTTTTTTTGATGTTACCCCCAGTCGTTTCTAAAAAACATATTTAAATTCTTTCCCGAGGAGTGTTTCAATGAAAAAGTTAATAGTTGCTTTTTTGACTGTAGCCATTTTATTTGCGCTACAAATCACTGTCTCAGCTGATCAAGATGAGCTGAATAAAGAAGATTATCTCATTATGTTTGACGGACCTGCTGAAAAAGGAATACTAAATTCATTTGATGTAGAGGAAGACGATATTTTATTCAAGTCAGAGATTCTCCCTGTTTATCACGTTGAATTATCTGAACAACAAGCTAAATTAGTCGACAATCACCCACAAATAAAATATGTAGAGGAAAACGCTGAAGCTGAGGCTTACTATCAGGATGTACCATATGGAATTGACTCGGTTCAAGCAACTGATGCACATTCATCTGGCTATTATGGCCAGGGTGTAGATGTAGCCATTCTTGATACGGGTATTGACGCTAGTCATGAGGATTTAAACGTATCTGGAGGACACTCTGTCTTTAACAACTATCCGGATAGTGATCCGTATTATGATAGCAATGGCCACGGAACTCATGTTGCTGGAACGGTTGCAGCACTAGATAATAACATTGGTGTTCTTGGTGTTGCACCACAAGCCAATTTATATGCTGTAAAAGTATTAGACAGTAGTGGTGGCGGGTCTTACTCAGGCATTGCTCAGGGGATTGAGTGGTCAATTTTAAACGGTATGGACGTCATCAACATGTCTTTAGGCGGACCAACTCACTCTTCCATTTTGCAAGCTTACAGTGATTATGCTAATGATGCAGGCCTATTAGTTATTGCAGCTGCTGGTAACAGTGGAAATGCATGGGGGGTTGGTGACAGTGTTGGTTATCCTGCTCAGTATGATTCTGTAATGGCTGTAGCTGCTGTAGATCAAAATGAAAACCGCGCATCATTCTCAAGTACTGGACCTGCAGTCGAAATTTCAGCACCTGGTGTCAATATTCTAAGCACATACCCGAACAATAACTACTCTTCACTAAACGGAACTTCAATGGCATCACCACACGTAGCGGGTGTTGCAGCTCTGGTTTGGCAAAGTAACCCACAATATTCAAACACACAACTAAGAAATGTTCTTAACCAATCAGCTAAGCCACTTGGTAATAGCAACCATTATGGTAATGGGTTAATCCAGGCTTACGACGCATTGGTCCATTAAAATATATATGAGTCCGCAAACATAAATTGCGGACTCATTTTTATTGACTCATTTGCATTAACTTTTGATCTAATTCTAAATATTTTAAAAACCACGGTTGGGCTTTTTCAATCTGATTAGCTAATTGGAATAAAAGGTGATCTTGCCCGGCGTTTGCTTTAAATTGCATTCCTATTGGCACCCCTTCTTCTGTCCAATAAACAGGCACACTCATAGCAGGTTGGCCCGTTGCATTAGCAATTGGAGTAAAGCTACAGTAATCGACCATATTTTTCGTTAATGCTTCAATCGTATTTTGTTTTAACTCACCTGTTTTAACAGGCAGGCGGTTTAACACAGGCGTTAACAATACATCATATTGATCATATAAAGATAGCAGTTTTTTAGATTCTAGTTGAATTAATACTCGAGCCTCTTCATATTCATAAGCTGTCATACCCTTGCCTTTTTTTAAGATTTCATATGATAATGCTTCTAAGTTTTCCTCTGATGGCGTTCTTCCTGACATCATGCCTAAGTGGTTGATTGCGACAGAGCCAGAACCAACCCATATTTTAATAAAGTTTTCTGTATAAGCGTCAAAATTCAGTGGTACTGTTATTCCCTCGACTTCATGACCAAGATTTTCTAATAATTCAACTGTTTCATCAAATGCCTTTTTCGTATCTTCATCAATCGTCACTTGTTGATTCCAATCAGGTGTAACGGCAATTTTAAGTGATCTCGGGGTTTTTTGAGCGGTTTTAACAAAGGTTTGGTCGTTTTTATATGTTGGGTATAGCTCTGCATTCGTTCCACCACTAATAACATCAAGTAAAGCTGCACTATCACGCACTGACCTTGCAACAGCATGATTAACTGAAATTTGGTTAATATAAGGCGAAATCGGAATACGACCACGTGATGGTTTAAACCCAAACAAACCACAACTTGAAGCAGGCATACGAATCGAGCCACCACCATCATTAGCATGAGCAAATGGTGCCATTCCTGCTGCAACTGCCGCTGCTGATCCTCCACTTGACCCACTTGGTGAACGTGATAGGTCCCATGGGTTATGAGTAGGGCCAAATAATTCTGGTTCAGTGATTGGTAAAAAGCCGAATTCTGGTGTGTTCGTTTTACCAAGGAAGTTTAACCCTGCTTCACGATACCTTCTAACAAACACATCTTCTTCTTTTGCAACAAAGTCCTTCTGTAGTCTTGACCCATTAGTGAATGGTTCATCATAAATCGGATTAAGGTCCTTTATTAAAAAAGGTAACCCAGCTAATGGATGATCAACCTTCTCCTTTTCTTTCACTTGTTCTTTAGCCTGATCAAACATCTTATGGATAACTGCATTAAGCATGGGGTTTAATTGCTTGATTCGTTCTATGTAATAATTCGTTACTTCCTCACTCGTCACTTCCTTACGATTGATCAATTCTTTCTGTCCTATAGCGTCAAAATGCTTTAACTCATCTAAATAACTCATCTTAGGCCCTCCGCTTTTAGAATATACTTCGAATAAATGACACAATAAGCCTTGGAAAATAAATCAATATTTCAATTAAAAAAGATAACATATCGGCGATCCAGTACTTCGATTCACCTTTATTCTTCTTACCCTTTTTCGCCATCCGCTTATCCCCTTCTCATTAAATTATCTATATATTTATATAACGAATGAAGCGTTGTTTCGTTTCGTCCAGTTACTGTTTCTGCTTTTACCATCGAGTTTAAGATAGCTTCTTCTGTTGTATCTGCTACTGCTAAGAACGCCTGATCTAAATCATTTTCATGAACCACTCTCATTTGCTGAAGTTTCTTTGAAGCATGAGGAACTCGGTTTGCAGTCGAATAGCCAATGACCACATCACCACTACCATTCCCCATAAATGAACCCGTTCGACTCAATCCGTTTCCTGTTCGTTTAATAATTCGCTTTAATTGACTTGATGTAACAGGTAAATCCGTCGCTACGATCATCATAATCGAGCCCTTGTCGACTTCATCAGTTTCTTCATTTAATTGGGTTTTTAGTTGCGGCCCCACCAATTGCCCATTCAACCTAAATTCTTCTAATTTACCAAAATTCGATAGCACTAATACGCCGATTGTATATTCACCATGTTCATATGTCAGTTTCCGTGATGAAGTCCCAACCCCTCCTTTAAGGCCGAAGCATTTCATACCACGTCCAGCACCTACACTTCCTTCTTGCATGTTCACTTGAGCATTTTCTAACGCTTCTAAAGCATCCGCTTCTGACACACTAAAGTTGCGAATATTATTTAGGACCATATCATTGCACTCACCGACAACTGGATTTACTGTCCCGGTTGAACTTCCAATCGTTTCATCTTGTTTAAGCATATAACGGACTAGCGCTGTTGTACATGTTCCGGCACTTAAAGTATTCGTTAGTAAAATAGGCGTCTCTAGAGTTCCTAGCTCATTAATTTGGACTAACCCTGTTGTCTTGCCAAATCCATTAAACACATGACTCGCTGCTATGAATTTTTCTTGAAATATGTTTCCTTCTCCTGGAATAATTGAGGTTACACCCGTTTGTATTTCTCCTTTAGCAAGTGTCTTATGGCCAACTTTAACACCAGCTACATCTGTAATTTGATTACGGGCACCTGTAGGGAAAGAACCAATTTCAATACCAAATTCCCTGATCCTTTTCATGAGGATAACCACCCTTTTTCTTTAACTTTGGAGATAGCTTCGATACGATTACTAACTTCAAGTTTATCGAAAATGATCGAGATATAATTACGAATGGTCCCATGCGTTAAGTATAATTGTTGCGCGATTTCCTTCGTGCTTTTTCCTTCTGCAATCAGCTTAACAACTTGAGCTTCTCTTTCTGTCAACGGATTCACTTCTTCATAGGCTAAATCAACTAGTTCAGGTGCATAGACTTTTCTTCCGTTCATAATGATTCTAATTGAATTAGCTAATTCTTCACTTGGGCTATCTTTTAGTAAATAACCTGAAACTCCTGCCTTTCTCGCACGTTCAAAATAACCCGCTCTTGCAAAGGTCGTTAATATGATGACTTTACAATCTTGATTAAGCATTTCTTCTGCCGCATCTAAACCTGATTTAATCGGCATTTCAATATCCATAATACAAATGCCTGGCTTATGTTTACGGACTAACTGAACAGCTTCTTCACCATTTTCAGCCTTACCAACCACCTGCATATCTGCCTCTAGATCCAACAAAGAGCCTAAAGCTCCAAGTAACATCCCTTGATCTTCAGCTAACACAATCTGAATCATTCAACCACCTCTGAACTTTCTTGTTTCACTGCCTTTGGAATCATGATTTTTAATGAAGTTCCTTCTTGCCCACTAATGTCAAGATGACCATTAACAAATTCCAATCGCTCACGCATACCTCTTAGCCCATTTTCCGCCACTTGTTCAGGAAATCCGATTCCATCATCTTGTATGATTAACTCGATTCTGTCTTCTTTTTCTAAAACCCCAATTCGACACAAGCTGGCGCCACTATGCTTCACAACATTGGTGATGGCTTCTTTCAAACACATACTCGCTACATCTTCTATTAATAATGGAGTCTGTTGTAGTTCATGCTCCCCTTCTATATCATATTCGATCTCTGCTGCTTCTAGTAATTGTCTAATATAACGCAATTCATCTTTCAATCTTGTCCCTCTCATATCCGATACCATATCACGCACTTCTTTTAATGCTGTACGAGCAGTTTGATTTATATCTTTCATTTCACTAACCGCTTTTTCTTGATCGACTTTCACTAACTTTCCTGCTAAATCACTTTTCAAACCGATTAAAGATAACTTTTGGCCTAATGTATCGTGTAAATCGCGTGCAATTCTTTGTCTCTCTTCAAAAACCATAAGCTTAGAGATTTTCTGATTAGCATCAGCAAGCTCCCCTTCAAGCTTCTCGCGTTTAATTCGATTATATGTATTAAACGGTAGTAGTACGACCCCGATAATCGTAATAATAATGAAAGGTAATTGGGTGAAAAATAGTTCAGTCTGGGTGAAAAAGCTACCATAAATAGCAACTAAAGTCGTCACTAAATGGATAATATATAACGTTAAAAACCCTGCTTTTCGCTGAACATTACCAATGAAATAAGCTAAAAACAATGAAACATAGACATAACCGTAAAATAAAGTCATGCCGACACTAATTATGATTTTAATGGAGACCCAAACATAAACTGGCCATCCATCAGAAAGAAAGGATAAACGGTAAGCTAAAAAGAATGTTAAGATCGCTATAAGCCCCAAAACGATCTCAAGCGCTGAATTAGACCGAAAAATAAAGAAGAAAGGTAAAAAACTAAAAATAACCCATACATATATATTTAAACTTAGATTTCGCGGAATAATACTGAACCAATTTTGCATTCATTGCCCACCTAACTTTTGTACTTATTTTAATCATACCATTTTTAAGGGAAAAAATAATATAATGGCCATTCAATCGTCCCCCACTACTGATATGTAGCAGAGCCAATAATAAAAACGAGAATTAGGACAAAATTAGTTGTCAAATTAGAAAATCCGAACGAGTCATCATAAATGAACTCGTTCGGATTTTGCGCTTTGATATCTCTACATCAAAAATGCTTGAACACTGATGTATTTGCTGGAATGCTGATAAATTGAACCGCCGAAACTCAATTCTTAAGAGTTGACTGTTTCATTTCGGCGCATTTTTTGTTTAATCTCTCTAAAACTAACAAACGTTTTCTTATGCTCATCATATAATCTAAACTTGATCGACTTCAAACTTGATTTTAATGTAATTGTTGTTGCTTCTTGGAGTGGTGGTGTTTTTTCGTGAACGGTTTCTAAATGGTAATTAGGGACTTTCGGGCTTAAATGGTGCACGTGGTGATACCCAATATTACCAGTTAGCCATTGTAAAACACGCGGTAGCTTATAATATGAGCTACCATCAATTGCTGCTTTCACATAGTCCCATTCAGATTCATCTTCAAAGTATGAATCTTCAAACTGATGCTGCACATAGAATAACCAAATGCCAAGCGCACCAGAAACAAACATGATTGTAAACTGAATAACGAAAAACGCGTAAAATCCGATTAACCAAATAAGCAGTAGTGAGATACCTAGAATTAATACATTCGTTAAGTAAGTGTTACGTCTTTCACCTTTTTTCGCATCTTTTCGGTTTAATCGGTTCGTAATAAACAACATATAAATTGGACCTAAACCAAACATGACTAAAGGATTTCGGTATAAACGGTATTGTAACCTTTGCAGTGGTGATGATTTCATATATTCATCTACTGTCATAATCCAAACATCACCCGTACCACGCTTATTTAAGTTACTACTCGTTGCGTGGTGAATCGCATGCTCTCTTTTCCACTTAAGGTAAGGAAACATAGTCATGACACCGGTCATTGTACCGACAAAGTTATTTAATTTACGGTTTTTAAAAAATGATCCATGACAACAATCATGAAATATAATAAACGTTCGAACCAGAAATCCAGCTGCTACAATTGCGATTGGAATCGTAATCCAAACCGAAATAGACAAGCTAATGTAAGCTAATACCCACAGTATAAAAAATGGAGGTAAAGTATTAATTAACTGTTTAGTACTTGCTCGATCATCCGCATCTTCAAAAGGTCGAATCTTTTTTCGAAGCTCTGATAGTTTAGCATTTGCCATATTGTTCACCTCAACGTTTAATCTTTCTTATTATATTAAGGCTCAAACAGCTTCTAAAATAGTCATGAACGTCAGGACTTTAGCATGACAAATGTCATATAGCTTGTTTCATTAAATAGACATACTTTTTTCTTAAAAGCGTCATAATCTTGTAGAAGATTTTACTTTAAAGCGTGTTAAAATTGGGATAAATGGTTACAATGGCTGATGGAAGGAGATGAATGATAAATGAAAAAATGGTTATTAATCCTTGTTGCAGCGATGTTAGTTATAATGGCCGCTTGCGGAGGAGACGATCAGGAAGCAGAAACAAATGACGTTGATTCATTAGCCCCCCTTGAAGTGGAAGTGTTAATGGAACAAGAACAGGACCTAGGTGAGACAACATTATCAACACGCGTAACTCAAGATGGTGAAGCTGTTAACGATGCGAATGATGTCACTTTTGAAGTTTGGCAAGAAGGACAAAAGGAAGCAGGTGACATGGTTGAAGGTTCATTAGTTGAAGATGGTGTATATGAAGTAAGTTATACGTTTGAAGAAGAAGGCGCATTCTACGTAGTGCCTCATGTTACTGCTAGAGAACAACACCACATGCCACAATATGACCTTGTTGTTGGTGATGCAGAAGTAGAAACAGCGACATCAGACGGGAATTCTCATGAACATGACCACCATGGCCATACTGAAGAACTTGATGAACGTTTATCTGTTGATTTTCAACTTGTTGATGATCAATTAACTTCAGAAGTTCTCTATGAAGGTGATGACTTAGAATCTGCAGACATTACTTTCGAAGTATGGCATGTCGATTCTGAAGATCAGCGCGTTTGGTTATCCGCTGAAGAGACTGAACCAGGAGTTTATCAAGCCGAATTTAATGAAGATACATCAGGTGAGCATCATGTCATTATTCATATCGAAAATGAGGAATTACACGAACATATCGGCGATGTATTTGAGTATTAATAAAAAGACGACCGAAGTTGCGGTCGTCTTTTTTTGATTACTGCATTCCTTTGTTGTTTTGTTGATTCATTTGTGCATTTTGTTGCTGTTGCATCTGAGCATTTTGTTGCTGTGCCATTTGTGCGTTTTGCTGTTGTTGCATTTGTGCATTTTGTTGCTGTGCTGCCTGAGCATTAGCTTGCTGCTGTGCTGCCTGAGCGTTAGCTTGTTGCTGCGCTCCTTGCATAGAAGCTTTTGGAATTGAAATGTTTGATAAAGCATCGCCTGCTTCATTTCTATATATGTTTTGTTGTGCTAAATCACCAATTGAAAGCATACCTACTGCTTGACCGTTTTCTGTTACAGGTAAGCGACGAATTTGTTTCTGAGCCATTAAATTAGCCGCTTCATGAATATCCATACTCGCATCAGCTGATACAATTTCACTACTCATACACTGACTAATCGGGCAATTGCTTTGCTGATTTTTAGCTGTCGCACGAAGCGTAATATCACGGTCAGTAATAATACCACGTAGTTGACCATTCTCAATAACAGGAATCGCTCCGATATCATTTTGCTCCATTAATGCAGCCGCTTCTTGAACTGATTGCTCTGAAGTTACAGAAACAATATTCGAACTCATTAGGTTTTTGATCGCATTTTCCATTTAAATATCACTCCTTTTACTCTTTATCGTGCACCCTGCGTAAGAAAATATTCATAATCATAGAGTCATTTTGTTAATTTCCATACATATAATTCACCATCATTTATTTACTGAGGGGGAACTTAACATGTATCAACATTATTTTCACGACACAGACTTAAAAGGACAATATTTAAATGAAACACAACCGAATGTGTATGAAGACTTAAAGCATGCAATTAATAGAGAATATACTGCGATTTGTTTTTATAATGACCTAACTTTACTCACTCCATCAGAAAAGACAAAGAATCACATTATTTCGATTAAAATTAATGAACAACGTCATTTGAATGAGTTCTCTAACTTTTATCAGAAATTAACTAGCTATACGCATTCACCCGAAATCATTGATCATTGTCCAGATGATTATAGTCAAGCGTTAGAAACGGCGTTTTTCCATGAGCAACAATCTGTACAGACTTATTTAAATATTGCCGATCGAATTAAAAATCCCTACTTCAAAGACAGATTCAAACGAATAGCCGCTGATGAACAAAAGCATGCCATGTGGATGCTTTATTACCTAAATGAAAGCTTTCAGTAATGTGGATACGTGGAAGTAAGCGAGCGCCTGATTAATTGGGCGTTCGCTTACTTAAATCAAAATTTGACCATATCAAATTATCCATTAATGTCGCGCCTACTATAACTAATCATGGCTAATACGACTAAAATCAAGGCTAAAATTGTGATAGTCAATACAGCTAACCAATTCATATCATTTATTGGTAAATTAGGGATATGCTCATATACTGACAAAGCTTCCATCCATTCAGGAAACTCTAACATCCCACCTAAGTAGACAACAACAAATGAATAACCTAGATATAACCAAGCTAACCCTCTCCATTTACCTATACCAACTAACAATGTAGCTAAACCAATCATTAACCAAGTCGCCGGCAAGTAAACCATAATGGAATTAAAAATGGTGCTAAATGCAAGGTCACCTTCCAGCATCGCAACACCTGTCACCCCCATACCAACTGAAGCAGCGACCATTACAATCGCACTCATAATAAGAGCCACGATTAAATACGTTGAAAGTAATTTAGTCTTTGAGATAGCAGTTGCCAATACCTGTTCCGTTCGATTAACTTTTTCCTCTTTTGCTAAGCGGTATACAGCTAAAATCATTGGTATTGTCGCAAAGATCGAAATGATCACAGCTAACATGGCGATAAACTGTTCAATTAACGCTAAACCTTCTGAAACTTCAGTCCCTAACATTTGCTGCATGACTTCCATTTCAGCTACATACGTCTCCGTTTCTGCCAAGACAGAACCATAAGTCGCACCAAATACAAACAAGCCAATCCCCCATGCAATAAGAGAGGTTCTTTGCATTCTTAAAGTGAAACCTAATGGCGTACGCAAAAACTTAGATGCTTCCGCTTTACCCGATTTTGAAGGGAGTAGACCCGCTCCAAGGTCGCGTTTAGCATTTAAATATAAAGCCACAACTGCAATCAATATAGCTAAGCCTAATGTCATTAAAACAGGCCACCACCGGTTTTCAACAAATACTTGAGCTTCAATCACCCAACCTAACGGTGAAACCCATGATAATGCCTCATTAGATACATCACCAATTGCACGGATTAAATAAGTAACAATGAGGACTGTAAAAGCTAAGCTTATTGTCCCACGCGATGTTTCTGCTAACTGTGCACATAAAGCAGTAATCGCCGCAAATAAAATCCCTGTAACCCCTAGAACCGCCCCATAAAGAAGCGATCCTTGTAGGTCAATGCTGTCAATTCCTAAGACTACTAGTGATAGCCCAATTAAAATCGTTAACACCACGAAAGTGAACGCTTTATTCATCATCACAGCCGTTAAAGTGGACATACGCCCGACTGGAAGTGAACGAATTAATTCGACCCTTCCATCTTCTTCATCTTCTCGAGTATGTCTTGTTACGAGCAATATACTCATAATTGCTACGACAACGGCTGTCAGTAACAACATCTGATGCGACAAAATAGCACCAACATGATAATCATCAAACCCATAAGCAGGACCTAGTAAAGCAGTGATTGCTGGGTTAACAACAGAAGCCGCTAATTGATCACGATCATCTGCAGATGGATACAACCCTTCAAATATTAACGTCGTACCTGCTGTTACGATAATAAATGCCACTATCCAAACAAGTAACCTCACCCGATCTAACCTAAGTTGCATTAAGGCAATGGGCTTTATCTTTTGAAACATACCCGTCATGACATCGCACCTCCCGACTCATAATGCCTCATAAATAAGTCCTCTAATGTCGGCGGTGCACTCTCTAATTTAACGACTTCATATTCACTGATCTTCTTAATGACATCATCTAACTTTTCTGTGTCTACTTGAAAACTATAGCCTTGTTTTTCTTGTTGCCAGTCATAAACCCCAGGCATATCTTCTAGGTTAAGTGGTTGTTTCGTTTCAACATATAGGTGTGTTCTAGTTAAATGCCTCATCTCATCTAATGAACCTGTTTCAATAACAGTCCCATCTCGAATAATACCGACGTGATCACACAACCTCTCAACCTCTGACAAAATGTGACTCGATAATAAAACGCTTTTCCCATTTTGTTTTGCTTCCATCACATACTCTTGAAAAACACGTTCCATTAAAGGGTCTAACCCTGAAGTCGGTTCATCTAAGATGTATAAATCAGCATCTTGAGCAAAAGCCGCAACTAATGCTACTTTTTGACGGTTACCTTTTGAATAAGTACCACTCTTTTTCGTTGGGTCTAATTGAAAACGTTCTATCAACTCTTGTTTACGGGCTTGATTCACTTCTCGACCTCTCAAACTAATAAAGTAATCGATTACTTGCCCGCCTGTTAAATTTGGCCACAAATTTACATCACCTGGTACATAAGCAATCCGTTTATGAATGTCAACTGCATCTGACCATACATCTTGGCCGAAAATCTTCGCCTCACCAGATGAAGCCTTTAAAATCCCAAGCAAGATTCTAATCGTTGTTGATTTACCAGCTCCATTAGGTCCAATAAAACCAAACACTTCACCTTCTTGAACCGTAAGATCAACACCACTTAACGCTTTTACTTCCCCGAAGCTCTTCGTTAAACCTTTCACTTCTAATACCGCCATACAATCCCCTCCAATTATTTATAAAAAGCGATTTTTAATGTATCCAAATACTGAGTGAATTCTAAAGTGAGTTTCTCCATATTCACATTGGCTATATCCTCACCTTTATATACCTGACTTATATCCTCTCTGTAACCATCCATTGACCACTTGATTAGATCCATTGCTTTTTGCGTATCGATATCATCACGAAATAGACTGTAATCAATATCCTTATAAATACTGTCATAGGCTATTTGTTGTAGTTGCTCAATCTTCTTCCTCGTATCATGAGGCAATAACTCATCCTCAGTTAGCATAATGATCCCTAAAAAGTTAAACACAAAAGGATTCTCATTGAAGAATGTTAATTTATTCATTGATGCTTGCCTGAATCGTTCAATGAAATCTGGTTCACTTAAATCAATTTGTTGGACATAACCATTATGGACTAGGTCAAAACAGTAGTTGATTAAATAATCATAAAGTTCTCTTTTGTTATTAAAATAATAAAAGAGCATTCCTTTTCCTATACCAGCATTTTTAACAATCTGGTTAGTTGAAGCTTGCTCATAACCTTTTTCACTAAACTCCTGTAAGGATGCGCTGATGATACGTTGTTGTTTTTCCTGCTCTAAATTATGAAACGGTTTCGGCACGTATAATCCTCCTTCAAATTATTTAGACCAGGTCGGTCGACACTAATGTAACAAATTAGACCACCCCGGTCAATAATTTTTTAAAAATTTATAATTTAGAATTTTAATATATTTTTGCACCATAGACTAGTAGTATGTGATATGATAGTTACTGTAATTATTTAGGAGAGGGGAAATACCGATGTATAAGAAGACCATATTGGCATTGGCTTTAGCTGCTACAATGATTCTTGCAGCTTGTGGTGATGACCGCAGTGACAAAGAGGTTGTTGTTGATGCATTTAATTCAATGCTAGAAGCTGAGAGCTATGAAGCATCTTCTGAATTCGACTTAGAGTTTGATGCCGATATTAATGATCCAATGTTTGATCAATTTGCAGGTATGATCAATGACTTTGATTTCAAAGTCGATCAAGTTTATGACGCTAATCAACAATTACAAGAAGCTGTTGTTTACTTTAATGGAAGCATGCCACCATTATCTATTGATTTAGAGGTTCCTTTCTTACAGGACCTTGAAAATCAAACGATGTACATTCAAACAGATAGTATCATTGAGGAATTTGGAATGATGTTCCCATTACCTGATGAAGCTCGTGGTAAGTTAATTGAAATTAACTTAGACGACTTAGAAGGTGAAGCACCTGATTTCGAGCAAGACGAAATGGAACAGCGTGCTCAACAAGTAATGACTGACTTCTTAGATCAAAAAGATGAATCAGAATTCACAAATGACGGTGATGAATACACTGTATCTTTCACTGAAGATGATTTCATGTATTTAGTAGAAGCATTCATGAATGAATTTGAAGAATTATTCACTGAAGAAGAACTAGCGATGATGGATGAGGACTTAGATGAAGCAATGGAGGAGATTTCAGAGGTTCTAAGCATCGAACAGATTGAAACTTCTGTTGTTATAAATGGTGATGAGTTAGAAGAACAATCTTTCGTAATGGATTTCTTATTCGAAGACCCTGACTCTAATGAGTTTATCCAAATCTATTTAGCTGGTAATACAACTTATAGCAACATGAACAGTGATGTTGAGTTTACTATCGACCCAGAAAATGAGGAAATTCTAGACTTTGAAGAACTAGAACAAATCATGATGGATGCGATGATGCAAGAATTTTAAGATTGAGGCTAATCTAGACTAATAGTAATAAATAGAAAATCCGAACGCGTTCATTTATGATGAACCGTTCGGGTTTTTCTATTTGGTTAGCACTACATCTTTCATTTAAAATATAATCTGGAAAATTTTCAAACTTTCTTTATTTGTATTTTTTAGTGCTCATCTAAACACCATGCTTCAATTTGTATTTATTCAATTAAACGACTTGACTTGGATTTATCTGATGTCTCTTCAATTCGATCGGCTAGTTTTTCTTTAAAAATCAGTCCAAACAAGATGGTGCCTAGTCCAAAAATGGATAACATAATTGAGTTAAACCAAGCAACAGATGGAATAATACCGCCGACTGCTTCTCTTAATAAATCAATTGCATACGTAAATGGCAGATAGGGATGAATCGCCTGGAAAAAGTCTGGCGCAACCTCAATTGGGAACATTCCACCACCACCTGATAGCTGTAACACTAAAAAGACAATCGCTAATGCTTTACCAATGTTACCAAATACAGATGTTAACGTATAAACCATAAGCATAAACACGACCGCTATGAACACTGTGAATAAAGTGAACCACCACGGTGACTGAGTATACACACCTAAAATCCAAAGGTTACCTAAACTAATAACAATACCTTGCAAGATTCCAACGATTAAAAATAAGATCATTCGCCCTAAATACATATGATGCATTTTATAATATGGTTTACGATCTTTCTTATGCACATTAGTACTTAATAGGTTACAAAGCAGTAAAGCTCCAATCCATAAACTTAACACTGTATAAAACGGTGAATTCGCTGAACCATAATTTGGGACAGGAAACAGTTGGGTTTCATCTAAAACAACTGGCTCTTTAAAGAATTCACTTTCCTCTTCTACATCATGGCGCAATACTGTAATGAGTTCACTTAAAGCATCATCTTCTTCTAATTCCCTTACTTGTGTTGCTAATTGGTCGAATTGTTCACTTAACCCTGGAAGGTCATCCTCTGCAAATTGAGCTAAACCTTGGACAGTTGATTGAATTTGTGGGAAATGCTCTTCAATCATATCCGCAACAGTTAAGTATTGTTCTTCTACTTCTGGTAAGTCTTCACGTATGAATGCCCCAATTCTTTTAATTTGACCTTGAAGTTCAGGGAAATCATTTTCCATAAAGTTTGCAACACTTTCTAAAACTGTTTCAACTTGTGGTAAGGCTCCTTCAATCTGATCAATGAATTCAGTTAAGTTTTGGCCAACCTCAGGAACATCTTCTAAAGCATTCTCTAAATCCTCTTGATTAACCATATTCATGTCATCTAACTCATTAATCAGTTCCTCTACCTGAGGTAAAACGTATACGATCGTATCCAATTGTTCATGCGTGTTTTCAACTTGTTCATAAGCCTCATTAGTCAATGTATCAATGGCTTCTCGTCCGTCCGCTTCCATGTAAGCTTGAAATTGATTAATTTGTGTATGAAGTGTCGAAATAGATTCAATTAATTGTTCACTTATTTCCTCATCTTGATCAAGTTCTTCAATAGCCTGTTCAACGATTTGTTGACTTTCATTAACATACCCTCGAATCAACTTTAACTGTTCAATTGTTTCTGCAACTGACGGATCAACATTCTCCCATGTTTCAAGCTTTGAAATCATATCTTCTAGTAATAAGTCGAATGAAGTCAGTTGGTCATTCAATTCATGTAAGGTTGATTCTATTTGTTCTAAATTACCTTCTTCAATGCCTGCACTCAGATCTTCCAATACCGTAGTCATGCGATTCGAAGCTTCAATCAATTGGTCTACAAAGCCGTCTAGGCCCTCATTTAAATTACCCATTATTTCAACTAATGCTTCTGCACGCTGTTCCATCGCTTCAATTTGGTCAACGACAGCAGGCAAAGAACTTTCCAGGTCTTCAATTTGATCTTGTAATTCTTGAACAGCCATAACCCCGTCATACAAATAGTCTTCTATTAATACAATCTGCTCAGCAATCACCCTTAATTCGTCCACAGATTGCTTTACTTCAGGTAAATATGTTTCAACTTCAACAACACTTTCACCTAAGGATTCAACTTCAGACAAACTTTCTTCTAAGATAAGTATTTTTTCAGCACCCTCTTGAATTTCAGGACGCAATTCATCTAAAGCTAGAAAATGCTCTACCTGTTCTTCAATTTGATCCCACTGTTCATCTACTGAAATAACAATGTCACCAAAACTCATTAATAATGGCGTCTTTTCTTCCAAATCATAAACTTGTTGCTTTAATGCTCTAATCGTTGGCAATTCTTCTTCCAAGGCAATACCAAGACGATCAAACTCTGTAAACAGAGCTTCAGAGGAGTTTTTAATTAATTGCGTTGAGATTTCATTTACAATAGTCGATGTTCCGGCTTCAGTCATTTTGGGAGCTATTGCATTAAGCTTCTCATTCACCTCATAATCAATCTCAGCAGGACTTGGTGAACCGTCAATAACACTTACTAAACTGCTGGAGAAATCTTCATTTATATAAATCGCTGCATAATAGTCTCCGTAATACACCCCTTCTTCAGCTTCATCCGACGTTACAAATGTCCAATCGAGGCCTTCATTCTCTTCTAAACTGGATTCAAGCTCATCACCGACATGAAGAGTTTCCCCATCGATTTCAGCACCTTGGTCTTCATTCACTACAGCAACCGTCAAATCCTCAGTATTATCATACGGATCCCATGAAGCAGCTAAGTTAAACCATGCATAAAGTGATGGTAAAATCGCTAACCCTATTAATAACAATCCAACTAACGGAACTCTTTTTATATTTGCTAAATCTTGTTTAAAAATATCTAATATCGCCTTCATCAATTGCACCCTTCTATATTTAATTAAGACAATCTACTATATCAAAATAACAATACTCCCCTCATATTATACAAGATACACACTAACGAATTTGTTAATATTTTCTTACACTTTCTACAGACTTATACGAATCATAACCAAAATATAAAACCCATAGTTACAGCTCACGCTGAACCATTCCCACTAAACTTAAGTAAACACCACCTACTACCGCATAACTTTTTTGTAACTAATCAATACTATACCTAACATTTAACACTAATAATGGGGTGATTACGTGGGGAAACCTGGGAATCAAGTACCTGTTTCAAAGAATTTCAAAAAGAATATTGAGTATTTACAGAAGGAATTAAGAGTTGAGGATAACTTCGATGTGATTCATCATAAATTAGTTCATGGCGACCGAAAAATGGGGATGTTCTTCATTGATGGATTTGCTAATGATTTATCTCTTATCGAAACATTAAAGAGTTTAAATGATTTAGAAATTGAAGACTTAAAAAAAGACCCCATTACCACATTATCTCAATCCATCATTCCTCACCAAGAGGTTGAGACATCAGAAGATCTAGAAGAAGTTATTGGTCAAGTATTAGCAGGGCAAACCGCTCTAATTGTTGAAAACTGTAAAGAAGTCATCATGGTCGACACCCGTGAGTACCCTATCCGTTCACCAGAAGAGCCCGACCTTGAACGTGTCGTACGAGGGCCAAGAGATGGCTTTGTTGAGACAATTGTTTTCAATGCAGCCCTGATTCGTAGGCATGTCCGTGATCGCTCATTAATTATGGAATACTTACAAATCGGCAAACGGTCTAAGAAAGATATCTCATTAGCTTATATCGACAGTGTTGTCGATTCTGAGTTAGTCGATCGAATCAAGAAAGAACTCGAATACATTGACGTTGATGGTTTATCAATGGGCGAAAAAACGTTAGAAGAATATATATTCGGTAAACGCCTTAGCCCTTATCCTCTTGTTCGTTACACGGAGCGGGGAGACACATCTGGAGTTCATCTATTAGAAGGACATGTTTTAATTTTAGTCGACGGTTCACCTAGTGTCATGATTTGTCCGACAACGTTTTGGCACCATCTACAACATGCTGAGGAATATCGCCAAGCTCCAATAGTGGGGATGTTTTTAAGATGGGTTCGCTTTATTGCAATCTTTGTAACATTATTCCTATTGCCCGCTTGGTATTTAATCGCGACAAACCCTAATCTAGGCGGAGAATACCTTGATTTTATCGGTGCTGAGGATCCTGGTGAAATCCCAATATACTTACAATTCCTCATAGCTGAAATTGGTGTTGAAATATTGCGGATGGCTGCCATTCATACTCCAAATGCTCTTGCTACTGCTTTAGGTTTAGTAGCTGCTATATTAATTGGTGAAATAGCCATTGAAGCTGGTTTATTTACACACGAGGTTGTTTTATATATTGCTGCAGCTGTAATTGGAAACTATGCAACACCAAGTTACGAATTGAGCTTAGCTAACCGAATCTTTCGCCTAATATTCTTATCAGTTGCCGCTGCATTTGGATTAGTTGGATTCGTTGTCGCCGTTACAATATGGCTACTTTTGCTAGTCAAAACAAAAACATTAAATGTGCCATATTTATGGCCATTGATCCCATTTAACCCACGTGCTTTATTCTTAACCTTAATCCGTTCGCCCATCCCATTTAATGATAAAAGACCTAGCATTTTAAATACTAAAGATGATACGCGTCAACCCCCAAAAAGAAAGCTGCTCTAAATCAAAGAGCAGCTTTCTTTATATATTTAATTCCTTCTTCACATTTTTTGAGGCTAATTCTCCTGAGAACACAGCACCTTCCATTGTTGAAAAGAAAGGCTGTTTTGTATAATCACCTGCCAATGTTAAACCAGGTACTACTGTCTTCTGCACTGGTCTAAGCAAATCATGGCCTGGGGCTACAGAGTAAAATTCTTCAGGGTGTTTGACAACACGATAATCGGTGACTTTCCCGTTTATATTTAACCCTATTTTCTCTGACTCTTCATAAACGAGTTGAAGCAGTGAGTCGTCTTTGTAGTCAATATATCGATCAGATGGTCCTATTATAATTGATATCCTTCCTGGAACATGTGTAAATGTTGATCTTGACTGTTCAGAAAAACTAGCTAACGCTGTCCCTGGAGCAAATGTCGTTCGATCATGCTCTAAAGCAGGCTCAGTTAATTCTAGTTGAACCGAAACAGCTGCTGCAGTCGGAAGCTTTAACATTGAATAAAAATTGATTAAATCGATTTGAGATTGGTTTATTATCTGTTTAGCTGCTCCAAGTTCCGTTGCCAATACGACATGTTTAGCTAAGATGTTTGATTCATTTAACGAGACACCTTCCACCCTCTCTTCTTCTGTAATTAAACGTTGTACTTCTGAATTGAGCATGATTTTACCACCAAGATTCTCAAAATGATAAACAAGCGAATTAAACATAACCTCACTCATCCCACCTAAAAATCCACCTATTCTCATTTTATAAAATCGAGATGGTGCTGGTGCTAGAATTCCAAAAAAGACATACGCAGAAAAGCGTTCAGGTGGTGTAAAAAAAATGCCATTACATAACGCTTCTATAAACAGATGAATGGCATCTTTATGCACGCCATTTTGCCTGGCAAACTCCAATATACTCATTTGATCTAGTCTTTTGGGGTCTTTTTTATATTCATTTAAACCTGCTTTAAAAAATGGGGCTAATGATAACTTCGCCTTAGCTGAAAAAGACTGATTGTTCCCTAACATAGCACGGATGAGAGTAAATGGTCCAAATAGCGGTGCCACACCAAAAGTTGTAACATTCTCATGCTTCGGTGATAGCACATCCAATTTGTCTTCCCATGAAACGATATCATTGATGTCCACTCCAGCTTTTTTAAGCAATTTTGGAAGGTGTTTATAATACCCAATCACACGGTGAGAACCCGTTTCCACTAACATACCATGATCATCCCAAGAAGCTGTTCGTCCACCCATATGCGGAGATTTTTCTAGTATGAGTACCTTATAATTGTTTTGGGCAAGCTCAATTCCGCATGAAATCCCCGCTAATCCACCACCAATAATTATGACATCGTATTGATCCATCGACTTTTGCCACCTTTAATTCAATCTGTTTACCATAGATTAACCATCAATATGACTCTTTATTTAACTCATGACAACACTTTCATTTCAGACCTTCACATTACTCACATCATAAGCACAACTTTTGCGTCATATTTTTATCAGATGATATAAATACTAGTACAGAAGGAGGTTTAGCTTATGACAAAGAAAGTACTTATGGTTTTAACCAATCACACTGAAATTACTAACGATCATAAAACTGGTTTATGGTTAGAAGAATTCGCAGTACCTTATATTAAATTTATAGAACAAGGTTATGATATTAAAGTGACAAGCATTGAAGGTGGCGAAGTTCCACTAGACCCAAACAGTATTGAAGAGCGGCCTGAATGGAAAGCAGCTGAAACAGCACTTAAAGATACCGAAAAACTAACAAAGGCTGATGCAGATCAATTTGACGCCGTCTTCCTACCAGGCGGACACGGGACAATGTTTGATTTCCCTGATCACGAAGTTTTACAATATGTCTTACAACAATTCGCCGAGAAAGACAAAGTAATTGGCTCAGTCTGCCACGGTCCTGCAGGCTTAGTCAATGTCACTTATGAAGATGGAACACCGATAGTAAAAGGCAAAAAAATAACAGCCTTTACAGATGAAGAAGAAAAAGAAATGCAATTAGATATACACATGCCATTTATGTTAGAAACAAAACTTCGTGAACAAGGGGCAAATTTCGACAGGGGCGATAAGTGGACTGACTTCTCTGTTCGTGATCACAATATCGTCACAGGTCAAAACCCACAATCAAGTGAAAGTACAGCTATTCGCGTCATCCGAGCAATTGAAGCATCAGCTGTTTAGTACATTAAGCCCCGATATTTAATTCGGGGCTCTTCATTGATCACTTATTATATAAAACTTGATTAAATTAGCTTTCTTTATGTTTTAAGATGTGTATAGTATGATAATAATAGTTTTAAAGTGAAGCTTCACAAAGGGAGAATTGAAATGAATTGGCGATTTTGGGAATACATAAATAATATCGAACTATGGATTGACCTCGGTATAGCTTTCGGGATTCTATTAGTCTTTCTTTTGCTTAGAAAGTTATTTGCTAAGTATGTATTTTACTTCATCCTAAAATTAACGAATAAATCTGGGTCCGACTTACTTAACTTTATCGTTAAATCTTACGAGCGGCCGGTTAGAACACTTTTTGTCATTATTGGTATTTACATTGCAGTTGACTATGTACCATTTATTAATCAGCAAAACGATCTATTCGAAAGCTTAATTCGGTCATCCGTTATTTTAGTCATCACTTGGGGATTATTTAACTTAGCATCAAGCTCTTCTTTATTACTCATGAAAGTGAGTGATAAAGTTAACTTAGAAATTGACCAAATCTTAATACCTTTTATATCTAAAGCCATCCGTTTTATTGTTATTGCGATTAGCTTAAGTATTATCGCACAAGAATTTGGTTATGATGTTAGCGGCTTTGTCGCAGGTCTTGGACTTGGTGGTCTAGCTTTTGCCTTAGCAGCACAAGAAGTAATCAAAAACTTGTTTGGCGGTATCGTCATAATTACAGAAAAACCGTTTACAATGGAGGATTGGATTGAAACACCTAGTATCGAAGGTGTCGTTGAAGATATTACATTTAGAAGTACGCGTGTTAGAACGTTTTCTGAATCGCTCGTAACGATCCCTAACTCTACTCTATCTAACGAGCCAATTACAAACTGGAGTGAGATGGGTAAACGCCGTATATTCTTTAATCTAGGAGTCGAATATACCACACCTAGAGATAAACTAGAGACTGTCGTTAATCGTGTTCGGGACTTATTAGAAAATCATGAAGAAGTCCACCCTGAGACGATCTTTGTCAATTTCGATAAGTATAACGACAGTAGCCTAGATATTATGCTTTACTTCTTTACGAAGACTACTGTATGGGATGAATATTTAGAAGTTAAAGAGGACATTAACTTTAAAATTATGGATATATTAAAAGAAGAAGAAGTGTCAATCGCCTTCCCATCTCGCACTCTGTATCTAGATGCAGAAGAACAAGCAATGAAACGTTTTTCTCAATCTTTTAAAGACGAATAATTAAGGTGCCTCTCTTTAAGAGGCACCTTTTTTAACAGCCCAATCACAATCGGTTGTTATTGTGAAGGGCACAAGTACAAATGTGTAAAATATCAACACCATATAGAACTAAAAAATAGTGATATATGAAATCGCCTGATTATTAGAGAATCAGGCGATTTTCAAGATAATCGGGCGAAATTTTAGATAATCAGGCGAAATTTTAAATATTCGGGCGAACACCTCAATTAATTGGGCGTTCGCTCGATTTCTATTATAGAACGCCTTCACCTTATTTTTCCTCAGTAGAAATTGTCCACTAATTCTAATATCTAGAAAATAACTGTACATACTAACTGAGTGATATTGGAAGGAGGATTTCTAAATATGAAAAATAAAGACCGTAAAAGCGAAAATGAAAAATCTAAGCTCACGAATCAGCAAGGACATCCAGTAACAGACAACCAAAATACAAGAAGCGTTGGAGATCGTGGACCTACTGTACTTGAAAACTATGATTTCCTTGAGAAAATTAGCCATTTTGATCGCGAAAGAATTCCAGAACGAATCGTACACGGACGCGGGGCTGGGGCGCATGGTTATTTTGAATCATACGGAGAAGTAGACGGCGAATCAATTTCTAAATACACTCGCGCTAAAGTGTTTGAGAAAGGGAAACAAACACCTGTATTTGTCCGTTTCTCGACTGTTAATCACGGTAGACATTCACCAGAAACATTACGAGACCCAAGAGGATTTGCAGTTAAATTTTACACAGAAGACGGGAATTGGGATTTAGTTGGGAATAATTTAAAGATCTTCTTCATCCGTGATCCAATTAAATTCCCTGACTTCGTACATGCATTTCAACCGGACCCTGTGACTAATATCCAAGACCCTGAGCGAATCTTTGACTTTATTAGTCAATCACCAGAAGCTACACATATGATTACATTCTTATTCTCACCTTGGGGCACTCCGGCTAACTACAGGCAAATGCAAGGTTCAGGTGTTCATGCGTATAGATGGGTGAACAAAGAAGGGAAAGCTGTATTAGTTAAATATCACTGGGAGCCTGTTCAAGGAATTAAAAACTTGACCCAACAAGAAGCTGACAAAATTCAAGGCATGAACTTTAATCATGCAACACAAGATCTGTATGAAGCAATCGAAGAAGGGAACTACCCTGAATGGGAGCTTTACGTTCAAATTATGGAAGATGGCGAACACAAAGAGCTAGACTTCGACCCACTAGACCCAACTAAATTATGGTATCGCGACCAGTTCCCATGGCATAAAGTAGGTAAAATGGTGCTCAATGAAAACCCGAAAAACTTCCATGCTGAAGTGGAACAATCTGCTTTTGGTACGGGAGTTTTAGTAGATGGGTTAGACTTTTCGGATGATAAATTACTTCTAGGCCGCACTTACTCATACTCAGATACACAACGATACCGTGTTGGACCGAACTATTTACAATTACCAATTAATAGTCCAGTTAAAGGGATACGCACGAATCAGAATGGTGGTCAAATGGATTTTCGAACAGACTATGGTGAAGATAAAAATCCTCATATTAACTATGAACCATCCCTTCTTGGCGGTTATACAGAAGATGAGAACAACGGCCAAGAACACGAACCTTATGTAGAAGGTAATATAGTCCGAGAGCCAATTGAACGCCAAAACAACTTCGGACAAGCTGGCGAAACCTACCGACGACTCAATGATTGGGAACGTGATGACTTAATTAATAATTTAGTTGGAGCCCTCTCACAATGCCATAAAGATATTCAAAACCAAATGATCGAAAATTTCACGAAAGCTGATGAAGAATATGGAAAACGTGTAGCTGAAGGCCTTAATTCCATGCCTAAAGAAGATAAAATGGAAGAAGCCGTCCACGATGCTCAGCAGATGGGACATCCATCTGATCCATACTAACCCTATAAAGCTTTGTACGAAAAAACCGTACAAAGCTTTTTATTTTTATCATATTTTTTGTACAGCCCCCATATTTATTTAAAAAGGAAAATGTGGATTAAACGAAAGAATAACGCAATAAATGTCAGTTATTTTATAAGTGAGCGAGTTGAGCTGCGAAAAATCAGCCCAAATATCAGATAATTCATAATAATGTAGTTTAATGTCATTTTCCAAATCTATCTAGACCGTGAGAAAATATAAACGGTTAAACTATATTTCTAGGGGGTACATATTTAAATGAAAAAGTTAACTGTTTTACTTACTGCAATTGTAACGTTAAGTATTCTTGCAGCATGTGGTTCAAGTGGAGACGGGGAAACATATTCAGTTGCCACGGATGCAAACTTCCAACCGTTTGAATATTTAAATCCAGACACAGGTGAAATGGAAGGATTCGACATTGACCTAGTTAACGCAATCGCTGAAGAGGTAGGGTTTGAAGTAGATTATGAAACAATGGAGTTTGATGGTTTACTAGGTTCTATGAGATCAGGGCGTAACGACTTTGGTGTTGCTGGGATTTCCATCACTGAAGACCGACAAGAAAATATGGACTTCTCAGATAAATACTATGACTCCGGTCTAATCTTAGCGGTACCTATAGATTCTGATATTGAATCAATTGATGATATTGGCGGATTGAATGTAGGTGTACGTCAAGGCTCAACAAGTGAAGACTATTTATTAGACAATACTGATGCTGAGGTTACAGCATTCCCAGAAATCGTAACAGCTTACATGGACTTAGAAGCTGGTCGTTTAGATGCTGTTTTATATGACTTACCTAACGTACAATATTACATTATGGAAAACGCTGAAGATGAATTAAAGATGGTTGGTGATGTTTTAGAGGGTCAGCCATATGGTATTGCATTCCCTCAAGATTCAGACCTAGTAGAACCAGTTAACGAAGCGTTAGCGACTTTAATTGAAGATGGCACATATGCTGAAATCTATGAAGATTGGTTTGGTGAAGCACCACCAGAAGATTTTCAGTAAATAACGACTAAGAGTTTACTAGAAATCAAGCGTAACAAGTACAGCTTGTTGCGCTTTTTTTAAACCTTCTGTCGTAACAAGGCGACCGAGTTTCTAAAGGAGCGAATATTAAATGTTTGAAGCGCTAATGGATTCAGCTTACGTTAAGTCATTACCTTTCTTATTCGAAGGGTTACAGTTAACACTACTCATTACTGTAATTGGTTTAATTCTTGGCTTTATATTAGGAGCAATCATGGGGTTAGCACGACTGTCTAAAAACCGTTTAACTTATGGAATTAGTACCGTTTTTGTAGAAGTTGTGCGAGGAACACCTATCTTAGCTCAAGTCATGTTCATCTATTTCGGATTGTCTGAGGATTTAATTGGAGTTAATATTAGTGGATTAACCGCAGCAATCATTGCTATTACTATTAATGCAGGTGCATATATCGCCGAAATTGTCAGAGGTGCTGTGCACTCGATTGACCGCGGCCAGTTTGAAGCTGGACGTTCACTTGGTTTAACCGAACGTCAAACGATGCGTTACATTGTTTGGCCACAAGCTTTTAAACGAATGATCCCACCATTAGGTAACCAATTTATCATAAGTTTAAAAGATACTTCCTTATTCTCTGTAATTGCAGTAGGAGAACTTTTATACATGGGTAGACAGTATTTCAACGCTACAGCAGAAGTATTTGAAACTCTAGTTATGGTCTGCCTTATTTACTTAATGATTACGATTCCAACTTCATTAATTTTACGTCGTATAGAAAGGAAGTTAGATGTATAGATGATTTCGGTAAAAGATTTACACAAATCGTTTGGTGACCTTGAGGTGTTAAAAGGAATTGATGCTGAAGTTCAAGAAAGTGAAGTTGTCTGTGTGATTGGGCCTTCTGGGTCTGGTAAGAGTACATTTTTAAGATGTCTAAATCTATTAGAAGATATCACATCTGGTGAAGTGAAGATTGAACAAGATATTATTAATGACCCAAACACAGATATAAACCGGGTTCGCTCACAAGTGGGGATGGTGTTTCAACATTTCAACCTATTTCCACACATGACAGTGCTAGAAAATGTTACACTAGGACCCATTAAGGTAAAAGGAACTGATGAACAGCAGGCTAATGATTTAGCTATGAAACTCCTTGAAAAAGTGGGATTAGAAGATAAAGCAGAAGCTTACCCTGATAGTCTTTCAGGTGGACAAAAGCAGCGTGCAGCAATTGCAAGATCGTTAGCTATGGAGCCTAGTGTTATGTTATTCGATGAACCAACTTCTTCTTTAGACCCAGAATTAGTTGGGGATGTGTTAGGCGTTATGAAGGATTTGGCAAAAGAAGGTATGACAATGGTCGTTGTCACTCACGAAATGGGATTCGCACGTGAGGTTGGTGATCGTGTCATGTTTATGGATGAGGGAGTTGTCATGGAAGAAGGCAAACCACAACAAATTTTTGAAAACCCACAAAACCCACGTACACAAGAATTTTTAAGTAAAATTTTATAAACATATCTGAAAGGGGATTCTACTAATGAAAACTGTAAAATTACAAGATGTAATCGGATCAGAAAATGAAGTAAAAGGTGAAAACTGGAAGAGCCGCCGCCTATTATTAAAGAAGGATGGTATGGGCTTCTCACTTCACGACACAGTCATAAAAGCAGGGACTGAAACGCACATTTGGTACCAAAATCACTTAGAAGCTGTCTATTGCATTGAAGGTGATGGTGAAGTTGAAACACTGAAAGATGGGAAAGTATATAAAATCACACCAGGTACTGTTTATTCCTTAGATGAGCATGATGAACACCTACTTCGTGGAGGCAGTGAAGATATGCGCGTCGTATGCGTATTCAACCCACCACTTTCAGGTAAAGAGATTCACGATGAGAATGGTGTATATCCGGTAGATGAAGATTAACATAAAAATAAGGCAACCTCTCTTTAAAGAGGTTGCCTTATTTTTATCCTTTAAATTTACTTGTAAATTTATCAACGAACAAGGCAATTGCACCATCACCCGTCACATTCGCTGCTGTTCCAAAGCCGTCTTGTGCCATGTATAACGCGATCATTAATGCAATGGCCGCTTCAGTAAAGCCTAGCATAGAACCTAAAATACCAATTGCCGCCATAATCGCTCCACCTGGAACACCTGGAGCTGCAATCATAATAATACCTAACATTGCAATCACAGGTAACATTTCAAAGAAGTTTGGAACGCTATAACCATCTAATACTGCCATAACAGCTACTGTACAACTGACAATCGTAATAACACTACCTGATAAGTGAATAGTCGCACTTAAAGGTACACTAAAGTTCGCAACTTCTTCACGGACTTTGTTTTGCTTTGCCTGCTTTAATGTAACCGGAATGGTCGCTGCACTACTCATTGTACCTAAACCAGTAAAGTATGCAGGGAGCATTGTTTTAAGTAAGCTGAACGGGTTTCGACCAACGTAAAGCCCAGCAGCTGTATACTGAAGGATAATCCACGCCCAATGCGTAGCAATCGCAACCACTAATACAATACCGAACACTCTTAACGTATCAAATACGGTCCCTTCTGAAGCCAATTCTGCAAAGATCCCTGCAATAAAGAATGGAAGAAGGGGAATAATCACCTTTACAATGACTAACTCCACGACTGATTTACCTTCATCAAAGACTCGAATGAGCGTTTCACTCTTTAACTTAGCGATCGCAATACCGAATGTGAATGCTAAGACAAGCGCTGTGATGACACCCATTAGTGGGTCAATTGCCAAATCTATGTACCCTTCTAAAGCACTTCCTTCTTCTGGTGCTGAGCGTTCCGAAGCCACCATTGGCATAATTAATGTCGCAATGAAAAATGCTGCAATACCAGCTAAAACAGTCGACGTGTAAGCGGTTCCGACAGTAAGCCCAACTAACTTACCTGAACCTTGTCCTAATTTAGAAACACCCGAGGCGATAAAGAACAGAATAATAAGTGGGATCATAAATTCAATAAATTGCCCAAACAAATCACTAAAAGTAATGAGTGAACGTGTTAGCCACTCAATTCCTATAAGACCAATTACAATACCTAAAATAATACCAGCTACTAATTTGGCGATTAATTTCATATCTTGTTGCTCCTCTCGTGACAATTTTACGAATATTAACTCTTATATTACTCTTTTATGTCTAATTCGACAATGTTATTTAAAATAATCGGAATAGTACGATAAAAAGCGACCTAACATAATTCTAATCCTACAAAATAAACCCCGGCATTTTACCGAGGTTTAACGATTAGAAATCGATATATTCGCCTGTCGTTTACGGAAATCAACGTCTTGATAATACGTGTTTTTAACTAATACATTAGGTCCTAAACACTTCGCCATTGGACAGTGACAATTTAAGGATTGAGCTGTTTTCGTTTCCATCCATTGTTTAAATGAGTCTAGTAGTCTCGTATTTTGAACATTACCTAGTGAAGGCTCATCACCAAAATCAGTAACAGTCACATCACCTGTGAATATATTAATATTCAATCGTGAGCGTCCATCCGGGTCATTACGCACTGTTACATTCTTTGCTTCATCAAGGCGCTTTAATAGGTTTAAATCTCGTTCTTTGGAGTTACACGGGTAAATAGGTAACGTCCCAAATAACATCCAAACACGCTCATCCCGACAGTCTAATAAACGCGTGATCGCTTCTTTCATTTCATCAAGTGATAAAGTTTGTAAATCACTTGCGAAATCAACTGGATACATGGGATGAATTTCGTGACGGCAACACCCCATCTCTAAAACATGCTCATGAATTTGCTCTAAGTATGGGAAGGTACGTTTATTTAGCATCGTTTCAGCCGATACCATGACACCGGCTTCAGATAATTTCTGGCTGTTTTCTACCATTCTATGAAAATACATCTTGCGGTTTTCATAAGATGGTTTGCGCTCCATTAAAGCAAACCCTGTTTCAGCGAATTCTTCTGCCGTTCCCCAATTATGTGAAATGTGGAGAACATCTAAGTATGGAATGATCGATTCGTATCGACTATATGGTAACGTTAAATTAGAATTTATCTGTGTACGAACGCCACGTTCATGTGCATATTTCAATAATGGAACGACATATTCATCAACTGACTTCTTAGACAACATCGGCTCGCCACCGGTAATACTTAACGTACGTAAATGAGGTACATCATCTAGTCGCTTAAGCAATAAGTCAATCGGTAGAGCATCAGGGTCTTTTTTCAGTAATGTATCACCAACAGCACAGTGGCGACAGCGCATATTACATAAATGAGTTGTGGTAAACTCAATATTCGATAACACCATCTCACCGTGTTCCTCAATGTCCATGTATGCTTCCCACGGATCATACTGTGGAGACAATGGTATTTTATATGTTGTACTCATCAAAAACTTCCTTTCTCATAGGGAAATCCTTCACTATTTTAACATACACCAGACCCCTATGAGTCTTTGAAGTACACACTTAGTTATTGACTAATTTCCTTTCTCGACTAAAGATCTTAACTAAATCCTCCACCATGACACTTGCTGTTGGGTATTGACCAGCACCTGGGCCTTCTAATTTAAGCCTACCAACATAGTCACCTGTCATGACAATAGCATTATCGACACCTTCCACATGGTATAAAGGGTGTTCTGATGTAATCCACTTAGGTTCCACTCTTATATCTATTTGCCCTTGCCCGAAATTCAAAGTAGCAATATGTTTAACACGGGATCCTTTTAACTGTTGGTGAATAACATCAGCTTTTATTACACTTTTAATTCCTTCACGAAAAACATGATTACCATAAACTTTAGTACCCGTTAATAATTCGGCTAAAATAATCGCTTTATAGAGCGCATCATATCCTTTAAGGTCATTCGTAGGATCAGCCTCAGCATAGCCTAATTGCTGTGCAGATTGTAAGGCTTCAGCAAAACTTGCCTGTTTATTTGTAATTTCACTTAATATATAGTTTGTCGTACCATTCAATATTGCTTCAATTTGAACGACTCGGTTAACAGTAACGAGTTGTCTTAAGGTATTTATGACAGGGACACCACCAGCAACTGTCGCTTCATACTCCACAGAAACTTGTCGCTCTTTTGCTTGTTGTTTTAATTCATGCCCTTTATGTGCAAACATTTCTTTATTAGCTGTAATGATGTGACAACCTTTCTCAATAGCTTGTGATAAATACGTATAAGCAGGCTCCACACCAACAATCGCTTCTATAACGACATCAACTGGTTGGGTTAATACATCGTGAGCACTTGATGTCACTAAAATATGTGAAGGAACGTTACGCTCAATCGTCTCATCATCAACTAATATAGCGACTATATTAACAGAACAACCTAAGATTTCAGTTAGCCGCTTTTGTTCTTGTTCAATTATTTCATATACACCGCGCCCTACAGTTCCAAAGCCTAATAAAGCTACGTTAATAGAACTCATCCTGAGCCCTCCTAATTAATAATTAACACGTTCAACTTGTGATAATTCACCTGTTGCGGTTTCAATCGCTTGCTCTAAGTCATCAATTAAGTCTTCAACATTTTCAATACCAACAGAAAGACGGATTAGGTCATCTGTTACACCTGTTGATTCAATCTCTTCTTCACTTAATTGTTGATGCGTCGTACTAGCTGGATGGATGATTAAGCTTTTAGCATCTCCCACATTGGCTAAATGTGACCATAGTTGAACATTGTTGATTACGTTTGCACCAGCTTTCTTCCCTCCTTTAATACCAAAGACGACAATTGAACCTGCCCCTTTTGGTAAATACTTTTGTGCTAACTCAAAGGATTCGTGGTTTTCTTTCTCTGGATATAATACCCACTCAACTCCTGGATGTTGGTCCAAATATTCTACAATACGGCGTGTATTAGCGACATGCTCCTTCATGCGAACGTGTAATGTTTCTAAACCAAGTGCAATCTGAAAGGCGTTATAAGGGCTTAGTGTTGCACCTGTATCACGTAGTACTTGGACGCGTGCTTTTGTAATAAATGCCGCTTCAGGTAATGCCTCAGCATACACAATCCCATGATAACTCGGGTCTGGTTCGGTAAACCCTGGGAATTTTGGTGAATTCCAATCAAACTTCCCTGCATCAACAAGCACCCCACCTAATGTCGTTCCATTACCTCCTAACCATTTCGTAGCCGAGTGAACAACAAGGTCTGCTCCATAATCAATTGGGCGTAATAAGTAAGGGGATGGGAATGTATTATCGACAATTAGTGGTACCCCTGCACCACGCGCAATTTCTGCTACTTTTTCAATATCTAAAACATGTAAACCAGGGTTACCAATTGTCTCAGCAAATATTGCCTTAGTCTTTGGAGTGATCGCCTTAAAGAAATGCTCAGGTTCAGTTGGATCAACGAAATGCGTCGTGATTCCGTGTTTTGGTAAAGTTGTTGAGAATAAGTTGTACGTCCCACCATATAAAGTGGACGCTGCAACAATTTCATCACCTGCTTCTGCTAAATTAAAAATCGCTGCAGATATAGCTGCCATGCCACTTGAGAATGCTAATGCGCCAATTCCACCTTCTAACTGTGCCACTCTCTCCTCAAGTGCCCCAACAGTCGGATTACCAATTCGAGAATAAATAAACCCTTCTTCTTGTAATGAAAATAAATTAGCCGCATGCTCAGTACTATCGAACTTATATGAGTTCGTTTGATAAATTGGAAGCGCTCGTGCTCCTGTTGCTGAATCTGCTTCTAAACCACCATGTACTCCAATTGTTTCTAAGCGATAATTTTTTTGACTCATCCTTCACCACTCCTATTCAATAATTTGGATTCTTTTATACTTTCTAAACTTACTTTAATCACATCTCCCCACTTCTGAAACTCGACTAAAAAACCATCATGCCCAAAAATTGTTTCAACTTCACAGTATTTAGCTGAACCTCCTAGTATATTGAGGTGATCAACAAATGCTTTTATCTCATGAGGCGGGTATAACAAATCATGTTGAAAACTAAGTGCGACAACAGGAACCTCTAATTGACTTAAAGCTAGCTCATACCCACCCCTCCCTCGCCCAATGTCATGACCATTCATCGCATTAAGCAAGATCAAATAACTATTCGCATCAAAACGATTAACCAACTTTTCCGCTTGGTGACTTAAATAAGATTCAACTTCATACTTCTGATTAAGCTCAGTTCGGTTAAACCGCTCTTGAAATAGTGGTGCTGAACGATATGTAATCATGCCAATCGCCCGAGCTAATCCGAGTCCTTCTTTAGGTGTTTTACCTTGTTGCCAATTTGAGTCCTGCTTAATCGCTTGAGCTGAAATATGATTAAATGCAATGGCATAATCACTGAACTGCGGTGTTACAGCTATTGGAATGATGACATCGACAAAACCTGGATACATCAAGCCCCACTCAAGCACTTGCATACCACCTAATGACCCTCCAATGACTGCATGCAAGTGGTTAATGCCTAACTTCTTAAGTGCTAGATACTGGATTTCAACTAAATCCCTAATTGTAATCTGTGGAAAGTCTACCCCGTACATATTTCCCGTGTTCGAATTAATGGACTTAGGACCTGAAGAACCATCGCAACCACCCAAGACATTAAAGGTCAACACTTGATACTCATCAACGTCAATATAACCACCTTGATTGATTAACCCTCGCCACCATCCCGGTTCATCTTCAGTTCCAACAGTACAATGGTTACCTGTTAACGCATGACATACTAAAATAACAGGTGATTGTTCAAGTCCAGCTCTCTCAAAAACTAACTCCACTTCATCTAAAATATAGCCTGATTCTAGTGTGAAATTAGGAATAACTACTTTCCCTACATCTCTTCTAACTGTCACCACCTCCTCCTTTCCAATCGCTTGAAATAATCATTTTAAAAATACAAAAAACCTCTCTACCTTGAAAGATAGAGAGGTCAAATATACACGTATTTGTCTCCCTCATCTTCCAAAGCAAAATCTTGCCTTGTCAGGAATTAGCACCTTTCAAACCGATGTTCGAAGGTTGCCGGGCGTCAACGGGCCAGTCCCTCAGCCACTCTAGATAAGAGTCAAAATTGTTATTCAATTTTAAATATTAGATTATACGCATGGTATCATGGTACTTATAACCATGTCAACAAATAAATTTAAGCCTTTTCTTTTTCGTATTCGTCAATAGCTTCCATCTTCGCTTGTACTTCCTCTTCAGATAAACTGCGTTCTTCGATATAACGGTTTCGTGGATGTACACGGCATTCATGAGAACAACTTCTTAAGTAGAAATGTTCATTTTCCAAAGAGGATAAAATTTGTTCATTACAGTCAGGGTTCGCGCAATTGACGTAGCGTTCACACGGCTCACCTGTGAAATAGTCACGACCTACAACATGATGCTCTACTTGGTTAATTGGAACACTAATACGCTCATCAAACACGTAGCATTGTCCATCCCATAATTGGCCTTGCACCTCAGGGTCTTTACCATAAGTTACAATACCACCATGGAGTTGTCCAACATCGTCAAAGCCCTCTTCCTTCAACCACCCTGAGAACTTTTCACAACGAATTCCACCTGTACAATATGTTAGCACACGCTTACCTTCTAGTAATTCTTTGTTCTCTTTAACCCACTCAGGTAGCTCACGGAAATTACGAACATCTGGACGAATCGCACCACGGAAGTGTCCAATATCATACTCATAATCATTACGAGCATCTAATACAATGGTATCTTCTTTTTGCATTTCCTCAAAGAACTCTTTCGGCTCTAAATACTCACCTGTTTGTTGATTAGGATTAATGTCTTCTTCTTCTAAACTCAAGTTAACAATCTCAGACTTATAACGAACGTGCATCTTCTTAAATGCGTGATCATCCGCTTCATCAATCTTAAATGTCATATCTTCAAAACGCGGATCTGCCTGAAGAGCTTTTATATATTTATTTGTTTGCTCAATTGTACCTGAAACTGTGCCGTTTAACCCCTCTTCCGCGACAATAATTCGACCTTTTAAGCCTAGGTCAAAGCACAGTTGTAAGTGCTCATCACGGAATGCCTCAGCATCTTCAATCGGAACATATTTGTAATAAAGCAAAACCCTGTAATCCTTATTAGACATATTAACCACCTTGCTTTTATATTTTATCGCATTATAATAAAGTATTGAAATCAACATTGTATTATACAATAAGGTTAGACATTATTCAATTAAATCAATCGGTTCCAACTATGTACTTTATGGATTTTCGCTAAACTTTGCACAACAATCTGGCGTTCGCCTAATTATTTTGTTTTTCGCCTGATTATTCTGGATTTCGCCTGAAAAATTCAATTTTCGCCTAATTATTTAAAATATCGCCTAATTCTAAAATAATCAGGCGATTTCACACATCTCCTTAGGCAAACTTTTAGATAAGTTCTCATATTTAGCTAAATTCAACCAAATCTTGTATAATTAAAATCAAAATTTTAAAAGAGGATTGAAATAAACAATGAAACAGATTTATAGCGAAATCTTTCAATTTAGAGGCAGCCATTATGACTTTGGTTATGAACAAGGAAGGCAGTTAAAAGATTCATTAACCATACAAAATCGTAAAAAACATTGGAAAATTAGAAAACCTCGCTTTTCGATCAATGTATATGACACAAAGGACAAGTTTATGCAATATGCGCCCAACATGTGGGCTGAGCTAGAGGGATTAAGAGATGGACTTGAATTACCTATGGAAGAGGTTTTACGTGATTTTGGTGGTTACCGAACCGCAATTACTAAAAGTGGTTGTTCGATCATGACCGAAGAAGATTATATGATTCGTAATTATGACTATCAACCACAAACATACGAAGGGCGATACACCCTCTTCAAGCCAACAGATGGCGGATATGCTGTTATTGGGCCAACATCACGTGTTACAGGTCGCATGGATGGTATGAATGAAGAAGGACTTGTCATGGCTTATAATTTTACCCATCGTAAAAGTCCAGAAGACGGATTTGTCTGTTATATGATCGGACGAATCATATTAGATACGTGCGCAAATGTCGATCATGCCGTGCAACTCTTAAAAGAAATTCCACATCGAAACGCATTTAGCTATATTTTATTAGACCCGAATGGTAAAACTTATGTTGTTGAAACAAGTCCTCGTGGGGTACACGTGAGAAGTTCAAATGTTTGTACAAACCACTTTGAATATTTAACTAAAGAAAATCGCCATCACTTAGAAGACTCCTATAAACGAAAAGAGGCTATTAACTTACAAAGAGAATCTAACATGAGTGCGAAAGAAGCTTTTCGCCTGATGAATGACAGTGGGCGTGGCGTTTTCTCACATAAATATAAAAGTTGGGCTGGAACTATTCATACCTCAGCCTACTTTCCAAAACAACGTGAGGCGTGGTTTGCCTTAGGTGGCGATGCAGAGCCTGTTAAATTCAGCTTTGATTCTTGGTTAAAGGGTGAAGATATAGCATTTAATAAAATTGAAGGAGAAGTTGATACAGACCTTTCTTTTGCCCATATGGATTAAAACAATATCCCCCCTAACTCATTAATTGAACTAGGGGGGGGGGGTAAATAAAATGATTTACAAATTGTTATACCATTCAGCTGCTGCTTTTACTTCACCTAAGTTGAGTTGGTGCCCTTGACTTTCCCAGTGCAGCTGAACATTAGCACCAGCACCTTCTAGTAATTCTTTAAGATCTTCTGATTCCTGCGCTGGACAAATCGGATCATTCGTTCCAGCTGCGATAAATACATCTTTACCGTCTAAATCTGGTAATTCAATTCCACGACGCGGCACCATTGGGTGGTGTAAACTAGCTGCTTTTAAGGAATCTTCATAATGAAACATTAAACTACCCGCAATATTAGCACCATTTGAATACCCAACAGCCACAACTTGATCACGGTCAAACCCGTAATCTTGGGCCGCCTCGTTTAAGAATTCGTACAGCTCTTTCGTTCGGAAGATTAAATCCTCTTCATCAAAAACCCCTTCTGCTAAACGACGAAAATATCGTGGCATACCATTTTCAGAAACATTGCCTCGAACACTTAACACATTAGCTTCAGGGTCTATATGATCAACTAAAGGTAATAAGTCTTGTTCATTACCACCTGTACCATGTAAAAGTAACAAAGTTTGCTTGGAAAGGTCTTTCCCTTCACGGAATATATGCTTCATAACAACAATCTCCTTTCATTCACTCATTAATACGATCATTCATAACTTCATATTACCATAGCATTTATCTTGAATTCAAAATAAATGCTGTGGTGTTTATTTTGTTAACTAACTGGGTATTTTATGAACAATACCTCGATAAGGAGTGGCTATTATATGATTAGAACAATATTAATAATTATCGGAGCCATTGTTGTGATTAGTTGGATCATATCCTTGTTTTAAAAGCCAAAGCTAATCATTAAGGACTGAAAATACTATAATCATAGGACAACTATCCTTAAAAATAAACAAGAGCCTGAGCCAAAAGGGATGAAGTATTGTTAAAATGCGAAGTTGAGTAATTACAAGAGCGGATAATTTTATCAGCGATCAGGCGACTATAATCAGCGTTCAGTCTGTTTTGATGTCGAGAGATCGACATGGAAAAATCCGAACGAGTTCATTTACTGATGAATCGTTCGGATTTTCTATTATGACAACCTTATTGTCTCAAGTTTATTTTAGAACCATTCATCACTATTTATTCTTAAAAAACTCTTCTGCCTGCTTCAAATATTTTTCCTCATCTGGCAATAACTCCAAATCTTCTACAATCGCAGCCACCGGACAAACAGAAACACACGCACCACAATTAATACAAATATCAGGATCAATATAAAATTGATTTTCCCCTTCTTCTATACAATCAACTGGACATACATCGACACACTCAGCTGCCTTTTCTGTTTCACAAGGGCTTGTAATTACAAATGCCATTCTTTTACCCTCCTTCTACCCAAATTTATTCTAACTTAATGATGATCATTTGTTAAAGTGATACACCTTTAGGGCCGCTCTCTTTTGTATTAGTTAATTAGTTTTACATTCGTTCTTTTTCGACACGAACCACATAGTACGTCCTGTTCATTTTACTAAAATCGCGAAAACTTAACAGGATTATGACAATGTAGTAGCTAAATGTAGATGTAACACCACGACTCTCCTGAGTAAAAAATTATATACGAAAGGAGGATCGTTAAACCTCACCCTAGAAATTACACAGGTTTTCAAAAATGGGAGGAGGATTTGATGGTTAGATCGTTAAGTATTATTGTTTCAGTTGTAATGGTGCTTGCGCTTATGACACCTAGTTTCTCATTCGCTCAAAATCAAGGTGTCTCTAAAGCGTTGAATGACTCTGCTAAAACAGCTGAGGCAAAATTTAGTGATCGTTTAAAGACTGAGTTTGAAGAGGATGACAACATTACCTTCCTCGTTAAATTTAACGAGAAAGCAGATGTCATGCAGGTAGCTGAAGAAGCACAGGCTAAAGCTTCAGAAAACAATTTATCTGCTTTAAACGCAGAGTATACACAACGCTCTGCAGTCATCTCTGAATTGAAGTATGTATCAAAATCTTCGCAACAAAATGTTAAAGCATTTTTAGAACAAGAGATCGAAAATGGTACCGTTGAAGATTACCACTCTTATCATATCGTAAACGGTATGGCAGTAACAGCACCTAAAGAAATCGCTGAAAGAATCGCATCTTTCCCAGAAGTTGAAAAACTACTGCCTAACGAAGAGCGTCAACTTAATGAGGTAACTGTTGATACAGAAGCTGAAGAAGTTGAGTCTGAAATTGCAAATGTTGAATGGAACATTGAGCAAGTTCACGCTCCTGAAGTTTGGGATATGGGAATTGACGGTGCTGGTATTGTAGTCGGTGCTATTGATACAGGTGTTGAATGGGACCACCCAGCACTTAAAGATCAGTACCGCGGCTATGATTCTGCTACTGATGAAGTCGACCATCAATACAGTTTCTTTGATCCTGTCGGCGGTCAATCTGATGCTTATGATGACCAAGGTCACGGAACTCACGTAGCCGGTACAATGGTTGGTGCCGAGCCAGATGGTTCTAATCAAGTTGGTGTGGCACCTGGTGCAAAACACATTGCAGCAAAAGCGTTTGATGCAAGTGGTGGCGGAAATGACGCTAACATTTTAGCTGCTGGTGAGTGGATGCTTGCTCCTGGCGATGACGTCACAAAAGCTCCGGATGTTGTAAACAACTCTTGGGGTGGCGGACCTGGTCTTGATGAATGGTATCGTGATGTTGTAACGTCTTGGAGAGCAGCTGGTATTTTCCCTGAATTCTCTGCAGGTAACACAACATTAACAAACCCAGGTGGTCCTGGTTCAATCGCTGTACCAGCTAACTATCCTGAATCATTCGCTACAGGCGCTACTGATAGCGACAACAACCTTGCAAGCTTCTCCTTAGAAGGTCCCTCTCCTTATGATGAGGTCAAACCAGAAATCGTAGCACCTGGTGTAAATATCCGCTCAGCTGTACCTGGTGGTGGATATGAAGGTGGCTGGGACGGAACATCGATGGCAGGTCCAGCAACATCAGGACTTGTTGCTTTACTACTCCAAGCAAATGCTGACTTATCTGTTGATGAATTAGAAGATATCATCATGGATACGGCTACTCCACTAACGAATGACGACTACCCAGAAACACCTAACAACGGTTTTGGACATGGTTTAATAAATGCTTATGATGCTGTATCAGCAGTAGCTGATGGTTTAGGTACCATTGAAGGTCATGTTTCAATGGAAGGTGAAGATACTGAACCGCCAACCTTTGAACATGAAGTACCAGCAGAAGAAGCCTTCACTGACATGGATCTGGACTTAACAATCCAAGCTAGTGATGATATCGCTGTTACGTCAGTATCAGTTGATTATACAAATGCTGATGGTGATACAAACACAGTCGAAGCTTCACAACAGTCTGGTAACCATTTATCTGGAGAGTACCTTGCTACTATTCCAGGTGAGGATTTAGCTGAAGGTGATTTAACTTATACGATCACAGTCACTGATTTTGGTGAAAATGAAGTAACTAGTGATGAATACTCCATCTCAATTGTTGGAGGTATTACAGTTGGTTACTCAACTGACTTTGAGACAGACCCAATTGGTTGGGATGTCTTTGGTGAAAATGTATCTTGGGAGCATGGTGAACCAACTTCTGGTCCAGGTGAGGCAGATTCTGGTGACAACGTTTATGCCACTAACTTATCTGGTGATTACAACAACAGTGAAAACAGCACTTTAACAATGCCTCCTATTGATTTACCAGAAGGCGAATCATACTTGCAACTTCAACACTGGTATGACATTGAAAGTGGTTGGGACTATGGCCACGTATTTATCTCAACTGATATGGAAGATTGGACTGAACTATTAGAATTAACAGGTTCTAATGATGGTTGGGAAGCAGCTGAAGTTGATTTGTCTGACTATGCTGGTGAACGCGTTTATATCGGGTTTAACATGACAACCGACTCGATCATCACTTATCCAGGATGGTATATCGATAACGTTGCATTATCTGATGAATCATTAGAATTGTCTAGAGACTCATCATCATCTCTTAACAGCCCTGACATTGATGTTGATGAACGTGATGGAGAACCAATGGACCCTTCTGAAATTCAACCGAAAATGACGAAGGAGTCAAATTCAGTGATCGAAGAGGAAACATCATTACTTCCACTTGATGCACAAGTATCTGTAGTAGAAAGTGGACGCTCGGCAACGACTAGCCCTGTAGATGGTAGTTACTCTCTTGTACACCCAGCTGGTGAGTTTACAATCTTAGCTGAGGCATATGGTTTCTATTCAGAAGAACAGTCTATTGACTTAGAAGCTGATGAAACTGTATCGGCTAACTTTGTACTTGAAGAGTTACCAGAGGCAGCGCTTAACGGTACGGTAACAAGTTCCAACTCAGGAGAGCCGATTGAAGGCGCTACTTTACAATTAATTGAAGATGCAAATGTTGATCCAGTTGAAACGGATGCTAATGGTCAATATGAGCTAACAGCATATGAAGGTGACTATACGTTAAGAATTTTTGCTTCTGATTACAGCAGCAAAGAAGTTGAAGTTTCTCTTGATCAAGACCAAGAGTTAAA
Organism: Alkalibacillus silvisoli; assembly: GCF_039521975.1. Classification (NCBI taxonomy): domain Bacteria; kingdom Bacillati; phylum Bacillota; class Bacilli; order Caryophanales; family Bacillaceae; genus Alkalibacillus; species Alkalibacillus silvisoli. The sequence goes on along the minus strand of NZ_BAAACZ010000003.1, from coordinate 4,633 downwards.
CTTAGAACTTGAACCACTATTCACTTACCCAGGTGGAGAAATTGGATACGATGACGGTACAGCAGAGAATGCTCGTGCTTTCTTCGATCCAGGTAATAAATGGGCTGTAAGAATGTCTTTACCTGAAGACAAAGACAGTGCTATTGTTACTGACGGTGTATTCCAATTCCATGATGATGACTGGCCTGAGCCAGGTGGTACTGAGTTCGCTGTAGAAGTTTGGGAAGCTCACTCTGACGGTATGCCTGGTGAGAAGATCGCTGGTCCTGTTGACGCTGAAGCAACTAGAAGTCTTGATGAGTGGACAGTTGTTGACTTGCGTGAGCATAACATCCAAGTTGAAGGCGACTTCTACATGGTCTATGTTCAAACGAATGACAACACAAGCTCTCCAGGCCTAGCAACAGATGAAGACGGACCTTATGCTGAAAGAAGTTACCAATCAGTTGATGGCACCTGGTCTCAATCACCAGCTGATGAAGGTAACTATATGATCCGTTCTCGAGTGGCTTATGAAGTTGAACAAGCTGAAATCACTTCACCATCTGAACACTTCTACACGAATGAATCAGAAATGACTGTCGAAGGTAACGCATCTCCAACAACGACTGTTTCACTTGAGAATAATGGCGATGAAGTGGGGCAAATGGAGGTTGAAGATGATGGCACATTTAGCTTCGATCTAGAGCTTTCTGAAGGTGATAATGAACTAACAGCTGTCACTTATGTTAATGATGAAGAAGCTAACCAGTCTGAAAGTGTTGCAGTAACACTTGATACGGAGGCTCCTCACTTAACTATTGACAACCTTGAAGATGGTGACAAGTTAAATACAGAAACAGTTACAGTCGAAGGTGAAGTAACGGATGAAAACCTAGATACGGTAACTGTTAATGGTAATGAAAGTTCTGTTGAAGATGGAGCTTATTCTGAGCGCATCATGCTAGATGAAGGTGAAAACCAAATCGAAGTACACGCAACTGATAAGGCTGGTAATGAATCAACAGAATCAATAACGGTTGAAGTTGATTTTACAGCTCCAGAAATTGAGAATGTAACACCGACTGAAGATAAGACAGTTGAAGCTGGTCAAACAGTGATGATTACGTTCGATAGTGAACCTGGCTTAGATGCTACTTTCAGGATGCACATGCCTTTAACAAACACCCAAAACGCAACAGAACTTCCGATGCAAGAAACTGAGGAAGGTCACTATGTGGGGTATTGGACAGCTCCACAAGGCCTTGAAGCTGAAGGCGCTGTAGTTGAAGTCATTGCAGTAGATGACTTTGGTAACGAAAGCAGAGCTGAGGCAGAAGGTAAGGTTACGATCGTAACAGATGAAGACCCTCATCCAGGTAACCCTGGAAACGGCAATGGGCCTGGTATTCCAGGTGGACCTGATAATGGAAACGGACCTCCTGGGAACCCGGGTGGACCTGGTAATGGCAATGGGCCTGGGGACAACAATGGTAATGGTCCTGGCAGTAATAACGGTAAAGGCAACAACTAAGCACTAAACTTAAAAACAGGCAGGTGTCGAATGATCGACACCTGCCATTTCTTATTGTTTTAACAAGCGCTCTTCAATAAACCAGGCACATTTAGGTTGTTTAACATAATCTATAATCTGTTGTTCCATTTTCGGATACAAATTAACTTGATGTAATTCATTTAATGGAACCCACTTCACAGCCGTTTGGTAAGGATCTGGGTTTTTCGGAAAGCTTGGACGCGATCCTTCCTTGATTGAACAGTTAAAAAACATACCTACTTGATGCAACTCACCGAAACGATATTCACATAAGTGAGGCGCATATTCATAAGTGAAGGCTAACGGGCCAACTGCAACATCAACCGACGCTTCTTCTTTTGCTTCTCTTTTTACCGCTTCAACAATAGATTCATGTGGCTCTACTCCACCAGCTGGAAAGTTATAATGCACCCCTTTTTCATCTTTGAATTCAACTAATAAGATTGAATCATTTTCAATAATAATAGCTCCAGCCCTAACCCTAATATGAGTACTCATTTTAACCTCCTAGGTGAATCAAAAAATTATTAAGCTTTAACAGAGCCATTATTTTAAGCCGACCCTTTGCTTAGCAGAGTTAGTTTTAGAGTCCATCGGCTGCTTCCCGATTGCTTTGCCTAAACCAATTAGAAACACGACAATTTCTTCTTGTGCTTGATTGTTCGTATACCTTCCTCTTGAAAAACTTGACATAGCTTCCTCTCCTTAATTAGCAAGTACTTTTACATACGCTCCTTTTAAAGATTTCTCATATGCTTCTTCTCCCATGGCTTGAACTTGCTTTGATAACTTAGACACCCTCACTAAATCTCCATGATGAAATACGGATGGATCAATTAATCTGACCTTCCCTTTTCGGTGTAAATGATAATCTTGTTCATCTAATAAGACTTGAACATTTGGATGTAATTTATTTAATAAACTTTTAACCTCTAAATCTTTTGAAGCTCTAACTTGATTTAACAGATCATCATCTTCCCTTAAAAAATCACTCCGACTAATTAAGCCTTTCTGTAACGCACTTTTTAAAGCCTTAGCAAGTTGATCATTTCCATATATATTTAGTGGGTCCATAAAGAAACCAATGACTTCCTTGTAGTAAGTTTCCACGAACCATTCTGCTATAGTTAACTGATCGAGATACATCTTTCCATCAATAACAATTAAGTGCTGTAAAAATTGGTGCGCTTCCTCTAGCGAGATTTGACCATATCGTGTCATATCCCTTAATGTATAATCGACACGATCAGCGCACAACTCTGGTGCTGGTTGTTCTAATAACGTCCATTTAGCATCATCTAGTAAAACATCTTCATATTGATAACCATTTCTCTCTAAAATCGCTGGTATTTCAGAATGCTTAATAAAATGATGATAGATCAATTCATGGTAGTCTTCATTTTCATGTTCCAATACAAAATCGATAACATGGGAAAATGCTGTATGCGAAACATCATGTAAAAGAGCCGCAATCTGTTCTTCAATAGAACCACCCAATTTCCTTACTAACAACATCACACCAATAGAATGTTCATACCTTGTAACATTCCAATTCGGGTTCACTAAATAACTCGCTCCTCCTTGGTGTACTCCTTTCAATCGTTGGACTGGTTTACTTTCAATTAACTCCTTTAAAACGTTTTCTACTTTATAACTACCGTAGATTGCATCATTTATAACCATGTTCTTAACCTCCAAAACTTTTAAACTAAGTATAATATTCTATCTTCCCTCATGAATACAATTATAGTAAAAAGGATGGAGGGACAAGTATGCAACATGCCACAACGAATATGATTTTAAGAGTCATTTTAGGGATTGTTTTCCTCGTTCACGGACTGGACAAGTTTCAAACAGGTCTTGATCAAGTTTCTATGTGGTTTAGTAGTTTAGGTTTACCTGGAATCTTAGCTTACATAGTGGCTTGGGTGGAAGTCTTAGGTGGCATTATGTTAATTGTTGGATTTCGACTCGGCTTTTAGCAGGTGCTTTTATTTTAATATTGGTAGGTGCATTGTTCTCGGTGAAATTAAGCGCTGGCTTTCTTGGGGATGGTTCTACTGCAGGATATGAATTCGATTTAGCTTTATTAGCTATAGCAATACATTTAGTGAACTACTCCCACCACTTACCACCCTTGCGGGTTACTTGAAGTGGGGGCTTCTTGGGTAATCACCACTTTTACTAGCTGACGAAATGAACCAAGCTAACCCTCTTGTTCCAAGAGTTCATAATTTCATCAGGTACTTGCTAATAAGCGAATGCCTTCTTTTTTGATGTTGAGAGCTGAATTGTAATCTCTATCGAGTGTTAGTCCACAAGTACATTGATAAATGCGGTCAGATAATGCTACCTCTTTTACTGAAGCACAACTTGAACACGTTTTGGTAGAAGGAAACCATTTATCTATTTTAGCAAGCTGTTTCCCTTGTTCTTTTAGTTTGTATTCTAAGAAAGAAGTAAACATCCCCCACCCATTATCAGCGACGCTTTTGCCAAATTTGAGCGCTTGTGACATACCTTTCATATCCAAATCTTCAATGACAACAGCGTCATAGTTAGTGACTAATTCTTTTGATTTATGGTGAAGAAAATTGTTACGTTGATTGGCGACCTTCTCTTGAATTTTAGCCACTCGAATACGTTGCTTATTCCAGTTAGAAGAGCCTTTCTTCTTTCGAGACAATTTTCGTTGTTCTTTTGCTAATTTCTCAAGCATTTGTCGATAAAATTTAGGGTAATTGGCTTTCTCACCCTCACTATCAACAAACAACCCATCCATCGCAAAATCTAACCCGACTACTTTTTCAATTTCTTTTGTTTCAATCTCCTTCTCATACTCTGTTAAAATAGCAATATAGTATTTTCCTGATGAAGTCATAGTTAGGGTACAAGATTTGATTTTGTATTCTGATGGTATCTTTCTATGTTGTTTGATTTTGACCATTTTTAATTTAGGTAATTTGATATGACCATCTAACACATGAATGTTGCCGTTTACGACATTTGTCGTGTAGCGTTGTTTATGGTGTTTACTTTTGAACTTTGGGAACTTGGCATTCCCATTGAAGAAGGCTTTATAGGCTTTATCTAAGTTTA
>NZ_BAAACZ010000002.1:0-96423 GCF_039521975.1 Alkalibacillus silvisoli | reverse complement strand
CTACAAGTCAATAAGAAGAAAACTAGAATTGACGACAGGCTATTTTGTTTAGTTTTCAAGGTTCGAAGTGCGCCGCTTCAAAAAGCGACTTTATTAATATAACAAGCCAGTAACATTTCGTCAACAACTTTTTATATTTTTGATTAACAACTTTTGTGTTGTTGTTGTGCGCCACCTCAAAAAAGCGACTCAACTAATTTAACATTTAAAAGGTATCAAGTCAATAACTTTTTTGAAATGTTTGAACACATTTGTTGTTTTGTGTCGCTCGCAAAAAAGCGACTCTTATAATATATCAAGTTTTGACTCTTAAGTCAATAACTATTTTGTCGCTTAGCTCACTTACTTGGTTAGCTGTTTATTTAAGATGTCTCTCTCAATGCGACGTTTATAAATATAGCATGTATATATTTTACCCGTCAATAATTTTCACAAACAAATTAACTGGACTTTTTTTCCTTTTGTTCAACCTATCTTAAAGTCCATTATTATTCACTATAGGTAGATACTTCCCAACTGCCCTTGGCGATTTAGAGTGGATGTTAGCCACAAGAGCAGGCTTCCATAGCATCTGTACTTAATTTTACGACGAGTCTCCCCCAAAGAAGACGTACTTCCATTTACCGTGATGGATTTTAGGTCCTCAACAAATTGTTTGCAGATTTACTAAGGGCATATGTGTTAATCGACCGGTGACAAGTCACACTTACGCTTAACACAATACAAAAATAAGTTAAACTCTAAAACAACTCATTTATTATAGAAGAATTTTATTATGAACAAACTCTATCACAATAAAGCAACCCCACATAAGTGGCATACCCTTAAAAGAGGAGGAAGTTTGTTAACTTGATGCCTTGTGTAAGTTGAGCTTTTGCCCTGAGTTGCTCATTTTATCAGCGCTCGGGGGGTCTTTATCAGCGCTCAGATACTTTTATCAGCGTTCCGACTATTTTATCAGCGCTCGGGGCCCTTTTATCAGCGCTTAAGCTTTTTTGATGTACCGATATCGAAACGTAAAAATCCGAAGAATTCATTTACGATGAATCGTTCGGATTTTCTATTATTATTGTTTAATTAGGTAACAACGGTGAAAGACTTTTTTCCCTTTAGTCTCTAATAACTTTGTTTCTACGATCTCTCTTTCTACTAAGTATTCTAGTAATATAGAAAGATCTAATGTGTAATGTTTAATTTCAGGATGTATTTTTAAATCTCCAAACGTCCAAGGTTCCTCTTTTTGGTTCATGATTTCTAATAAATGTTCTGCCCCTTGCAATGCTCTTGAATGAATGGCAAAGTCACTTGCTAACATCATTAACTTTATACGTTTTTCGACTGGTTCTTCACTTTCAATTAATTCATGGTATAGTTTATAAACTTCAGGGTCTATTCGTTTAACTTGATGCCATACTATGATTTCTGGATGAAAGCCTTTTTCTAAAACTGCTAATCGAGCTAAGTAATGTAATGAGCGGATCATTAAGCTATTAGCATCTAAATAGTGTTTCGTTTCAAATAGTTCTTTACATTCACGGTAAGATCTAACTAGTTTTGCAAATTCAATTGCTTTTCTAAGTTTTCTCGTTTGTTCCGGGAAGTCGCGAAGCTTTGACTTTAATTCAGCTAAGTATTCATTACGGTCAAAAATTATTTTCCCTCTGGTTAACCATTCAACAACTTTACGATACCCACTAGTTTCAATCCATTCAACTAATAATTCTTCTGTAACTATGTGCATAGCTGCTTTCTTTCCATCAAACTCATAATGTTTTACATACCAGCTTTCATGAGCTTCTTTTACAATTATTAATAAAATACAATCAAACTGATCCGTTACCGTGTTATTACTATCAACTTTCTCCAACAATAATATACCCAATGTATTAGAACTACTTGCTCTTTCTTGATATATTGGACGTAACACATCTTCCATTTTCATTTCCTCCTAAACTTACTCTAATTCATATATTTCGACAAAACTTTCAAAAATCCTTTCACTTCACATACATGTCACAAAAATTATGCTATACTTCAGTTGTCTTAGTTCATTATGATGGTAATAATAGAATTTATAGTTTAATAAAAGGAGGTACTAAAAATGGCCTTAAAATATAGTAATAAAATCAATAAAATAAGATCAGTAGCGTTAGGTCTTATTTTTGCTGGTATGATCATTATGTACATTGGTCTGTTTTTCCGTAACACAGAATGGTTAATGTTAGTCTTTATGATGTTAGGTGTCGTTGCGATCGGCTTAAGTACTGTCATTTACTTCTGGATTGGCATGCTATCAACAAAAGCTGTACCAATACAATGTCCCGAGTGTGGTAAAAGTACAAAAATGTTAGGGCGAGTTGATGCGTGTATGTTTTGTAAACAGCCGTTAACTCTTGATAAGGACTTAGAAGGTAAGGAATTTGATGAAAAATATAATTCCAAAAATTATATAAAGGAACAGAAAAAAGAAAGCTGAATCAACAGCTTTCTTTTTTGTTAATCAAATATAACAAAAAAGAGCTGACCTTTTAAGATCAGCTCCTTCTTTTAATGCCTACTAGTATTTTGGCAATCTGTACATGTACCGTACACTTCCAAACGGTGATGACTTACATTAAACCCAGTTACTTGTTCAGCTAGTTGTTCAACTTCATCTAAAGCTGGGTAATGGAAGTCGACAATTTTCCCACATGAGTTACAAATAATATGATAATGGTCTGTCGTGTTACAATCAAATCGGCTTGAGGCATCCCCATATGTTAATTCTCTAACTAAGCCAATATCTAAAAATACACGTAAGTTATTATAAACTGTCGCGACACTCATGTTTGGAAATTTCCCTTCGAGTGCTTTATAAATCTCATCCGCTGTTGGATGGTTCATCGAGTGCATGAGATATTCAAGCACTGCATGACGTTGTGGTGTGATTCTAACACCAGACGATTTCAAAGTTGCTAACGCTTCTTGCATTCTCACTTCAGACACCGCCATGCACCTCTCTTTCCAACTCAAATAATATTATTAAATAATAATCTTTATAAATAGTGTAAATCCTTAGAAGTTATTTTGTCAATTTATATGCCAATGGGAATCTGTTTATACGTCCGTTTTTAATGGTAACTCTTCTGCACCTAATGATTGATTGACATATCGTGCAGCTACAAATAAGAAATCAGATAAACGATTTAAATATGAAACAACTCGCTCATTCTCTAATTCTTCACCAATTGCAACTGCCGCTCTTTCGGCTCTTCTAGCAATTGTCCTAGCTGTGTGTAAGGCCGCTGCACTTGGGTGGCCAGAAGGTAGGATGAAATTTTTTAACGGTTCAAGCGTTTGATCCCAATCATCAATCTGCTTCTCTAAAGCTTCAATATGATCTTTCTTTAATTTCCACATGACTTCCTGATCTTTAGGTGTTGCAAGTTCTGCACCAACATGGAATAAGATTGTTTGTACTTGATGTAATGCTTCTATAACCGCTTCTTTTCCTTCAAAATCCTCATTACTTAAATGGCTTCTCGCAACCCCAATCATAGAGTTTGTCTCATCACAAGTTCCATACGCTTCAACGCGTAAATCATTCTTTTTTACCCTTTTTCCATAAATTAAAGATGTTTCTCCTTTATCACCAGAGCGTGTGTAGATTCTCACTTTAATACCCCCTCTTTGGGTCAATTATATTTTTAACTAACTCACCATTTTTTAATAAACTTTTTAAGTTCTCTTCAAAAATTTCAAAGGCGCGTGGCTGATAATGTCTTGAAATGCCTGATAAATGTGGTGTGATCGTACAATTAGCTAAATCCCATAATGGACTATCATCACTTAATGGCTCCTCTTCAAACACATCTAAAACAGCATGACTAAACTCGTTATGATTTAATGCTTCAACCATCGCTTGTTCATCAACAGTTTTACCACGCCCCATATTTAAAAATATGGCATCTTCTCTCATTTGTTGAAATTCATTTTCACTAAAGAAATGCTCTGTCTCTTCTGTTGCTGGTAACACACCAATAATAAAATCCGCTTCACCTAGTAAAGAGCCTAATTCATCATTCGTATAACAGCGGTCGAAGTGTTCTTTAAGTTTTCCACTTTGTGATACACCTATTGTTTCCATGCTAAAAGCTTTAGCTAGCCTTGCTACCTCTTGCCCTATCGCACCCGTACCAGCAACGAGCATCGTTTTACCTGTTATTTCTTCCATTTTTACCGAGCGGTCCCAAACATGCTCTTCTTCCTGTTTCATTAATTCTTTTGCTTGACGACTCACTTGTAAAATCATAGAAATGACATACTCAGCCATCGGAATCGCATGAATACCTCTAGCATTGGTAACTTGAATTCCTTTTTCTTCAATTTTATTAAACGGCATTTCATCCAATCCTGCTGAAATGACCATAATCCACTTCAAGTGCTCGGCTTGTTCAATATGAGTATCTGTTAAATCTTCACCATACGTAATTAAAGCATCGGCATCTTTTAAATCATTTTCTGCCTCATCAATGGTCTCATACCATTTGAAACTGACTTCGTTAAACGCTTCTGTTAAATGATTTTTTATTGATTCTTTAACTTTACAACTTGTTACGATTTTCACAGTACCTCTCCTTATGTATAGAAGGAACAGCTTAAAGCTGCCCCTTACTCAAAAGTTCTTTATAAGTTTTCTTTAATATAATCTAAAGCTTCTTCAACGTGATCTTTCACACGAACTTTACGCCATTCTTTTACTAAATGACCTTCTTGATCAATAATAAATGTAGAGCGTTCAATACCGTAATATTCTTTCCCAAAGTTTTTCTTAAATTTCCATACATCATAATCTTCTGCTACTTTATGCTCTTCATCAGCTAACAATAAAAATGGAAGATCATGCTTCTCAATAAACTTCTCATGACGATCAACTGGGTCCGGACTAACACCTAGAATAACCGCATCTAATTCTTTAAAGCTTTCATGATTATCTCTAAAATCACAGGCTTCAGTTGTACAACCAGGTGTCATATCTTTCGGATAGAAATATAAAACGACATTCTTACCTTTAAAATCAGATAATGAAACACTCTCACCATTACTAGCCGGTAAAGTGAAATCTGGTGCTTGTTTGCCTACTTCAATTGTCATTTTTCCATTCCTCCTAAACACTTTTATCTTAAGATTACCGAACATTCACTCATCTGACAAATCATATTCTTATTTAAATAGTTTATAGAAAAAGGCCGCTGGTAGTAAAAAACCGATAAACGCCTCAAATAATGCGACTGCACGTCCAATTCCAACTGGTGTAATATCACCATAACCAATCGTCATTAACGTCACACCACTAAAATAAATCGCATGCCAAAAACGTTCAACAGACGTCCCGCTTTGTAACAACTCTCCTTGTAATAAAATAAAGCCCATCTCTGCCAATATAAAATAAATTAGCGCAAATCCAAGCATTAATATAAAATAAATAGCGATAAAAGCACTAAAGAGCTCTTTAGAAAAGGACCCCCTTACTTCACTATAATTACGAGAAAATATATATAAACTACCCGATAATACAACCGTCACAAAAAACAATGAGAAAAAATGTACCCCCATACTTATCCCCTACTTTGACTATTAACTTTACTTCATCATATGATTTGAAGTACTCGTCCATGAAATATATCCATTATCATGTGATAGAATAATTATACAGAATTGTTTCATACATGGAGGAATGAATATGAATAGACAAACATCAGAGACTTTATACAAAGAAGCTGAAGACTTAATTGTAGGTGGCGTTAACTCACCTTCAAGAGCCTTTAAAGGAGTAGGTGGCGGTACACCTGTCTTTATGAAAAAAGGTAAAGGGGCTCACTTTTATGATGTCGATGGTAATCAGTATATTGATTACTTAGGTGCATATGGTCCGATTATTACTGGACATGCTCACCCACATATTACAAAAGCCATTATTAACGCTGCAGAAAACGGCGTACTTTATGGAACACCAACTAAATTAGAAAATCAATTTGCGAAAATGTTAACTGAAACAATCCCTTCTTTAGAAAAGGTGCGCTTTGTGAACTCCGGTACGGAAGCGGTTATGACAACAATCCGTGTTGCAAGGGCTTATACGAACCGAACTAAAATAATTAAGTTCGCTGGATGTTACCATGGTCACTCTGATCTAGTTTTAGTTGCAGCAGGTTCTGGTCCTTCGACATTAGGTAGTCCAGATTCAGCAGGTGTGACAAAAAACATTGCACAAGAGGTTATTACGGTCCCATTTAATGATATTAAGCCCTTTGAAGAAGCATTAAATAAATTCGGCGATGAGATTGCTGCTGTTTTAGTTGAACCAATCGTTGGTAACTTTGGTCTAGTTGAACCGAAACCTGGATTTTTAGAAGAAGTTAAACAATTAACTCATAAAAATGATAGCTTGTTAATTTTTGATGAAGTAATTACAGCTTTTCGCTTTCACTATGGAAGTGCGCAAGAATTAACAGGGGTTCAGGCTGATATGACCGCGATGGGCAAGATTATTGGTGGTGGCCTGCCTATAGGTGCATACGGGGGACGCGCCTACATCATGGAACAAGTCGCACCATTAGGCCCAGCCTATCAAGCAGGAACGATGTCTGGTAATCCAGCCTCGATGGCAGCTGGAATTGCTTGTTTAGAAGTATTACAACAAGATGGTGTATATGACGAAATGGACCGCCTTGGGGAAAAGCTTGAATCAGGTATTTTAAAACACGCTAAGACATATGGTCTACCTGTTAAAATCAATCGCCTAAAAGGAATGCTAACCGTATTTTTCACTCATGAAGAAATTACAAATTATGAACAAGCCGAAAATACTGATGGAGAAATGTTTGCTCGCTTTTTCAAACTAATGTTAGATTCAGGGGTTAATCTTGCACCTTCGAAGTATGAAGCATGGTTCTTAACAACAGCTCACACAGAGAAGGATATTGACCAAACACTTGAAGCTGTTGAACATGCATTTAGTCAAATGGGTTAACCTAATTTTTTATAAAAAATCTATTAAAAAGCTTGTGTTTTTATAACAATGTGCTAAAATATAGATAATTCAGAATTTTTGGATTACCCCTTATCGAAGGAACATGATGTTATGAAACTCCCTTCCTTTCTGGTTTTACCAGACTTGGCTTTCGCATTTTGTAATGCGGAAGCCTCTTTTTTTAAATTTAATTCTGATATGATGGATTTATGAATATAATAAATGTGTTAATAGGGTCTAACAATTGAGAGGAAGGTGTGTGTATGAAAGTAGGCGCACGCGCTTTTAAAACAGGACTGGCAACAGTAGTCGCTTTATATATTGCTAGTGGCTTTGGTTTTGAAGCTGGAGTTTTCGCAGCTGCTATTGCTGCTGTTTCATCGATCCAACCGTCTATTTATCGCTCCGTTCAAACAATCGTTGAACAAGTACAAGCCAATATAATCGGAGCATTATTAGCGATTACTTTAGTCTTATCAGTAGGAAATGAGCCTTTTATAATCGGCTTTGGAATTATAACCGTTATTGCGATTTGCATGGTTTTAAAGATGAAAGAAGATACAACTTTCATTGCGATCATTGCTGTTATTGCCATAATGGATACAACTGAAATGCCTTTCTTAGAGTTTGCAGGTATTCGTTTTACATCAATTTTTATCGGGATCGTTTCAGCTTTTGTCGTAAACTTAGCGTTTCTACCTCCTAAGTATGAAACTAAACTATTTGAAGACATTAATCGGACGACTACAGACATTTTACAATGGGTTCGTGTCACAACTAGACACTTATCTGACCAACCTTCATTGAAAAAAGAAATCGATCGATTAAACGCGGATTTATCAAAAATGGACCAAACATATCATTTATTCTCTGAAGAACGAACTTACTCACGTAAAAAGGGGTATGAACGTGCGCGTAAACTTGTGTTATTCCGACAATTAATCCAAGCGTCTAATAAATCATTCCTCGTCTTAAACACGTTGCATCGAATGGATGAAGATATTGAGAATATCCCTAAAGAAGTTAACAAGCAAATCATCGAAGAAGTTGATAAAACACTTCATACTCATGAAAAACTAATCTTAATGTATTTAGGTCGTATAAGAAAGAAAGAAACAGACCCATTAGAGAAGATTAACGAACCAAATATCCCTAAATTAGTGGACCAGCTGCTTAAAGTGTATGAAGAAGGTGATGAAGACCGATTAAAACTACTACCATTAGCCTCTACACTCATGGATTATCATAATGAATTAATGCATTTGAAGAAGTTACTTAGAAGCTATCAAAATAGCTAAGTAATAACTTGTGAGGTTATGACAGCTGACCTTCTTTTCATATCAGGACAAAATTAATTGTAAAAAATCCGAACGATTCATCATAAATGAACTCGTTCGGATTTTTGTGCTTCGATACCGCTATACATCAAAATGCTTGAACACTGATAAAAAAGTAACGCGAAATTACAGACATACTTATTTCATCAAATCAAGAAAAACTATTCCTCTTCACTTTCACTTTTCTGTTGTCTCACCTTTTTCTTCAGTATTTCTTTTAATCTCTTAACCGCATTTAAATATTCAGCTTCATTGTAATCTAAATCGAGCTTTTCTTTATATCTTACTAATTTATAAATATTGATCATGGATTGATTAACTTCCGCTCCTACCCCTAATCTTTCAATCCATTCTTCAATCGTTTCATACTCTCTTCTTCCAACACCTTGTTTAGCAGCCCATTTCTCTAAGTCATAGTATGCTTTTCTAACACGATGATTTGGACGCGTCGATTTATTTTGCCTTTTGAAAAACTTTCTCCCTTCACTTTGATTCTTTTCAACATCATCATAGCTTGTTCTCACATTGTCTTGGTGCATTTTAAGCCTATTTCTATAATATAAATACGCAAACAATATCCCTACTAATATTAATAAAACAATAAAATAGTTAATATATTCAACAAGGCTACTTGCAAAAGTTGAAGGCTCTCTTTGGTCAAACTCATCTTCCCCAAATTCCATTTCCGAGTCGGTTCCTTCTATCTCTGGAGGGTCAAGTTCTAAAGACTCTAACATGTTAAAAATAGGGCTCATTAACCATGCAAACGCATATAACCCCCAGTAAAACAAATAACCTAGACCATATTTGATGTATGGGTAAATGACATATAGCACATAAGATACCACTGCTAAAAATCCTAAACTAACTAATATAAGGTATACCTTTTTGGATATTGAATTTTTTACTGTTTGTTCATCTCGTAAATAATAATAGATTAACCTTCCACCAAGCCAAACAAACAGTTGAACTATGAATAATATTAAGAAATATACTGAAAACCCTTCAGAAGTAGAATACAAGATTGTAAATGCACCAATAGACATAATGAAAGTAGCCATTAAGGTTACTTCTTCTACATCTTGGTCTGGTTTAATATATCTGTTTTCAATTCGAACAACTGTAACAATCGCAATAATTAATGCATAAATAAAATCGAATCCAAACCACAGTCCTGTAATTAATACAATCGGAATTGCTGCATACACAGCCATATTTCCACCTATTTTATGAAGAAATATTCCCGCTATTGGAGCTATAATTACTGCTACTATTAAAAACTCGCTTAAAGGTGGCCAATTACTTAAGCCAACATATGAAAATGAAACAATAATATAAAGTGGAAACAACTCTAACACGTATTGATACCACTTTAAGTAACGAAGGGATAAATCAGCCATGTTACACCACCTTCCCTTCATGCACGCCATTCGACAAACGTTCACCATTTAAAACTGTAAGCTTAGATCCTTTTCTTTCAAGTAATTTCAAATAATACATTTGCTTTTCATTTAAAGAGCCAACATGAATGATATAGGCAGGCGTTGTTTCATGTTTCAAGACGAAATGTAACAGTTTCTCATAAGGTGTCGTAAACGTTAATAACTTTAGTCGAGCTATTAGTTCTAATGACTGTCGATAATGAACATGACCTTCTCCTTCTAGCTGATGAATAAAAGGTATATGACTAATAGATGATATATTTATAAATATTCGATAAGGAATTTGATGCTCAGTTGCGTAATGCATCATATAAGTGATCTGCTCTAACATTATTTCTATATTTTCAGCAGCTGTTAACCCACTTTCTGAGCGTACATTAACAAGGAAACACCATGAAATTTGGCTTGATTTCTCGAATACTTTTGTTTGAAGGGCCCCTTCTTTAGCTGATGCTTTCCAATGAATTTTATTAAAAGCATCACCCGGTTCATATTCACGCGTTCCTACAGGGAGTGTATGTTCATCAAACAAAGAGTGCTTCGCCCGGTGGTGCCCCATATTAATAGGTGACATTAAATTAATATTTGGAACAACTGTCTTACTTGGATAGACGACAACCTCTTGATTAAAACGTTTTTCCCTTTTCATAAAAATGTTACCAAACCCGAAAATATTCGGTACGACGAGCTGGATGTTATGAACTTTTGCTACGCCTCGTTTGTTAGTTTCATAAGGGATCTGAAACGTTCTTCTCTCCCAAAACATTAAGTTAAACTGTTTTTCATAGTTCGTTATGTACCTGCGCGGTATTGTTTTACCACCAACAAATTCGATTACATCATCCATTTCAATGATGAGTTTAGCATTAAGTAAAGGTAGAATCCCCTTCTGTTCTATTGTTAATTCAATATACCCTTCTTGACCTTGGTAATGTCTGACAGTTGGCTTAGAAAATGAAAACGTTAAATAATCATCCACATGCTTTTCATAAAAGATGCTTAATCCAAAGAAAATGACTAACAATATTGAAACAAAAACCAACATATACATGTATTGAAATTCAATAAAAAGCCCCGCAAATAACAACACTGTTCCAACTAATATAAACACTGGAAAGGTTTTGGTTTCTTGAGCGTACTTATTAAACATCATTTCCCTAAAACCCCATACTCAGCTGGAACTTGTACTCCCTCTAAAACATCAGTCAACACATCTTCTTGTGACTTAATTGTTGCACCATCTAAGCTTAAAACTAATCGATGTGGCAAGACATAAGGTGCCATCGTTTTTACATCTTCTGGAGTTACATAGTCTCGCCCTTGAATAGATGCTCTTCCTTGTGCCGAACGCATAAGCGCTAAAGTACCACGCGGACTAACTCCAACATCAACATATTCATGATTTCTCGTTGAACGAACAATGCTAAGTATATATTGTTCTACTTCGCCTGAAACTTTAACTTTTTGTACTTCATTTTGGAATCCAACTAAATCCTCTTTTGAAAAGATTGACGTGAGTTGTTCTAATGGTTGATTTTCTCTATGACTTTTCATCATCTCTCTCTCATCTTCAAATCCCGGATAGCCAAGGTCAAGCTTCATAAAAAAGCGGTCCATTTGGGCTTCGGGTAAATCAAATGTACCTTGTTGTGATTCAATCGGATTTTGTGTTGCAATAACGATAAATGGCTGTTTGATCTGTACTGTTTCACCATCGATAGTTACTTGCTTCTCTTCCATTACTTCTAGCAAAGCTGATTGTGTACGTGGTGTTGCACGGTTAATTTCATCAGCTAGCAAGACATTGGTTAAAACAGGTCCTACTCTTAATTCGAATTGTTGTTCTTTCGGGTTAAAATATTGAATACCTGAAACATCAGAAGGTAATACATCGGGGGTAAATTGAATACGCTGAAAATCACCTTCTACAGATTTAGCAACAGCTTTCGCTAGCATTGTTTTACCTGTACCTGGAACACTCTCTAATAAGACATGACCTTGGTTAATAAAAGCATTCATTAATAATTCTACTGTCTCACCTTTTCCCATGATCACTTTCCCAATTTGTTCTTTCATTTTTTCAACATTGAACTGAATCGACACAAAGAGTCACTCCCTCAAACTTAAAAAAGTTATATTTTTCTGATTTATTTTACTACAAAAGTAACACAAAATAACATTTTTTTCTATAATGGCAAGAATTTTTGTCCAAAAAGTCTGAGACAAAAGGGGTGAAAAGGGGGTAAAGTTTAATTATTTGATACCTTTTGTTAAGGAAGTACCTACCAAAGCGGAATCAAATTGCTGTTGAAAGAAAAAGCGGGAGTCAGTTGACTAATTTTTATCAGAGCTCAGCAAGCTTTTATCGGCGCTCGAACTTTGTTCATGAAGTGATATCGAAATGCAAAAATCCGAACACATTCATTTATAATGAACGCGTTCGGATTATCTGTAATTAAACTATAGCTTAGATATTGAATTGTCTTGGTCTAACTCTTGAACTTGGAATAAGTCATAATATAATCCTCGTTCACGCATCAATTCTTCATGCGTTCCTTCTTCTCTAATCTCACCATTGTTAATTAAAACAATACGATCAGCATGCGTAATCGTTGATAGTCGATGTGCAACAATAAATGTAGTACGATTATAAGCTAACTTCTGCATTGCTTCTTGAATTAATTGCTCACTTTCTAAATCTAAGGCTGATGTTGCTTCATCAAGGATTAATAACGGAGGATTCTTTAAGAATACACGCGCAATAGCAATTCGCTGCTTCTGTCCTCCAGAAAGTTTAACGCCTCTTTCACCTACTAACGTTTCATAACCATTAGGGAATTCCATGATAAAATCATGTGCATTAGCAGCTTTAGCTGCAGCAACAACCGCTTCATTCGTTGCATTTGGATTCCCCATGCGAATATTCATCGCTACAGAATCACTAAATAATATATTGTCTTGTAATACCATTCCAATTTGATCACGGATTGAGCGCGCTTTTAGATCACGGACATCCGCACCATCAATTTTCACAGCACCACTTGCAATATCATAAAAGCGTGGAATTAAACTGACTAAAGTGGATTTACCTCCTCCACTCATTCCAACAAGCGCTACAGTTTCACCTTTTGGAATTGTTAAATTCACGTTCTTTAATACTAATTCTTCATCATCATCATACTTAAATGACACATTTTCAAATGATACATCCCCATGAACACGTTCAAGCTTTTGGGCATTAGGATGATCAACAATATCATATTTTTCATCCATAAATTCAAAAACACGATCCATCGAAGCATGTGCTTGAGTCAACTGAGTCAAGCTGTTGACTAAACGTCGTAACGGATTATAAACGCGCTCCATATATTGGACAAATGCCATCATCGCACCAATAGTAACCGCGCCTCCGATCACAAAGTATCCTCCAAAAGCTAAAACTAATAAAGGTGCGATATCTGTAATAGTGTGTGTTACCGCGTATGATTTAGCATTCCAATTAGTAAATCTAAGTGCGCGGTCTAAATATTTGTCATTTTTTCGATCAAACTCACCTTGTGCATGTTCCTCTAATGCAAAGCCCCTAATTACTGGCATCCCTTGTACTCGTTCATGTAAATGACCTTGCACTTCTGCTAAGGCTTGGGAGCGATCCCTTGTTAACTGACGTAGCCTTGAATAAAAGTACTTAACTGAAAACCCATAAATAGGAAATAGGATGATTGCAATTAACGTTAAAATTGGATCAATCGTTAACATGATAGCAACAGCAATTATAATTGTTGCCATATCAAGCCATATATTCATTAAACCCGTAACAACAAATGTCTTAGTCTGCTCAACATCATGTATAACTCTTGATATGATTTCACCTGTTTTAGTTTTTGAATAATACTTTAAGCTCAACTTTTGAATATGATCAAATAACTGCTTACGAATGTCATATAAAATTTTACTACTCACAAATTGGGCTAAATATTGTCGGTAGTATTCGATTGGCGGGCGTAATATTAAGAAGACGAAAAACGCAATTCCCATAATCCAAATTAACATTTCAATTTGTTCACTTGAAGTTAATCCATCATTGAGTATGATATCGTCGATCACATACATCGTTATTAACGGCATAATGAGTGGAATACCGAATTTCAATAATCCTATAATGATCGTTAAAGCAATTTTCCATTTGTATGGCTTAACGAATGCAAGGTATCGTTTAATGCTGTACATATTTCACCTACTTTCTTCTCTAAAACGTACTATATATTATAAAGGCGTCACTGTTTTTAAGTAATTGATGCATAACAAAACTAAGCCTGCTTGAAAAAGCAACAGGCTTTACTTAGAATAAGTTAAATAACGTTCATACCACTTTTCTGGAAACTCTGGATTAAACGGTCCTTTCCCTTGTTGAACCCATTGTTCTAAAGTACGTAATTGTTTATACAAAATCTTTTGCAATACTTCAGGGTAATTCATTTGTTTTCGGTGCACATCAAATTCATCTTCATCTAAGATTTTATAAGTACCGTCTGGAAACACCTTAATATCTAAGTCATAGTCAATATACTTCAAAGCCTCATCATCGACTATAAAAGGTGAACTAATATTGCAGTAATAATACACGCCATCATTACGTAACATAGAAATTATATTAAACCAATAATTGCTCGTAAAATAAGTAATGGCTGGTTCTCGTGTTCGCCAAGTTCTTCCATCACTTTCAATTACTTTTACATGATCATTACCGCCGATAAGTATGTTTGAATGACTTTTTAGGACTGTTGTTTCTTCCCAAACACGGTGCAGAGCTCCATTGTGCTTATAACTTTGAATTTCAACTTGATCTCCGTCTTTAGGAATAATCATTTTCTACCCTTCTTTCTAACCAATGTCTTTCCGTTAGTGATTGATAACGACATTGTACCATATAAGTAGTACTAATTCGATTAACTCAATTTGGGCTCTGTTTACTTTATAGTAGGTGAATCGAAGCAAACAGGTCATAAAGAGTTTAGAAAGCTTAAACAAAATGGACGTTCACTAATCACCCCAAGGGCCTAGTATATTAGATAGTATTTCTACCTAATGAGAAAAGAAGCACTCCTACTAGTCGGGAGTGCTTCTTCATTGTTTACGTTAATAACTCTCTATAGTTATTAGCGCTGGTTTTTCTGTTGTTGCTGTTGTTGTTGGTTAGGCTGTTGTTTACGCTGTTGAGACTGTTGGTTTTGACGTTTAACTTCTTGTGGGTTAGTCTCTTCAGCAAACTCTTGTTGATACTGACCTTGCTGTGATTGTTGGTTTTGACGCTTAACTTCTTGTGCGTTAGTTTGAGCAGCTTGGTTTTGTTGCTGCTGTTGACGTTGGTTCTTTTTAGCCATCTGATATCACCTCCGCATTGATTAATCTAACCAAAATGCACAGGTGTTATCCAAAAATGTTCATTCCAAAAATATCTAATTAATTAAAAGCTGTTTCATCAATTTCTTTTGAACATTTGGAAAGGGATATGTCTTTAAATCCTCTTGATTAATCCAGTGCCCTTTAATATTCGGAATTTCGCCACTGGTCAGTTCAGCTACAACAATATCAATTTCCCAAATAACGTGGGAAAAAATGTGCTTAACTTGTCCATTATTAGACTTCACATTAAGCTTTACATTGTATTCAAATTCGAACCAATTGAGAAGAGCATATTGGTCAAATTCAGCTTGTGAAAATAGCGGGAATTCCCATAAATTCGCTAACAAACCTTCTTCAGGGCGCTTTTGAATAAAATAATGCCCAGCTGGGTCGATCATGACTAAAGCAAAATAAGCTTCCTTTTTCTGTTTTTTAGCTTTGGTTTTAATAGGTAATTCTGCTTGAATCCCTTGTCCAAAAGCCGCACAATGCTTTTGGACAGGACAAATTTGACACTGTGGGTTTTTAGGCTTACATATTAAAGCCCCTAATTCCATTAATCCTTGATTAAATGAAGAAGGATCTTCCTCTGACATCACATTTGCGACAACATCTTCAAATAATTTTTTCGTTTTAGGTTTGGCAATATCTTCTTCAATTTGTAAAACACGAGACATGACGCGCATCACATTTCCATCAACTGCTGGTTCTGGTTGGTCGAATGCGATACTCAATATCGCACCTTGTGTGTAAGAGCCAATTCCTTTTAATTTTTTTAGTTCTTTTTTATCACCTGGTACTTTGCCATCATAGGATTCAACGACTTCTCTAACCGCTTCATGTAGATTACGAGCTCTAGAATAATACCCTAATCCTTCCCAAGACTTTAAAACTTCTTGTTGATTAGCTTCAGCTAAATCATAAACTGTAGGATAACGATTCATAAACTGTTCAAAATAAGGAATGACTGTATCGACTTGGGTTTGCTGAAGCATGATTTCTGAGACCCAAATTCGATATGGGTCTTGGTTTTCTCGCCACGGTAAATCGCGTTTTCGCTCGTTATACCAATAAATCAAATCGTTTTGAAACGCTTCACGATTAAACAAAACGGGTATAGAAATAAACATAGAGTTAGACATTAATTCTCACCTATCTTTACTGTAAGGGGGTGTAAACCATTGGATACTGCTACCCATATATCAATGGGTGTTGCAATTGGTGGGATAGCAACATTAGACCCCGCCGTACAGCAAGACCCACAACTGTTTCAAGCTGTATTAATCGGGGCGATCGTTGGCTCACACGCTCCAGATTTTGATACATTTTTTAAATTTAAAAATAATGCAACGTATATAAGACACCACCGCGGCTCCTCTCATTCCCCAGTAGCCGTATTACTATGGAGCCTTTTAGTAACATTTGCTATTTACGCTTTCTATATTGAAATACCATGGCTCAACTTATGGGGGTGGGTGTTGTTATCAGTGGTTCTACACGTAATAGTTGATATTTTTAATGCTTATGGAACACAAGCGTTAAAACCTTTCCTTGATAAATGGATTGCTCTCGGGTGGATTAATACATTTGACCCTTATATATTCGGTCTTTTCGTTGCGGGGGCTATTGCTTGGCTTTTAGGAGCAGAGCCCGGTGTGACTTATTTAATCGTTTTCTTTGTTGTCTTCCTATACTATATTAAACGATTCTTTGACAAAAAAGAAATAACCGATATTTTACAAAAGCACTTCCCTGACGCTGTAAAAATCATTACACAACCTACAATTCGCCATAATTCATGGCGTGTTGTCATTGAAACACCCTATTATTATTATGTAGCCTATAGTACAGATGGGCATATCGACATTAAAGACACATTTGAAAATAATAAACTGCCCGAAACTGCTGAAATGAATGCAGCGTTCCATGATGAAAACGTGAAGTCTTTTATCAATTTCTCACCTATTTTTCGTTATGAAATAGACCGATTTGATGATTATGTAGAGATCCGGTTTATCGATTTAAGGTATCGCTATAAAGGGCATTATCCCTTTGTTGCAGTTGTTACACTCGATAAGTTTTATAATACCCTTACTTCATACACTGGTTGGGTTTATTCAGAAGAAAAGCTACAAAAGAAATTAGAACCACTATCATGAACAAAAACTATACGACATGACTTATCATATAAAAGCTGATCAACGTTTAAAAAGATGATCAGCTTTTATTTTTATTCGATTTGATTTGTTAGTAACGCGATCGGCAAAGCTTCTTCATCATTAATAACTTCACCTTGTTTTGATTTGCGCTTACCCCAAGCAAATATTCCATTCATATAATCAATTTCAAACACCTCTGTTGG
This sequence comes from Alkalibacillus silvisoli, assembly GCF_039521975.1. NCBI lineage: Bacteria > Bacillati > Bacillota > Bacilli > Caryophanales > Bacillaceae > Alkalibacillus > Alkalibacillus silvisoli. Next base: position 78,864 of record NZ_BAAACZ010000002.1, on the reverse strand, counting down.
TGATCCTTCAATCTCATAAACTTGAGAGTGCTTGAAATCTTTAGGATTCATCATATATGATTTAGCCATAATAATTTTACGTTGATGAACAGCATACTCATTCACCATACCCATTTGTTCAGCTTTTTGGGCTTTTTCAGTTAATTGTGCCACTTCTTGTTGGAGTTGCTCTACAGTATATTGACTATATCGACGTTGCATGTCATATTCTCCTTTCATATTTCATTTTACATCGTACCAAATTCAAGCCATAATAAAAATACTTATCATATAGTTTGGAGGTTTCAGCATGAAAACAGCACTAATCACTGGTGGAGGCTCAGGTCTTGGACAAGCATTAGCTTTAGAGTATGCTAAGCAAGGTTACTTCATTTATTTAATCGGGCGAAATGAAAGTAAGTTATTGAACACTCAACAACAGATTCAACAACAAAATGGAGATGCCAAAACCATATTATGTGATATTACAAATTGGGATTCTGTTCACCAATTAGCAAGTAAACTTGATCAAATCGATGTTTTAATCAATAATGCCGGAATTGGTTATTTTAATCCATTAGAACAATTAGAAAAACACGAAATTGATGCAATGGTCAACGTTAATGTTAATGGCTTGATTTATGTGACTAAACATTTATTATCTCATGTTTTAAAAGCAAACGGACGTATTTTAAATATTATTTCTACTGCTGGTTTACAAGGAAAAGTACAAGAATCAGCTTATTGCGCTAGTAAATTTGCACAGCGCGGCTTTACTGAAAGTCTTCAAAAAGAGTTAGCTGAAGAGAAGATCGCTATTACAGCCGTTTATATGGGAGGTATGAACACACCATTTTGGGATGAAAGCGATTATGTGAAAGACCCATCTATCCTACCGTCACCTCAAGATTATGCAAAGCAAATTATTGAAAAAGATGATGGCCGTCATGAAATTCACGTTGAAAAATAAATTGGTTTAAAGGGCATGGAAGGTTAATTAGTCAACTTCTTCCATGCTTTTTTCATCAATGAATTGTTGAATTAATTCACCTGAAAATCTTTTTTGATAAAGGGCAGCTTTTACTTTTTGTTGCAACTTTATACCCTGATGCTTTCGTTCATACTTACGCCAAGCCTTTTCACCTTGATATCGTAAGGCGTTCATTTCTTCTTCCTCATCAACTCCTGTGTCAATAGACTGAAACGCTATTTCAATTGCATCATGCGTAAACCCCTTTTGTAGTAAAGATTGCTTTAAACTATTTAACTGATCTTGAAAGGACTTTTTACGACTCGAATTAAGCTTCTTCTCAATTAATTTCACTAACTTGTCCACTTCTTGTTCTTTCGTATAATGGGCAAGTCCGTTTTCAATTTCTTCCTCAGATAGCTTCTTTTGGTACAATTCTTGCTTTATTTTATTTGGTCCATTTGATGATGTGTTCATTTTTGTCCTTACGTAGGCTTCTGCAAATGCACCATCATCTATTAACTTTTCACCTTGCAAACGCTCAATTACATAAGCAATCTCTTGTTCTGTCGCTTCTTTCTTTAGTAAATATTCAATAATTTCTGATTCCGCTCGCATTCGATAGCTTAAATAGTTTAAAGTAAGGGTATAGTATCTATACATGGCATCTTGTTTTTGAATATTAGTGAATTGATCATCTGTTAGCTCAAGTCCTTTACGTAACTCAAACCTGATCAATAAATCTTCATGAATACCAAATGCAAACTCTTCTTTACCTTGATTGTCTATAAAAATGTTATAACGTTGTTGATTCTTTTTTTGCTTAGATATTTTGCAAATTTTCACCATTAATTACACTCCTATCAGTGTCATAATTCTATTATAGTACATATTAAAGAAGGAGGTACACCTGTTTGAAAATTGTCATTGCTGGTGGTACAGGATTCATCGGACGTCATTTAGTCGATTATTTCACTTCAAAAGATGATGAGATTACGATTTTAACAAGAAACCCTCATCAATATCATGAAGAACCAAACGTCAATTACGTTAAATGGTTAAGTGCTGGTAGCCAACCGGAGCTTGAGATCGGAAATGCTGATGTGTTTATTAATCTAGCTGGTGAATCGTTAAATAGTGGACGTTGGAACACTGAAAGGAAAAGTCGCATATTACAAAGTAGAATCACTACAACACGTGAATTCATTCGAATAATGGGTGCATTAAACCACAAGCCTCACACTTATATTAATGCTTCTGCAATTGGTTTTTATGGTACTTCAACCACCGAGATGTTCACTGAGAATACGGTTAATTCTGGCTATGACTTTCTAGCAGAAGTATGTAATATATGGGAACAAGAAGCTGATGAAGCAAAACAGTTAGGAATAAGAACCATTAAGGCTCGACTTGGACTCATATTAGCCCGAAAAGCTGGAGCATTACCTAAGATGACCTTACCCTATCAAATGTTTGCAGGTGGAAAGCTCGGCCATGGTGAACAATGGATATCATGGATTCATATAGACGATGTTGTTAAGATGATGGATTGGATCATCAACAACAATATAGAAGATGTTGTTAATATAACAGCACCAAACCCTAAACGAAACAAAGAATTTGGCACTACTTTAGCTAAAACATTGAAACGTCCAAATTGGTTACCCGCTCCTGCCTTTTTAATCAAGACAGTCTTAGGTGAAATGAGTCTATTATTGCTTGAAGGGCAATATGTATATCCTAAAGTTGCTATAGATTCTGGTTATACGTTTAAGCACCCAGATTTAGATGATGCTTTAAATAACTTATATTATTAATCCCGTTTTTGTAAGAAAATTACGTATTTATAATTTGGAAATAAAAAGTTTAAAAAAACTATTTTCAAATCGGATAGAATGTTGTAGAATTCATTTAGTCAAATTCAAGGGAAGGCAAATGGTGCGCCACCGCTTATAGATAAGTGGTTCTAGTGGGTTCGATTCCCACCCCGGATTTTTGTTATGTGCATTGTATGCAATAATTTTTTTGATGTGCAATTGATAAAAATTCGAGGGTGAAACGCACCCGTCGCCTGCGTCTTTCAGTAAGCGTCACCCTCACTTATGCCAAAGGAGGGTTTTTATTATGCTTAAAAAGAGAGAATTACAGGATGTACCTGTTTTATTCCCATTATTAAATGATGAAGCAGTAAAGCCATATGTTCGCGAGAAGGCGGATTCAGCTGAGTCTTACTACTTCTTCATTAATATGATGAATCAACAAGAAGAAAATGGCGATCTCATTTCAAGAACGATTTTAGATGAGATGGAAAATCCAGTCGGTGCGATCACCCTATATGATATTGAAGAAAATAAAGGCTTTTTAGCAACATGGTTAGGAAAGCCTTACTTCGGCCAAGGTTATAATCAATATGCCAAAGAATTATTCCTTTGGGAGTTATTCATGGAACAAGATATTGACGTTGTGTTCTTAAAGGTCAATAAAATTAACAGCCGTTCACTAAAAGCAATGAACAAATTATCATATGCAATAAAAGCTAATGAAACCTATCCGAATGTTTATGAGCAATTAAACCAAGGGAACAAACAATATGATTTATTCGCAGTTTATAAAGATGCATTTACATTCTACATGCATGAGCATGAACAAGAGGAAATAGGTGAATTAGAAGCTTGAAATTACCATCCAATAGGTGGCACAGCCCATCTATTGGATTTTTTTAGTTTTAAAAACTTATATTACATCATTTTGTTATAGCAACTGGTGAAACACATTTAATAACAGAAGCATTTTATAGACTTTTAAATTTTTTGAAGATTTTTTCATTATATTTGAAAGTTTTCCTAGGATTTTGGGGTATACTGAATGGTAAAAGGAGTGGGGAATAATGGATTCAACAATGCTTCAGCTTATAATACCTTTAATAGTTTTACATTTTACCTTAGTCATCATAGCATTGATTGACCTTAAGAGAATTGAAGAAACGAAAGGACCAAAGTGGATTTGGGCACTGATCATTATTTTAGGGAATCTAGCAGGTCCTATCATATATTTCATATTTGGAAGGAGGATTTAATGAATGACGTTAATTTCTGTTGAGCAATTAACGAAAACCTATCAATCTACAACCGTTGTCGACCACATTACTTTTTCTCTAGAGCCTGGAAAGTGTGTAGCGCTACTAGGCCCAAATGGTGCTGGTAAGACGACAACGTTAAGAATGCTTGCTGGGTTTATTAAACCAACAAGTGGTGAAATTGTCTTTGATGAAAAGCGATTTACTAAAGATGTCCGGCGTTATGTTGGATACTTACCACAGTACCCTGTGTTTCATAATTGGATGTCTGGAGAAGAGTTTTTAATTTATGTTGGCCAACTTTCTCACTTATCAAAGAAAGAAGCTAAAGAAAAGGCTAACGAACTATTAGACCTCGTTAATCTTATTGATGCTAAAAAGCAACGAATCTCTAAATACTCAGGTGGTATGAAACAAAGGCTCGGCATAGCTCAAGCACTTATTCATGACCCTAAGCTAATCATTTTAGATGAACCAGTCTCTTCATTAGACCCAATTGGCCGCCGCGAAGTCTTAAATCTTATTCGTGAATTAAAGAAAGATGCGACTATTTTATTTTCAACTCACATCTTAAACGATGCTGAGGAAGTGAGTGAAGAAATTTTATTACTTCATAAAGGTAAAATGATTAAACAAGGGGCTATTGATGAGGTCAGTGAAACTAAAGATACGACTGCAATCCACTTAGCTTTCTTTGAAGAACCTAAGTTTATCGAGGAACGCTTAAAAGAGATTGACTCAGTGTTCAAAGTTAACAGACAAGACGACGGTTTCATCTTAACAGTCCATAATGTCAAAGCAGCACGTAACCAACTATTAGATTTAATTAAACATGAAGAATGGGAGTTAACAAAATTCGAAGTCGCAACTTCTTCTCTTGAAGACATATTCATGAAGGCGGTGACTGATTAATGCAATGGCAAACCATTTTCAAAAAAGAATTAACCGAAAACTGGCGCAACTTTAAGTGGATCTGGGTACCAATCGTTTTTATTATTTTTGCAGTTATGGACCCAGTAACAACATATTATTTACCCATTATTTTAGAATCTGCTGGCAACATGCCTGATGGTGCATCATTTGATATTCCAATACCATCTGTAGCAGAGGCAATGCTTATGAGCTTTAATGAACTAGGCGTATTAGGTGTCCTAATTGCTGTCGTTGCTTCTATGGGGATCGTTTCAAAAGAAGTTAAAAGTGGTGTTTATGAACTGATTTTATCAAAGCCTGTTAGTTTTACGAACTATATTACAGCTAAATACACTGCGATGTTATCTTTACTAGCATTTTCGCTTGTTATTTCACTATTAGTCGGCTGGTATTATGTTACCGTTTTATACGGAGAGCTTAGCATTACTCAGTTAATCGTTAGTACATCATTTTTTATCATATACTTCATGCTTATTCTTGGTATTGTCATGCTTTTTAATAGTTTCTTTAAATCTCAAGGATTAGTTGCTTTCCTTTCGATCATTACAATAATTGCATTAAATACAATTTCAAGTATTTATAGTCATGTTCTAACTTGGAGTCCAGCATTAATTAGTGATTATATTGGGCTTTACTTTTTCTCAGGCGAGTTAGAGTCTGAAATTTGGCTTAGTTCAGCCGTTGCAGTCGCCTTAACAGTCTTGTGTCTCGCTATTGCAGTCACTACATTGAAAAATCGAGCATTAGATTAAAATTTTGAATAAAACATGTGTGGACAAAAGAAGTTTTGCTAAAACCTAGAAGATTGGTGCTAGTACCTGCTATGGAAATATACTTCGCTTTGGGTGGGTGGCTGGTGAGACTCTGAGGCATAGGAGGTGCAAGTGTCGATATTTGGTAGTGTTTATCGACCTCATACTACTCGTCTTTAGGAGTCTCACCAACGTCTTTTCTCCACCGAAAGTGATTCACAATTTACCACAACAGACTTTTACAGAGCGTAATGTTAAGGTGATTACATTGAATCAGCATAAACGGAAAAGCTTAATTGAAACCGTACATCATCAGACTGTTGAAACTGTAATTGTTCTATTTGAAGTAATCTCTCATGATTTTCTAAACTTTCAATGAAATCCTCTAAATGATTATAAGACTGACTATACCCATTTATTTGCATAACTAAAACTTCAAGCTCTTCAGTTTGATCAGATTGATTAAATATATCATCAATGGATAATACTTGTGAATCTTCATACTGATAAGACTGCACTGTCGTATTCGTTTCAGAAGATGCCTCATTAATTAATCGCATAATTACATCTTCCTCTAATTCTGAAGGTAATTTTAAACGGTAAGTGTCAATCGTGATTTCCTCTTGCTCCATTTCAGAAATAGCCTCGCTGAACAAAGCCTCCCTCTGTTCTTCAAATGTTATGTCTGACTCTATTTCACTTACCTCTCGCTCAAGCTGATGGATATAAAAATAATAAAACATAGCTATAGACCCCATAAGTAATAAAAGCCAAATCAATACAATTCGTTTACTCGCTTTATTCATCATTTTCCTCCTCATCACTTTGATGGAGGTTCACCGTGTAATTCGTTACATAATAGTCATCATCTTCTATATAGTTGATCGTATGAATATCAATTTCATTAAACGACTCAAGGTCACTTAAATCTTGATAATACAAAACGGCTTGCTCATTTGTAGCAGTTTGGACAGTCAAGTCAATCGTATCACCACTATAATTAAATGATTGAAGTTCACCCGATGTAGGCACTAGAGACCCTAGTTCACTTATTACGCCTGATAGATCATAAATGAAATAATCTATATCATCTGTTAAACTTTGTAACCTTTGTGATTGATGATATTCTGAGTCACCTTCAATTTCAGATTGTAAATCTGCATTTGTCATTTCCTTTTGATACAATTCACTTTCTAGCATTTGTTTCTCCTGATTTAAATCGTACACCCAAAAAGAAAAGATAACAGTAACTATTAAAGTGAATAGAACTAAAATTGAATAAGTATAAACAGTTTTTCTACTTTTAGTCTCTTTTTGTGGTAATAAATTAATATCTACTAACATTAACGACCACCCTTTAGCGCTAAACCATAAACATTGTGAAACTTTGATTCAAGCGCCATTCCTTTAGGCCCAGCAATTGAGTCTTCTTGTAAATTAATGATAGGAGTTTCATATAATTCTTTCATTTTCCTCACAATCTCTTCTACATAAGGATGATCACCGACGACGGCAATTTTAGTAAACTTTTGCTCATGATTGTTAATCATAAATTGATAGAACCGCTCAACTCTCTCAACCTCAATATTCATCTCATCTAACTCATTCATCACAGCTTCTTCATTAAAATCTTCTTTTGATAAAGTAGCACCTAAATGATGTTTAATTATTTCATTAGATTCTAAATCAAACTCTTGTAAGAAAATCGGTGTATGCTCTATAAATGCACTAAATATAGCACGATCAACATGATATTGAATTAATAACAGATGGTCTTCAGCTCGAGCTCTATCTTTTTCATATAAAACACGATAATAACTAAGAGGTGAGATATCGATCGCTTCCACTTTTAAGCTAAGACTCTCTAATATATGTGTATATTGATTGGCAATATCTTTATCAGTTGAAATGATACTCACTTCATGACCACGATCACGTTCACGAATATAAACTGTCTCAGCAACTGACTGTTCAAATGGTAAATGGATCGTTTCACCAATGTGAAAGTCTATATGTTTCTTTACCTCATCCTTCGCTACATCCAATGGAACCATCTCACGCCGAATAAACACAAGTGAATCTGGCATGAGTAGGCGTACCTTTTTACGTTTTAAACGCCACTTCTTCATGCATGTTTCAAGAATTCGCTGAAGCTTTTCTCTATCTTCAATCACTCCACCACTGATGATCCCAGGCGGTATAAAATGTTCACCAATTCTCTCAATATTGTTCTCTTCTATGTTACTCTCAATGAAACGAATAACATAATCTTTAATTTCTAAATTAATCATTTTCTTTCGCATAATTGATCATCCACCTAAATGAATAAACTTAAATACCAACTAATTAGTTGATCTGAATAGAAGTACGTGATTAAGGCTGAGGCAGCAATGAACGGGCCAAACGGAATGGGTACTCCGCGTTTCACCTTTTTAAACGCCATTAACACCAGACCAATCACCGCACCGAGAAGTGATGCTAGAAACAAAGTCACAAGCGTCCCTTGATTCCCTAAAAACAAACCTATTACACCAAACAGTTTTATATCACCGCCACCCATTCCTCCTTTACTGACAATAGCAATGAGTAACAATAGCCCAAACCCTAAAACTGCAGCTAAATATGCATCGTACCATGGTTCAGTGGGATTCCAAATCCTTATAACTATAATTGTAATTGCAAAAAAGGTTAAAACTTTATTCGAGATAATTTTATAATGTAAATCACTTATTGTAATAATGATTAGTAAACTGATCAGCATCCAAGCTACAATCAGTTCAATGTTAAACCCGATTTCATTAAAGGCAAATATAAATAAAAGACCAGTTAATAGTTCAAAGAAAGGATAAATTGGCGAAATGATAGTTTGGCAGTTTCGACATCGCCCTTTTTGTATTAAGTATGATATTACGGGAATAAGCTCGAACCACTTTAATGATTTAAAACATTTCGGACAATGGGAGCTTGGTCTAATAATTGATTGCCCGTTTGGAATTCTTAATCCAACGACATTATAAAATGAACCTAACAATAGACCTAACAAGAATATGTATAAATAGATCCCTAGCATCAATTAAATCAAATCCTATCAACAATTATGATTGAAAAACAAGCACGGAATTGCCGCGCTTGTTTTTAATTGATTAGATCTCTTACAGATCTAATCTAACTCCCTTGTGTAACATCACCAGATGCCTCACCCTGTCTTAAGTCAGAAGCATCCGTATTATTTATTTCTTCAACTGTTGCACTACTGAAAGTGACAGAAACATTGCCATCGGTGCCTGTACCACTTAACGTGTTAGCCCCATCTGAGTTAATTGTAACAGCAGTATCACCTGACCAGTCATCTAAGCTTGAACCTTCTAAGTAACCTGACCCAGTTAGATCAGCTAAGTCAACTCCACCATCTTCTACGTTATTCGTCACTGAGTACAATTCGGCCGCTTCAATAATATTAATTCCAGTTGCTTTCACACTATCATATCGTGAATCTTCAATTACATTCGCAATAGCTGGTACTGCAATAAGTGCAATAATTCCTAAGATGACAATGACAGCTAGTAATTCTACTAATGTAATACCTTTTTGATTTTTAAAGATTTTTTTTAACATTTTACCTCTCCCCTAATCCATTCATATTTATTTAATTAATTTGATTAAATAACTCAAACATAGGAATAACAATAGCTAAGACAATCACCCCAACAATGACAGATAACGTAACGATTAATAATGGTTCTAATAAAGATTTTAATTGTTCAGTCGCTGTATCGACATCGTCTTCATAAAATGTAGCGACCTGATTTAGCATTTCTGGTAATGCATTGGTTTTTTCGCCCACTTCAATCATCTGAGTTACTAAATATGGGTAAGCCCAATGTTCACGCATCGGTTTTACTAATGATTCACCTTGTTGTAGTGACGTTCTTGCTTCTTGTAACGTCTGTTGAATGACACGGTTTTTCAAAGTTTGTTCGGTTAGTTTTATAGCTTCTATAATAGGAACCTTGTTATATAATAGAGAGCTTAATGTACGTGTCATTGAAGCCATATTAGACTTTAGTATTAATGGCCCAAAGCCTGGTAGTTTAAGTAAATAATGATCGACTTTAATCCGGGACTCCTCCCGCTTAAAAAGAATAAGCAATGTTAAAGCTATTAACAATGTGACCAAGAGGATCAAAAGCCAATATTGACTTAATATATGACTAACCGCTAAAACAATCTGGGTTATGATGGGCAGGCTAGCATCAAATTGTGTAAACATATCTACAAACTCTGGTACAACATACATCATTAAGAAAATAACAACACCAATGGCAACTATGGCCACTGTTATAGGATAAGCAAACGTCGATTTAACTTTTTGTGAGGTTTTATAGTTCTTATGATAATAATCAGCTAGTTTAGAAAGTGTACCTTCAAGTGAGCCACTACTCTCACCGCTATGAACCATATTTATGAATATATCGGAAAAGAGTTGTGGATGTTTTTTTAGGGCATTTGTTAAAGAGCTTCCTTGTCTCATATCGATTTCTACATAGTACAAAGCTTCTTTTAAATGTTTTTGTTTCGTTTGTTCACGCAATATAGTTAAAGATTCAACAATCGTAAGTCCTGCTTTTAATAACGAAGCAAATTGTTGTAAAAACACAACGAAATCTCGATGTTTTACTGGACTTCCAAGGTGGATGTCTTTTGTCCAAATTGATGACTCTACCTCTTCAATCGTTTCAATTTTTAACCCTTCATCTCTTAGTCTAGCTTTTGCTAGATCTAAATTATAGGCTTCTATTCTTCCCTTCTTTTCATTGCCGTTATAATCTGCTGCTATATATTTAAAAGAAGCCATCTAAATACCTCCAACACTCGATCATTCAGCTGCCACTCGAAACACTTCTTCTAAAGTCGTGACGCCACGTTCTACTTTACATAAACCATCTTCAAATAGTGGAGTAAAACCTTGTTCTTTGGCTACTTTTTCTATTTCTACCTTTGATTGACCATCTAATATAGCCTCACGAATCTGCTCATCAACTAACAATACTTCATGAATGGCTGTACGACCCAGGTATCCCGTCATATTACAAGTCGGGCACCCTTCACCTTTTTCTACCTTTTTAATATTAAAATTATACTTATTAAACACTTCTTTCTCCAAATGATTAAGCTCACGTTCTACCTTACAATCTTTACAAATCGTCCGCACTAAACGCTGTGCCACGACTCCATTAATAGAAGAACCTACTAAAAACATTTCAACATCCATATTAACTAAACGATTAATAGCTCCTGTTGAATCATTCGTATGGAGTGTACTTAATACAAGATGCCCTGTAATAGAAGCTCTTACTGCCATATTAGCTGTTTCACTGTCGCGAATCTCCCCGACCATAATAATATCTGGGTCTTGCCTTAAGATTGACTTCAGACCCGTTGCAAAGGTTAAACCGACTTGTGAATTAACTTGTATTTGGTTCACACCTTCAAGTTCATATTCAACAGGATCCTCAACTGTAATCAAATTTGACTGCTCTTTGTTCAAATGAGTCAATGCAGCATACATAGTCGATGTTTTCCCTGAACCAGTCGGACCCGTTAATAAAACAATCCCATAAGGCTTTTCAATCATCTCTTTAAACTGAGCTAAATTATGAGTTTCAAAACCTATATCTTCTAAGCGATTGGATACTGACATGGTATCTAATACACGAATTACTACTTTTTCACCAAAAATTGTTGGTAACGTACTGACACGTAAATCAACATTTCGGCCTTCTACAACCCGTTTGATTCGTCCATCTTGGGGGATTCTTTGTTGTGTGATATCTAGATTTGCCATAATTTTAATGCGTGTAATTAAAGAAGATTGAACACTTTTAGCTAACGTTTGTTCATTTCTTAAAGTACCATCAACCCGCAAACGAATTAACACTTGGTATTCTTGTGGGTCTATATGAATATCGCTGGCTTTTTCGACAACTGCTTGCTGAATTAACTGATTCATTAACTTGACGACTGGAGACGATTCTTCTTCCAATGACAGATCTTCCGACTCTTTAATCGGTTGTGTCTCTTTAAATTGTTCAGTTAAATCTTCACGCTCATAAAGTTTCATGATGCTTTGACGGATTTCATCTTTAGTGGCAATGGTTGGCTCAATTTTAAAGCCTGTTTGTAACCTTAAATTATTAAGCACAAAGTAATCTAGGGGGTCTGAGGTCGCAACAAACAATTTATTTTGTTCACGCTTTAGTGGAATTACACTATTTTCTATTGCGAAGTCTTTAGGTATAAGGTTTAAAATAGATTGATCAAATGCGTAATTATATAACCGTTCATGTGAAATACCCAGTTGTTGCTGAAGTACTTCAACTAATTGCAATTCTGTTATGTAACCTTCCTCTATTAACTTATCACCCAACTTCTGATGTGGTGCTTTGTCATTTAATGCATGATGAAGTTGGCCTTCATCTATTAAACCTTCTCGAACTAAAAGCTCACCGAGACGTAGTTTTATTTTTCGAGCCAAAGCTAAACTCCCTTTCTCACAATCTATAAAATCTTACAGCAAATGCTAAAATAAGACGATAGTTTTACTATTATTAATATTATAAGACTTTTTGACTAAAAAATCGAGAATAGTTTAGGAAATCGTAAAAACTATCATTAATCGACAATATATGACATAAACGTCATGATTCAAGTTCTAAATTAATCGTCCGACTTCCTTCTGTCCTTGCTCTATTTATTTCTTGACCAGGTATATTAGGTAATACACTATAGTTAACGACAATTGTCATATCACTTACTATTAAAATATCATCGATCATGACCTCGTTAGCGTAATCACCTTTTTTAACATTTAATTTTAAACCATTATCTAAATCATAATCACTTAATGCTTTCGCTAGCTCATTTTTATAATTTTGTGTAATACTAGCATCTATTGGTGTCGATGTATGATTATCTATCCAATTTTGTGTTTGTAAAGATGCTACTTCTTCACTTTGATCAATTGCCTCATTGATCAAATGCACACCCATATCTTCAAGCTTATTCAATTGTACATACTCTTCAGTTCTTTGATATTCTTTAGCGCTATTTAATAAATTAGACATCACTAAAGGCAATAACATTCCTAAAATTGCTATGATTAACAATACAATAATTAATGCAAACCCTTGTTCATTCCCCTTTTTATACATCCCTCTAATCCTCCTGTTCTATATAACCAAATAATTCAGCAGATGGTGTGTTATTCTCGGAAGGATTTGGAGTCTCAGCGTAAACTTGAACTATAACTTGGTCTAAGTTCAAGTCATTTTCTGTCTTTGATAATTCTTCACCTGAATAGATTTCAATGAATGGATAGTAATTTCGTTCATTTTCTACAATTCGCCTGCCATTGTAACTTTCGACCTCTGAAGGGTCATCTTTTATCTCACTTAATACACTTTCAGCAATATTTATAGCTGTAAGCTCGTCTTCTACCTTGCTTGATAGTATAATAGATTGAGAAAAGAAACCGATAAATGATATAAGTACAATGCTAAGAATCGTTATAGCACCTAAGATCTCGATTAATGTAAAACCTTGATTGCTCCTCATTAGCTTTATATGGCTTTTCATTTATGATGTTCCTTTCAAAAAATATTTAATTTATGGTGATGTTCTCATGGTCAATAAATACTATAGCGATGAAAGCGGTGTAACCTTAATAGAAGTTCTTGCGTCTTTAGTCTTAGTTTCAATCATTAGTATTTTAGCATTTAATGTATTAACCAATACGTTTCAATATAGCGAAACTTCTATTTCTCACGCTGATTTAAGACAAGATTCTAACTTCATTATCACCCAAATTCGACAGAAACATCAAGAAGAAATAGGCGATTATGCTTTATGTAAAGAAGACCTCCAAAGAATCCAACAATACGAAGTTAACTTAGAAATTAACGAGATACCTATACATGAATGTAAAACATTTAGTTATAAAGACCCACTAAACGTGAATTTCACGATGAAAAATCAACAAGACCATGAATATCAAATTAATACGACCATTGAACCAAAAGTGGAAAGAGAGAGGGTTAAAGATATTCAGCTATCCTTACCATCACACGTTGATGATTTTTATTCCTATTTAAGTGATGAGAAAGTTTTTATTTATAGTGGTAATATCTCAGTTAATGGTTCAGCTAGTATATCTGGTGATCGTGACGGTCAAATGATAATCAATAACAATGAAACGGATTTAAACTTTTCAACTGCTAATCACATATCAGTCAATACCATTTATATTGATAAAGAAGGGCAAGAGGTAAACTTCCCAACAAGTACTAGTCTTGGAGAAGCTGGAGTAACAGAGTTAGTTAATATTAAAGGTGATGTTTATTTAAATAATGGTGGAGCGACAGTTAATGGAGAACATGTTTTTATCGATGGTAATGTCACTTTCAATAGTAGTAGTGTTATTAACGCATCGAGTGTCCATATTAGTGGTGATGTAACTTTTAATAACTGGGCTGGTGACATTAATGCTGAGCAAATATATATTGGCGGTGACATTACATCAGACAACCCTGATCATAACAATATAAAGACAGGTGAATTCGATGAGGAGCAACTACCTGATCACCCTAATATCCATATCCCCTCACTTAAAGAGGAGCAATGGTTTTATCAGAATGACTATGAGAACACTTTAACCTTAGATGATGATTCTAAAATATTCTCACCTTCAGACTTGAATATTCATGTTGGCAATAACAATCCAGAAAACTTTATAATTGTTTCTAAAGGGAATGTATCAATTGATTCGAATTGGTCTGAACTAGATGGTGTCATTATTGCCCCAAACGGGAAAGTCACTTTTTATGGAGATACATTCACCGGAGTTGTCATTTCAAAAGAAGGATTAGATGTTGTAAATGGTGGGTCTTCTGTTTACTTTAAAAACATAGAACAATATATGGACTCAGACGAAAGCCCTTTTGAGTAGTAAGCTATAATGCTAGTTGATTCTTGTTATATCTTCTGGTGTGTGTCCCTTAATGTCGCTACATCAAAATGCTTCACTTTCCGGCCGGTAACGATTACTCGGAACCAAGCCTTTCAGAATTTTTTCCTAATCCAACATATTTATTAGAGCCTTTAGTATAGAGCCTTATAGCTTCAAGCAAAACATAAATAAAACTCATTCGCTCTCTCTTATAAACAATGAATAAGAGAGCGAATGAGTTAGAATTTTAAATAAGACACAACATTACCCTTCAATACTTCTCCATAACGTAAGCGCTGCATAACTTCTGTAAGGTGACCACTTTTGTGCAGCTTTCTCAATCTCATCTTTCTTTGGCTTTTCTTCACGAGTCCAAACTTTTTTTAGTGCATTTTGAATGCCAATATCAGCTGCTGGGAATAAATCTTCCCGCCCTAGTGCAAATAATAACCAGTTTTGTACAGTCCAAGGGCCAACACCTCTAACCTTACCTAACTCTTTCATCACTTGATCATTAGACTTTTTCGAAAGGCTCTGTAAATCTAATTCACCATTTGCAATTAATCTTGATGTATCAATGATATATTCAGCTTTACGCTGACTAAATTGAAGCCCTCTTAAATCTTGATAATCTAATTTCGCAACAGTTTCAGGATTTGGATAAAACCAAGCCCCATCGCTTTGTTCGCCAAACTTTTGAACAAAGCGAGTTGTTAATGTATAGGCGAATTTCATATTAAGCTGCTGATGAATAATTACCTTCATTAGCGAGTCATACAAGTGGAAGTCCCTTACAATTGGTGTCCCTGGATCAATGTAAAACAGTCGTGCTAAATCAGATTCTTCAAAGAAATCTAAGACATCCTGTAAGTCTCTGTCCCATTGAAACAAATTGCGAATATGTTCAAAAATAATATCTTGGTCTTCATCATAATCTGACATAACTGAAAAAACGGGCTTCTCAGTTGTACCTTCCCCTTTAACACGAACAACACATTGCTCTTCATGATTTAATCGAACAGGTACATCCACCCATCTTTCTTTCATGTTCACATTAATGAGTGGATCCATGTTTAAACGTTGTAAAGTATAATCAAAATCATAGATGCCTGCTGCATGGTAATACTCTTTCCACATACTTTCCTCTCCCTTTTTAGTCAAGCGCGGATTAATACTTTTAGTTTACAACTTAAGCAGGTCTTTTAGCAAAGTTTTTACCCAATAGGAACTGAATGATGCCATACTAAATCATCTAATGAACCAAATTCATAATCTCGTTCACGTAATTCATCAATTAAATAACCAAGCGCTTCAGCATTGTCCTCTGTAACAGCATGGAGTAAGATAACCGCTCCAGGGTGGACTTGCTTTAACAACTCATCAAAAGAGTGCTGCCATCCTTTGTTTTCATCTTTATTCCAGTCGACTAATGCTACAGTCCAAAATACATTCGTATAACCTAACTCGTCGGTTAACTGTAATGTTCGTTCGCTAAAAACCCCTTTCGCTGGACGGAAAAATTGCACACCTTCCTGGTCCGTTGTGTTCATTATTTTTTCATCTAGACTTTTTAAGTCCTCTTTTATTTTTTCATCACTTATTTTAGTATAATCCAAATGATCATCTGAGTGATTCCCAATAATATGTCCATCATTTACTTTTCGCTTCACCAATTCTGGTTGGTCTTCAACATAATGTCCTGTTAGAAAGAAAGTAGCAGGTACATCTTTTTCCTCAAGTACATCTAAAATTTGCTCTGTATAGCCTTGTTCATAACCACTATCAAAAGTTAGATAAACCATGCGATTTTCCTCATCACCTAAGTAAACACCATTATACTCCTCTATTAAGGGTCCATAAAACCCTAAGTCAGGAGGGTTTTCATCGTACTTCTTTTTATAACCATAGCCATACGATTCATTAGAAACCGCTTCAGATGGAATATTTGAAAATATAAAGACTACACTTAAGATTATTAACATTATCTTTTTCATCATAAGCCTCCCAAGTACTGATCTATATACTTAATATGAATCATCATTCGATAAAATATAAATGGAAGGCATAGGTAAATAAGAAGCCTCCACCTAAAAAGGTAGAGGCTTAAATTTCATTTTATAGCATAACTGATGTAAATAAGCCGAAAATAAAGATTGGAATGTTAAAGTGTAAGAACGTTGGGACACATGTATCCCAAATGTGATTATGCTTGCCATCAACATTTAAACCAGCTGTTGGTCCAAGCGTACTATCTGAAGCTGGACTACCAGCATCACCTAAGGCACCAGCAGTTCCTATTAATACAGCAATCGCCATTGGTGAAAAGCCTGCCGCTGTAGCAATTGGAACATATAATACAGCCAAAATTGGTATCGTACCGAAAGAAGTTCCAATTCCCATTGTGATCACTAATCCAACTAGTAATAAAATAAACGCTATAAATAGTTGATTACCCTCTAACAAGCCTGAAGATGCATTCACTAATGCCTCAACTGATCCTGTTTCTTCAAGAACACCAGCAAACCCTGAGGCCGTTAACATAATAAAAGCAATCATTCCCATCATGCTAATACCACGACTCATAACATCTTCAATTTGCCTATATGGAACAGCTACTAAAAGGAACATTAAAATCAAACCTGTTAAAGCACCTAGCACCATTTCCTCTGTTATAATTTGGACGGCTAATGCTGCAATAATCGCAATAATTGTCATCAAGTGTTTACGTTCAAATACAAAGGGGGAGTCATCAACTTCTTCAATTGAACTTGGCTCACTTTCAGGTTCTATTTGACTGTAATCACGCTTCTTACGGTAAGTAATCGTTAGAGCTATAATTAAACCAAGTGCCATACCTAGTCCAGGAGCTAACATCGCAAGCGTTACATCAGATAAGGCAATATCAATCCCATTCTCTGACATATTATCTCGTATAATCCCTTGGAAAATTAATCCGAAACCAAGTGGGACCATTATATAAGGTGCTTTTAGTCCAAATGTTAGCGCAGTTGCAACAGCTCGGCGGTCAAGTTGAATCCGATCAAATAATGCTATTAGAGGTGGAATTAAAATCGGAATAAACGCAATATGCACTGGAATCACGTTTTGTGATAACGAGGCTATGATGACAATCACACCAAGAATTACACCTCGTCTACCTTTGATGGCTCTTCTTAGGAATTGAACAAACCCTTTTGTAATTCCCGTAAATGCAATCGCAATCGCAAAGCCACCTAATAAAACATAACTAAGTGCCGTATTAGCCCCACCAGCCATACTTTCTGTAAATACACCAACTAAATCCCCAAATGATAACCCAGCCATAAACCCTGCCGTCATGGCAGATATCACAATGGCCAAAAGTACATTGACTTTAAGTAAACTTAAAATAGTCATGATTAAAACAGAGATTATAACAATATATTGCAGTTCCATTGATCTTTCTCCCCCTTTTTCATTTTATCTCGATATCACGTTAATACTTTATCATGGTAAAATATATAATTTAAAAAATCAACCCCCTTCATAAGATTTTTATGCGGGGGTTGAACAAGTTATTTATTTAATTTTTCTTCCATCTCATTTAATAAGCTAATATAGCGGTCAATATCCTCAATTGTTAACTTTTCTGGGTCAAGAGATTCAATTTGCTCTAATAAATTCGCTAATCGTGTTCGCACTGTTTCTAAATTATGCTGTTCTGACATGACACTACCCCTTGTTAATAGCTTCTACAGTCTCTTCAACGTCAATCGCCTGAGTAACAGATTGAACCATTGAACAATTTTTAGAAGCTGTATTTAAGCTTTTTTGTAGCTTTTCTTGATTTAAATTAGTTCCAACTACTTTAAAGTGTAAATTAACTTTCTCAATTTTATTCACCGCATCGTCACTACGTTTAACTTCAGCTTCAATAGTCATTTCATCAAATTCAATTTGTTGTTTTGCTAAAATGCGTTTATAAACAAGCGCACTACACCCTGCTAATGAAGAAACCATTAATTGAAAAGGTCTATAACCTTCTGTTTCATCACCTGATATGGTTAATTGATCAAATTCTAAATCAGATGTTATGTGTTGTTCTGTTACATTAAATTTCATTTCAAGCGCTCCTTTATGCTAATCTGTCAACTTTCATTTTAACATGACTTTAAGGTACAATTACACCAACTTGACTTGATTGGGGTGAGAGATCATGGTCCAAGCGCGTGGACGTTTTATCATTTTAGTGACATTAGTCGCCATTTCTGGTTTCTCACAAGGCATGTTACTCCCTTTAATCGCTGTTTTATTAGAAGAGCAAGGCGTCTCTTCAACAATAAATGGATTACATGCAACTGCTTTATACATCGGGATTTTGATCATATCACCATTCCTTGAACCGCCATTAAGAAAGTTTGGGTATAAACCAGTCATCATAGTTGGTGGCATTTTAGTTTTTTCATCACTATTCTTTTTTACCATTTGGGACTCAATCTGGTTCTGGTTCATTTTACGTTTATTAATTGGTGTTGGTGATAATATTATCCACTTCGGAACACAGACTTGGATTACAACTACGACACCAGATTATAAACGTGGTCGCTCGATTGCCATTTACGGTCTATCATTTGGATTTGGATTTACAATCGGGCCTTTAATGACACCATTAGTTGAGATCAACCCATCATTACCTTTCATTTTAAGCTCAGTTTTATGTCTAATTGTTTGGTCTTTAATCTTTTTAGTTAAAAATGATTTCCCAGTATTAGATGATGACATTCAAGTGACGACAACTAAAACGACATCTCGCTTTAAAGGCGCTTTTAAATACGCATGGATTGCTTTATTAGCCCCTTTTACTTATGGTTTTTTAGAGACAGCTTTACACAGTAACTTCCCAGTTTATGCAATGAGACTTGGACATGAAGTTGCTATTATTTCATTTATTATTCCGTTCTTTGCTTTTGGTAGTCTCATTTCACAAATACCACTAGGCATATTAAGTGATCGTATTGGTAGACATAAAGTATTAACCTTTGTCTTAACAGGTGGAGCGATTACTTTTTGGATCTCGACATTTTTAGAACAATCTATAGCTGGACTGATCATCACGTTTACCATTGCGGGTATGTTAGTCGGCTCCCTTTACTCTTTAGGAATTTCATTTATGACAGATCTCTTACCAAAAGCGTTACTTCCAGCTGGGAATATATTATGTGGCGTTATGTTTAGTTTAGGAAGCATAGCAGGTCCATTATTTGGTGGAAGTTTTATTGACCTATTCCCTAATGTCTCTTTCTTTTATGTAATTGTAGTTTTTATTAGTGTCGTTTTACTACTCATGATGATGAACAGACCAAAAACAATAAGCTAAACAAAAGGGCTGTCCTAATAGTCATAAAAATGACTAACTAGGAACAGCCCTTACTTTGTAAATAATCGCCCTTTATATTTGTTTAAAATCGCGTTTATTTCACCGCCAATAATAATCATCATTCCAGATAAAAATAGCCATATCATAAGGACAATCACACCAGCTAAACTTCCATAAGTCGCTGAATATTGGCCAAAGTTCTCAACATAAAAAGAAAATCCTAATGAAATAACTTGCCAACCAACTGTTGCAATAATCGCACCTGGGATGGCATGAACAAGTGTAATCTTCCTACTTGGAGCCAAAATGTAAAGGATCGTTAAAACAAATATCATAACGAAAGCTGATACTGCCCATCTCATCGATTCCCATATCGATAAGAATTGTTCTGTCACACCGAAAAAAGAGAATATGAATTCACCGATGAGTCGGCCAAACACCGGTAAAACTAACGCAACTGCGATTACTAATACCATTAAAATCGTCAACCCAATCGCAATTCCACGTATGACAAAACCTGAACGAATTTCTTCAATCTCATACGCACGGTTGAATGCTCTAATTAAACCATTCACACCAATTGACGCTGACCAAATAGTTCCGATTAAACCAAGTGATAATAGGCCACCATTACGTTGGTCCATTAAATGATCGATATTATCACGAACTAAACCAATTGCATCAGGTGGGAAGTAAGTGTCTACCATTTGAAAAACTTGTTCTTGATTTATCGGCATAAATCCAACTAAAGTCAATAAGAAAATCATAAAAGGTAGAAGTGATAATAAGAAAAAATAAGATAAGCTGGCTGCCAATTGAGGGACTTCATCAGCTGAAAAACGGTGAAACAACTCTTTCCAAAACTTTTTTTCAAATATCACAAATGTTCACCTACTGGTTTAATTTGTCTTCAGTTCTCTCACTTAACTTCTTTTCAATTTGATCTAATTGATTGACAAACTGATCAACACCTGAGGTGACATCACTAAGCCGAACTCTTAATTGGTGTACCGATTGTGTTGGGTGATGATAAATACACTTTACTTGTTCAATAGCTTGTTTCGATTGATCAAAAACATACTGACGTTCTTCTCGCTTAAATAATGTGATTAAAAAACCAATAAGCGCTCCAAATACTACCCCTTTTTGCCATAAGCGCATTGTATTACCTCCAATTTTAGAGCTCTTTTTTGCTTCTAATATCATCTAATAAATTCTTACATGCTTGTGAGACTAACTCATAAGTTTTATCAAAATCACCTGTAAAATAAGGATCAGGGACATTCTTCACTTGAGAATTCTGATTGTAATCTAATAGTTTAATGATTTCAGCCTGATGTTCTTCTGTTTCAAGGATGTTTATTGCCTCTATATTATCATCATCCATAGCAATTATATAATCAAAATGATCAAAATCCTCTCGACTAATTTGCCTTGCTGTCAGGCCATTTGCATTAATACCATTTTCCTTAAGCTTTTCAACAGTCCCTTTATGTGGTGATGAACCAACATGGTAATCACCTGTACCCGCTGAATCTACAACAAATTTTTCTTCTAATCCTTTATTATGAACTAAATCCTGAAATACCGCCTCAGCCATCGGAGAACGACAAATATTACCTAAACAAACAAATAAAACTTTCACCATCATAATCACCTACACCTTACATATTCGCACTTCGTTAACTATACCCCTTGTCTTTTTAGTCTAAAACAAACTATTACTTTAAGCCAATTGTTTATCTCTCTTGATTTCAGTTCCATCGCTTTCGTCAAGAGCTCGTTGGATTCGCTTTTTCGTTTCTTCAGATAGCTCTTCTAAGCTCATGTCACTATACTCTTCTGGTAAAATGGGTTCACAAATCGTCAAATGAAAAGTTTCAGGCTTAATCTTATTATCATTTCCCTCCATTGCTTTATATGTACCATTAATCATGATTGGCAATACAGGTACTCCCGCTTTTCTAGCTAATGAAAAACTTCCTTCTTTAAATTCATCCATTTGACCGCTTTTAGTTCGGGTACCCTCAGGGAAAATCGCAATATTATAACCAGAACGTAGTAGTTCAATGCCACGTTTAAACGTTTCGACTGATTGCCTTCGATCATGACGGTCTAGAAATAGACACCCCATATACTCCATCCACGGGCGAGCTACCGGAATTCGGTTTAATTCAATTTTCGCAATGAAACCAAATGGCTTTTTAAAATAGCCTAACAATGTAAATATATCAAAGTTGCCTTGATGATTACTAACAAGTAAGAAAGACCCTTCAGGTATATTCTCTTCTCCTTTAACAATTACCTTTGAACCAGACTTTTTAACAACTTGTCTGCCGAATTGTTTAGGGACTTTATGTATTAATTCTTGTTGCTCAAATGTGCTCTTTCGTTTTAATTGTCGGAGCTTTATAGCCGCATAAAACAAGAAACTGATTGCATATGTAAATGTCCATATCGTTCGCATGCTGACTTTCCTTTCGGTGGTTGTATTCTATGTATATTTTACATGAAATTGACTAAAAATAGTAGTTTAAAGCTAACTGTGATAAAATAATTTAAAAGTCTTAACATATAGAGATAAAGGGGTTAAAGTATAGTTCATCATCTTTTGAGCTAGACTTTAACAAGGAAGGGTGAAAGTATGAATAAACAATTTTTAGAACAGCATGATGTTGTTATTTTTGACCTTGACGGAACTTTATATGAAGGAACTGAGCACTTTAAATTACATACAGAGAACTTAAAAGCTTACCTTCCCTCAGAACAACAAAAGCAATTCGAAATGATCTATCATCAAATTTTAGAAGGTAACCACCCTGTACAAATTGGGAAGATTTATGATGGACAGCGTGATTTAATTTGGACTTGGGATCCGTTTACAGAAGAATTAACAGAAGCTCGTAATTGGGACGATGAAGTTATACAAGTTGAAAATACACCTAATCAGATTAAAGCAAGTGATTTTGACTTTGTTAACTGGGTTCCAATTGGTGATGGTTGGTGGCCACCATATGCGATTGCACGCCATTTCGGCATCACAGTCGAGACTATTCAACAATCCTATAATAAAACAAAAGAACAAATGGCTGAACTTGATGGCTATCTAAACCAAACACCAGGTTTAAAAGATTATTTAGACACAATCTATCAAGACCATACGTTAATTGTATGTACCAACAGTGATGAAGAAGATGCTAAGCGCTTGTTACAGTTTTTAGAGTTGGACAAATATTTTGTTGAATTGATCTCTTGGGCCCGTAAGCCGGTCTATACGAAAGAGCATTTTGAAGGTGTGTTAAAACGTTATAACATATCTCCTAACCAGGTATTATCAGTTGGCGATAATTTCATGAATGAAATCGCCCCAGCACTACAACTTGGTATGTCAGCAATGTGGTTAACCGATTCAAAAGTCAAACCAGTTGATGATAAGCGTTTAGTACTTGTTGAAACATTAAGTGATCAGTAACAATTAGGAAATCCGCGATTAGTAAGCTCTAAAGAACAGAGTCGTAGCTTAGTAAGAGGTTCAGGTTGTATCATTACTGACTTTAAACATAAAAGAGGTTACTGGGAAAAGTCTTTTGCCCCAGCAACCTCTTTTTTCTTTCGCTTTGTTAAAGTCCGTTGTTAGGTGCATCTCTCTGCCCAAAAGCGTGGCCTTTAGGGGTCTTCAGAGACTCGTGCTATTCCTGTTGACGACCCGGACGATCTAATATCGACGCCTGCCACAGGACGTACTTACACAGGACGTGGTGGAAACACGACGTTTTAAGATTTTAGCGGAAGGACTAAATGTTAGTCGATCAGAAGTCGCCACCTTCGATCATCACAATAAAACAACTTAGAGCAACCTTTTTAATACTCTACACTAAGCTTTAACAGAGCCTTTTCTTTTATGAGGACTCAGACTTCTTCCCATTCAAGTTCAAATTGCTCAATCCACTCCTCAAATATTTCAACCGGATTAGAATCATCACGTATGTCATAAGTTTGACCGTTAATTCGTACATGCTCTTCTTTAAAGTAAACATTTACGCTCTTTTGACTATAATAATCATCACTCTCTTGGTCTCTGATCGTTGTACCAATGTAATACTTAGGTTCAATTAATCTAACATCTTCATTCTCTTTAAGTTCAATAGTTGATAACTCACTTAATAAAGGATCAATTAACTCTTCATCTTCAATAGCTGAAATAGAAGCAGTGAAGTTTGGATATCCTTCATCAACATAAGACCTGGCTTCAACACTCATAAAAGTATATGACCCATTTATGTCTTCGGTAACCGCTTCTTCAATTGTTGTCAATTTTTGTACCTCAGAATAGATCAATGCACCCACAATTGTTAACACAATAACAGTAAAAATAATGACCCCTTTCTTCACCTTTAGCCTCCCCTATTGATCCATTGTTTTAAAAATACAGGTAAATAATTATATTCAAAAATGTCCTCAGGATAATCCAACAATTCATTATCTTCGTATGCAACTTCCTTGGCAACTTGATTTAAATTACTCATATAATCTTCATATAAAAACTCAAAGCTTACCGTTTCTTCTGGGACCAATTGATCTTCACATATTTTCGGGTTCAAATAATTAACATAGGTTCGACATGGCAATGGTCGCCACTCATATGCCATACATGTATTTGTTTCTGTATTTAATAACGGACATGGTAATTGCTCTTTCATATAGTCAAATTTTGTGTCTTCATGTTCAAAATCTAACGACGTACAATAATCAATCTTCTCTTCATGTTTTTTAAAATAATCCTTCAAGTGTGATTGAAGTGCAAGCTTCTCATCTGGTTCCATCTGTTCGATCGCACGAATTATCATTTTCGCCTCAAGCCTTGTTACAATAATAGGGAAATAACAACAAAATGCACACCCCATTTGACAAGAGGGCTTAATCCCCATATGTTCATCCATCTTCCCCATTTGATTAGAAACTTCACTAAGTAAATTTTGATACCCATTTAATAGGCGATCAACTGGCTTTTCATATTCAAGTGCTGAATCCGCAATCTGAACAAATCTGTCCTCATTCAGTTCATACGTTCCAAGCTTCTCTAATCTTCCTTTAATCTCGTTTAATGATTTATATGACATCTAAAAACCTTTCTATATTAAATGTTTGCTTTTTTCAAATCAAATGTTATGATAACTTTTGGAGTTATTCATCTCCATTATACCGAATTAAAAGATAAATTTCCTTATAAATTCTATATATTACTCTTTTTTATGTAAAGGTTTGATGGTAAAATATCTTTTGCATACTTTTTAGGGTAAAACTAAAGGAGGGCTATACATGTACGTTGGTACTAAAGGTTGGTACGTATCTGAGCTTAAGAAAATTGGTATTAACAATTACGAAGGTCGTAAAATAGAGAAATATGATGCATCAACTCTTGCAAACTTATTAGAAAGCAAGAAGAAATAACCATCATTATTACAGAGGTTCAGTCCTCTGTAATTTTTTTGTCAAAAATTTTTAACCTCAATTAACCAAAAATCGTGATAAACTTACGAATTGTATAGATAATATAAACACACACATATAGATATGGAGGCATCACAATGTTTGCAAATGCAGAAATTGGAATAGACTTAGGTACTGCAAACTTATTAATATATAGTAAGAGCAAAGGTGTTGTATTTAACGAACCATCTGTTGTTGCAGTTGACTCAAAGACCGGAAATGTACTAGCTGTTGGGCATGAAGCTAAAGATATGATTGGTAAAACGCCTGCTAATATTACATCGATCCGTCCGTTAAAAGATGGTGTAATTGCTGACTACGAAGTAACAGCACAAATGTTAAGCGAAATGCTTAAAAAAGTAAGTAAACGTGTTGGTGTTTCCATGCGTAAACCTAATGTTATTATTTGTGCACCAACAGGGTCGACATCTGTTGAACGTCGTGCCATCGAAAATGCTGTCAAAGAGTACGGAGCTAAGCATGTACACATCATCGAGGAGCCATTAGCAGCGGCAATTGGAGCTGGATTACCAGTAGATGAGCCAGTTTCTAACGTTGTTGTTGATATTGGTGGTGGAACAAGTGAAGTTGCAATCATTTCATTTGGTGGAGTCGTATCAGCACAGTCAGTTCGTGTTGGTGGTGATCATATCGACTCAGCCATAATTCAGTACGTGCGCAAAAATTATAACGTATTAATCGGAGAACGAACAGCTGAAACGATTAAAATGGAAATTGGTTACGCATTAGTGGAACATGAACCTGTCATCATTGAAGTAAGAGGTCGTGACTTAGTAGCAGGTTTACCTAAGACAATTACGCTTGATTCCAAAGAAATTCAAGAAGCTATTCGTGAACCATTAGAAAATATTCTCGAAGCTATTAAGTCAACACTTGAAAACTGTCCACCAGAATTAAGTGGTGATATTGTCGATCAAGGTATTACTGTAACAGGTGGTGGCGCACTTCTAAAAGGCATGTCTGATTGGTTATCAAGCGAGGTAGATGTACCCGTTCATATTGCTGAAAACCCATTAGAATGCGTTGCAATCGGTACAGGTAAATCATTACAAATGATTCACAAACTACAAAAAGCTAGTAAATAAAACAAATAATCAGTTGTAATAACAGTAAATCCGAACGATTCATCACTCATGAGCTCGTTCGGATTATTTGCGTTAGATTTCGCACTACATCAAAATGGTCTAACGCTGATAATGTTTTCCCGAGGAAATTTAAGCATTTTGATTCCGGTCGGGTCATAGTGTCAATTATTTTTAACGACTGTTTATCCTTTAACTCTGATTCTTTTCTTCACTCTACTCGTTTACGTTTTCTAAAGTATTTAATATTTTTAAGATTCATATTAACTAATAACACACCCATTATAACTAATAAACCACCAAAAATATGTGCGACTAATAAGCTTTCGTCTAAAAATAAAATGGCACCTATCGTTGTAAATACGGGCAATAAGTTCAAAAACACACTTGAAAGTGATGGCCCTATATCTGCAACAGCTAAATTCCAAAGCATTAATGCAATAAAGGATGGAAAGACACCTAAAAAAAGTAGTCCTAACCAATGGCTTAATTCAATATAATTAAATGGAAAACCAACTACATACCATTCGATCAACATCATAGGAAACAAGATGACCACACCTAAACTTAACATCGCAGCCATACCGCTATAAATTGGGAAGTTGTGATTGTATTGTTTAACTAATAACGAATAAATCGCCCATACCAATACGGCCAACAACATAATTAAATCACCCGTATTGAACTGTAGCGACATTAACATTTCTAAAGATCCGTTTGATAATACCCAAACAGCCCCTATAAAAGAGACCATCATACCTGTAATCTGTTTTTTAGTTAAGCGTTCCTTCAAGAAAAAGTAACCTAAAATTAATGCAAACATAGGCGTTGACGCTTCTACAATACCTGCGTTAATTGCCGTTGTATAATTTAACGCTAAATAAACTAATACATTAAATGAAACAACACCTGTTAAAGCAAATCCTAACAGTGGTTTCCAGTGCTCTATTAAAACATGGTTATGCCACTTTAATTGTTTTCTAGCAAAAGGAAGAACAATCATGACAGCGATTAAACAGCGAAAGAATGTAATCGTAATTGGTGGCAATTCACTAATCGCCTTTCCAACTAACAAATTGGCGGAAAAAATGACAACCGTAATAATTAAGAACAAGTAAGAACGAATCATCTCAATCACCACCTTTACGCTATCTTAGCATTAATTAAAGTAAAAACAAGAAGTGACCACTTCAATACTCGAGATTAGCCTTCAAACGCCATATATTTTGGCTCCTCTCTAAAACAGCACCTAATAGCTCAAATGTGTATAAAATTCACAAACACTACTTAAAAATCAAATTAATAACTAAATAAAAGTATTTATGATAAAATTGAAAAAGAAATAAATTAATAAGGGGGGAAATGATGCTTGTTGAAACATTCGGAAATGACGGATTAATTTTCTTAGTGGCATTTCTATTACTAAGCGGAATCGTCGCTGCTAAATTCTCTAGCCGATTAGGACTACCCGCTCTTGTCCTCTTTATAGCAGTTGGTATGGCAGTTGGTAGTGATGGACTTGGTATTATATATTTCGATGATGTTGAGTTAGCTCAATTCATCGGTATTCTTGCACTTATTATTATTTTGTTTGAAGGTGGTTTACAAACGAAATGGAGCACTGTTCGTTCTGTAGCTATCCCCTCGATTTCCCTCGCCACTGCAGGTGTACTTTTCACCGCAATAATTACAGGGTCAGCTGTTTACTTAATCCTTGATGTGACGTGGTTAGAAGCATTACTATTTGGTGCAATTGTGGGCTCCACAGATGCAGCTGCTGTATTTGCTACTTTAAAAGAACGGAATATTAAAGCGAAGATGGGGGCAACCCTTGAAGCCGAATCAGGGACGAACGATCCCATGGCTGTATTTTTAACTGTTATGTTTATTGAGTTGATCATTAGTGATGAATCGAACCTGTGGATGTTGATACCATCCTTTTTCTGGCAGATGGGAATTGGTTTAGTTCTCGGACTAGCGATTGGAAAATTGGCTTATAAGGCCATTAATAAAATCAATCTTGAATCAAGTGGACTATATCCCATACTCGCAGTATCGTTTGCCTTCGTTACATATAGCACAGCATCATTTATTGATGCAAGTGGGTTTCTTGCTGTTTATGTTGCGGCTTTAGTCATTGGTAATTCAGAGTTGACTTATCGACACTCGATCTTCCAATTTAACGAAGGAATTGCTTGGACTGCTCAAATCATGATGTTTATTATATTAGGGCTATTGGCATTCCCTGAGCAGGTATTTCAGTTATCGAATATTTTTGCAGGTATACTTATTTCATTAGTTCTTATTTTTGTAGCAAGACCTATAGCTGTCTTTTTATCAACGATCAAAATGAAGTACACCTTAAAAGAGCGACTCTTCATTTCTTGGGCAGGCTTAAGAGGTGCGGTTCCGATTGTATTGGCAACCTTCCCAATTGTTGCTGGGATTGATGGTGCTGATCAATTTTTTAACATCATTTTCTTCGTTGTCTTAACCTCTGCATTAGTTCAAGGTTCAACTATATCTAATGTGGCAAAACATTTAGGTTTAATGGGACCTGCAAAAGACACACCTCACCATTCGATTGAATTGATTTCTATTGCGAAAGCAAATGCAGAAGTCGTTCAATTCCAAACAAATCGTGATAATGCGATAGTTGGTAAGAGGTTGCATGAGATCGACTTCCCGACCAAATCCTCCATTGCAGCTATTGTAAGAGGAGACGAATTGGTTACACCTTATGGGGATACTGAAATTAAAGCAGGGGACTTTTTATACATTCTTGTCTCCAAAAAATATCACACACAACTTATGAAGGTATTAAACAATAAAAATAAGCAAGCGAAATAATCGCTTGCTTATTTTTCAAATATTTATAGGGAGATATTTACGAGCTCTTAACTATAAGATAACATATAAAAGTGCTTTTATAATTTACGTTCGGGTTAATAGTTTATTACAATTATTACAGTTTACATAATAGTTAAAATGATTATAGCTCCAATAAATACAAGTACGAACAAGACTATGTATATAATAGCTAAATTCGGAATGTTTCTACGTAACGACTCTTGTTCATATTGTTGTGACCTCTCCAATTCTTCATCTGCACCTATCCCCTGACTCTCATATTCTTTAATCTGTCGGTCGTTATTTTTAGCTATTTTTAAAGTTACAATCAACGTAAAAATAAATAATACACCGATAATGCCAAGTAATGTAGGTAACAAGACAAACACTCCCATCTTCACATAAATGAAAGACGGCCTATAAAGAAACCGCCTTTATTACAATCTTCCTATGATTATACGATTGTTGTCAATTGATATGTATCTTTCCCCGATGATTTCGCTTCATATAATGCGCTATCAGCAAATTTAATCAACTCTTCATCAGATACCATGCTTGAATCAGGAAGTGCTACACCAATACTTGTTGTAACTTCTAACTCTTCACCACTAACATCCCACTCATCTTCTATCACTCTTTGAATTCTATGAATGACTTCTAATGCGTCTTGCTTTGAGTTAATGTTAGTCAACAAAGCAATAAACTCATCTCCACCTAGCCTAGCTACAAAATCAGACTCTCGTAAACTATCTTGAATTCTACGACCAAATTCTTTAATCACTTGATCTCCAATATCATGACCAAATTCATCATTAATCGATTTAAAATTATCAATATCTAACATCATGACAGCAAAGCCTTTTTCGCCCTTTTGATAATCCGCTATGTGCTTAATTAAGTTTGATTGGAAAAGTCTCCGATTAGGTAATTCAGTTAAAGGGTCATGATAAGCAAATAATTTCAACTGTTCCTCATAAGCCTTACGCTCTGATATATTACGGGTTACAACAACCATTTGATGAAATTGACCATCATCAGCATAAATTGGCTTTGCTTGTAACTCAAACCACAGCCACTCTTTTTCCTGATGGTATTGACGAAATTCCAATGAAATCGGACTTCCTAGTTCTTTAGCACGTTCAAAAGCATCTAATACTGTATTAAAGTCTTCTTCATGCAAATTGTGTAATAAAGACTGACCAATATAATGTTCTGGGAAATAACCTAACACGTGACGATAAGAAGGTGAAGCATATGAGATGACTCCCTGTCCATCCACTAACGTGATTAGATCATGAGAGCTTTCAGCAATCATGCGGAAGCGTTCTTCATTTTTGGACAAAGTTCGTTCTGCATTTCTTTGTTCTGTCATATCTTTAATGATGACATACACCCCAGTCACTTTACCTTCCATTACAATTGGAGTCATAGTCACATCTAGGTCCATTTCATCTCCGTTACCGTTATGAGTGTTAACCTCAAAGTTTTGAGGTTCTTTTCGCAAAGTTTGAACGAAATGTTTCTTTAACTTTCTTTTCAACTGCGAATTCACAAATTTAAACGCTACTTGATTAATTAAGTCTTCACGCTTATAGCCAAATAACAACTCAAAAGCATTATTCAATTCGACTAATCTCCCGTTATAATCAACTGAGAAGATCGCATCTGCATTCTCTAAAAACAAAGATTTATAGCGCTGTTTACTTGTTTCTAGCCTTTTCTTAGAATCTTCCCTCGTTTTCTCAGCCTTTTTAACATCAGTTATATCACGAACTACAGCTACAATATGCGAACAATTCCCCTGTTCATTAAAAAGCGGTGTTAATTTCGTTTCAGTAATATACCCATTTTTACTATTTGAATGAAATAAATCTTCATACGTAATCGCACTATTTGCTTTTACAGCTTCAGTATACTTCTTATGTAAGTAAACCGATTGCTCATAAGAAAGTACATCGCGCAATTCCTTTCCGATTACTTCCCCTGTTAAATTTGCCTTATCCATCGCCAAATCATTTAAGAATTCATAATAGAAGTTATACTCTTCCTCAACCCTCATTACAAACACCATACTATCTAAACCGCTCATTAATACTTGATTATATAACTGATTACTAATCACGTTATAGAGCCCCCCAAGAAAACGTTCCCTCATTTTGTACCCAA
This sequence comes from Alkalibacillus silvisoli, assembly GCF_039521975.1. Lineage (NCBI taxonomy): Bacteria > Bacillati > Bacillota > Bacilli > Caryophanales > Bacillaceae > Alkalibacillus > Alkalibacillus silvisoli. The sequence continues at coordinate 47,185 of NZ_BAAACZ010000002.1, read as the reverse complement.
TATCCAAATTTAATCACTATTGTTTTAATTTTACGATATCTTTTATGAAAAATCTACCAAAAATAAGGACTTTTTCCCCACAAATAAAAGTAAGTGGCATATTCTATTTCAAAATAATTTAATCACATGTATACCCTTTACCTTTTAGTAAAAACTGTATGGAGGACGGTAATGGAGGTTGTTAACTATGGATGGTTTACCTAATGAATCAAAACCAGTATGGAAAGAATCGTTAGATATGACTCAGCACAAAGCATTATCAAAAGATCATAAAACAGATGTTGTCATCGTTGGGGGTGGTATTACAGGTGTTACAGCTGCCTATTTACTAACAAAAACTGGTACTAATGTAACTTTAATAGATGCTGGACATCTCGTAAAAGGGACGACCTTACATACAACAGCAAAAGTAACAGCACAGCATAATCTTATTTACGATGAATTGATTAAACATTTTAATTACCAAATCGCCCGTGGGTATTTCGAAGCGAACAAAGATGCGATGAATTTATTCGAACAAATTATTCAAGATGAGCAAATTAGTTGTGACTGGGAAACACATGATGCATACCTATTTTCAACTTCAGGTGAATACGCAAATAAGATTGAAACCGAATATCAAGCCTACCAAAATCTAAATATTAACGGAAAAGTAACTGAATCAATACCCTTTAATATCGAAATTGAAAATGCACTTTACATGAAAGATCAATACCAATTTAACCCGACAAAATATTTAAGTAAGCTTGTTAAAGTCATTCAAGAAAAGGGTGTGACTATATTTGAGAATACAGTAGCTGTTAACGTCGAATCTAATGATAATTCAGCTACTGTCATGACACGAGAAGGGCATAAAATTGAAGCTAACTATGTATTATCTTGTTCACACTTCCCTTTTTATGAAGGAAAAGGCTTATACTCAGGAAAGCTCCATGCTGAAAGAGCTTATGTAATTGCTTTTCAAAATGATGACCCTTACCCCGGTGGAATGTATTTAAGCGTTGATCAACCAACTATGTCAATAAGAAAGGCAATGATTAACAATAAAGAATACATTTTATTTAGTGGTGAAAGCCATAAAGTTGGACAAGGGAAGAATCTGCATAAGCATTATTTAAACTTGAAACGGTCAAAGGAACAAATCTTTGGTAACCAACCAATTGAATATCGCTGGTCAACTCAAGATTTAGTCACTTTAGATAAACTGCCATATGTTGGTCCTGTAACGAAAGATGAACCTCGTGTTCTAATCGCTACAGGCTATCGTAAATGGGGCATGACCAATAGTACTGCTGCAGCAAAATTAATGGTTGATAAAGTACTAGGTAAGTCAAACCCATATGAAGAAGTCTACAAACCATCTCGGTTTAATGCAGACCCTAGCTTGAAGAAATTTTTCGTTGAGAATTTTGATTTAACTAAACATTTACTAAAAGGAAAGCTTGAATTCCCGAAAAATAAAGTTTCAGACCTTAATAAAGGTGAGGCCACAACCTTTTTAATGAATGGTCAACGAAAAGGAGCGTTTAAAGACGAAGATGATACTGTATACATTGTAGATACAACGTGTACTCATGCTGGGTGTGAAGTCAATTGGAATGATGCTGAAAACACGTGGGATTGCCCGTGCCATGGTTCACGTTACTCATTTAAAGGTGAAGTAATTGAAGGCCCAGCTGAAAGAGACTTAAAAAATTATGATTTTTCAATGCTTGATTTACTAAAAAAAGATGAGTCTGGCTATTAATGGTTGACCGCTAAATCTGCTTAGTATTTGATGATTAGGCATTCATTTAAAATACTAAGATAGATGAGCATTTATCAGCGCTCAGGCTCAATTTATCAGCGCTCAGTACCCTTTTATCAGCGTTCAGACCTTTTTGATGCAGTGATATCAAAGTACAAAAATCCGAACGCATTCATTTGCGATGAATCGTTCGGATTTTTTATTATGACAACTATTTTGTCCCAAGCTCTTTCTTAATAACATTGAAAAGAATTGATTCGCTCTAAATCAACACCATAATAAACCCAGAAGAACCCAGTCCAACGATAGCCTGATACTGACCTTCTCCCTACATAGGTTGGATAAAACCAAAAACGCTGTCTATTATCTAACCACAAGTAAGTGTAACGATATAGACAACCTCGAATGGCGCCTGGGTCTACCGCTTGTAATCCAATTTGCGGTTGTTGTGGTGGTATAAATGATGGCGGTGGTGATGCTGGTGGGCCGCCAATCCCTGGAGTAGAGCCTGGCTGTTGTCCAGGGAATCCTGGTTGAAACCCAGGACCTGGTTGGCCATCTGGTCCTTTTATCCCACCAGGTGGTACTGGAGGTGGACCGAACATTCCTCCTCCCATAAATGGGAAGCCAAACCACTGTCTATCATTTTCATCATAATAATTATAATATGACACACTTGCGCACTCCTTCCAAATCAAAATCAGTCATACAACAATGTATGCCTAGTAAGGAAATCAAGTGCCTATAACTTTAAATTGATCTAAAAATAAATTATTTGAAACATGTTATCATAATGAAAGAGTTATTTTTTGTAAAGTGGGATTAAGTTAATTGGTAATATGATGATGACTTAGAAAGTAATAAGGAGAATTCAAATGAACAAAGCAGTATTTCTTGATCGTGATGGAGTAATAAATGAAGTGAAATCGACTCGCGTGCGATTCGTCAATAAACCTAAGGACTTCTTCTTTCTACCGGGTGTAAAAGAAGCAGTTGCTAAACTTAATACTTGTGGCTACGATGTTTTTGTGGTGACTAACCAAGGTGGTGTTGGTTTAGGGTATATGAGTGAAAAAATGTTAGATGAAATCCATCAACATATGCAAAAAGAATTTGATGAAGCGGGTGCAGTGATCAAGGAAGTACAAGCATGTACTCATGACCCGAGTGAAAATTGCCCTTGCCGTAAGCCTAAGCCAGGAATGTTAGAAGCATTAATTAAAAAATATAATATCACTGTCGATAAAAGTTATATGATTGGTGATCGTGAAGTCGATATCGAAGCTGGAAACGCAGCAAAGCTTACAAGCATCATCGTTTCTAATCAATACGACAAAGCCAAACAATCATTTGAAGATTTACCAGAAGTAGTAGAGTGGATTTGTGAAAAATATACTAATTCATAATTGAAACTATACCGTCTAGGTAGTATAGTATATACATAGATAGTTCTATTTTCGGAAATAAAAGAGGGATATATGATGAGCAAAAACTCTAGAAAAATTGAAATCTTAAACTCCGCTTCTAAAATTGTAAGTGATAAAGGAATTTTTAATTTAACTCTTGAATCTGTCGCAAAAGAGGCTGGTATCAGTAAAGGCGGTCTACTTTACCACTTTCCCTCAAAAGAAGCACTGGTAGAAGGTATGGTTGAACATCTAGCACATAACTATCGTGAAAAAATCACTAATAATGTAGAGCATGACCCATTAGATAAAGGGAAGTGGACTAGAGCTTTCCTTAATGTCACCTTTAACCAAGGTTATCCTAATAAGGACATGCATTCAGGATTATTAGCCGCTAAAGCGGTTAAACCTGAGTTGCTAAAACCTCTTAACATAGCATATGAAGAATGGCAATCAAACATAGAAAACGATGGGCTAGACCCTATAGATGCTACAATTATAAGATTAGCAACAGATGGCATATGGCTTTCAGAGCTATTTGAGATTTATCAAATCGAACCTGAACAAAAGAAACAAGTCTATAAACGATTACACGAATGGTTACAAGATATGTATTTTACTTCAGACCCAAAAGAATAATCCCCCAATTTCACAAGTCCACTACAAATTGTAGTGGATTTTTTGCATTCCTCTCATCCCCTACTATTACAACACTTAAGTACTTTTTCACTGCCAAATAATTTAAAAAACTCCTAAATTGCTGTTGATTAAAAACCGTCTGGATGGTACAGTACTTTACAGAGTTTCAAACCGTCCGGATGGTACAGCAAAAATACAAAATTTAACTTAACATGAGGAGGATTTTATAATGACTAACAAAGTTATGCTAACAGCTGCCGTCACTGGCGCTGGTGATACAGTTGAAAAGAACCCTAATGTTCCAGTAACACCAAAAGAAATTGCTGAGTCTGCTATCGAATCAGCAAAGGCAGGAGCTACTATCGCCCACGTCCATGCACGTGATCCAAAGACTGGCGGTATTAGCCATAACATTGAGCACTATCGTGAAATTGTTGATCGTATTCGTGAATCTGAAACAGATGTGATTATCAATATTACTTCTGGTGGTGGTGGAGATTTTATCCCAAGTCTTGATACACCCGCAGCAGGTGGTGAGGGAACAGATATACAAACACCCAAAGAACGCCATAAACCAGTTGGAGAATTACTTCCTGAAATGTGCACATTAGATTGCGGGAGCACAAATTTCGGAAACATGATTTACATGAGTCCAACAGATTGGTTAAGAGAACAAGCTACACTTGTTAAACAAAGTGGCGTTAAGCCTGAATTAGAATGTTTTGATACAGGTCATTTACGATTTGCTAACCAACTTGTGGCTGAGGGTTTAATTGCTGATGATCCAATGTATCAGTTCTGCCTAGGTATTCCTTGGGGGGCTGAGGCGGATGTGGAAACCATTTCATATATGAAAAGCCGTATTCCAGAAAATGCTTATTTCTCAGCGTTTGGTATCGGTCGTATGCAACTACCTATGGTTACACAAACGGCTTTATTAGGAGGCAATGTTCGAGTTGGCCTTGAAGATAACATTTTTCTTAAAAAAGGTGTTCTAGCAACAAATGAACAACTTGTTGACCAAGCTGTTAAGCAATTACACAGCAATAACATTGAATTAATGACACCTCAAGAAGCACGTGAGCAGTTCAACTTACTTCAACCTAACGGAGGTAATTAATCTATGACAGCATGGACTCAATCACCAAGAAAAGTAGCAGTAATCGGAACTGGTGTAATTGGGAATGGTTGGATTATTCGTTTTCTAGCCAACGGATTTGATGTTGTTGCCTATGACCCAGTAGAAGGTGCAAAAACGCGTACAACACAAATCATCAATAATGCTTGGGATTCAGTTGAACAAGTTGGACTTCATCCAGAAGCAGACCAAAACCGATTAACTTTCGTATCCAGTATTAAAGAAGCTGTAAAGGAGGCTGATTTAATCCAAGAGAATGTGCCTGAGCGAATCGAGTTAAAGCAACAAGTATTAGCTGATATTGATCAACACGCAAAGCAAGATGCAATTATCGCCTCAAGCACTTCAGGACTTAAGCCGACTATTTTACAAGAGAAAATGGACAATCCAGAACAGCTTGTAGTTGCTCACCCATTCAACCCAGTTTATTTACTTCCACTAGTAGAAATTGTTGGAGGTGAAGCAACAACTCAAAATACTATTAACAAAGCTTATCAAATCTATGAATTAGCTAATATGAAACCGATGATAATCGAGAAGGAAATTGAAGGTTTTATCGCTGATCGTCTAATGGAAGCTCTTTGGCGCGAAGCTCTTCACCTTGTTAATGATGGAATCGCAACAACAGAGGAAGTCGACAAAGCAATCACTTATGGTGCTGGTCTTCGTTGGGCACAAATGGGGCCTTTCATGACGTTTCACTTAGCTGGTGGTGAACAAGGCATGCGTCACATGTTAGAACAATTTGGCCCTGCTTTAAAACTACCTTGGACTAAATTAGAAGCACCAGAATTAACAGATGAATTAAAGGAATGTGTCATTAATGGTTGTGAATCACACGCAGGTGAACGTTCTGTTGCAGAACTAGAAAGAAAACGCAACGAATTTCTAGTGAAACTAATGGATTTAGTTGAAGATTACTGGCCATAAAGAGGTGATAATATGTTAAAGCAATTTCATTATCAAGATTATGTACGTGCTGAATGGGTTGATTATAACGGTCATATGAATGATGCGGATTACGCTCGTGTATTTAGCCATTCGGTTGATGCATTCATAGAACACATTGGCCTAACCCAAGAAGTTATGACAAATGAAGCATATACTATTTTCACACTGGAGACACATCTTTGCTATTTAAAAGAAGCACATGAAGGTGAAGAACTATCTATTTCAATACAAATAATTGATCATGACGCTAAGCGTTTACACGTTATATTTTCAATGTTTAATGAACAACAAGAAGTAATCGCAACAAGTGAACAAATGTTAATGGGAATCGATACAAATGCAGGTAAGCCTGCCCCATTCCTACCTCCAATTCAGGAAAACATTAACACAATCTACTCGAAACATGAACATTTAGACAAACCGAAACAAGTTGGAAGAACAATTGGGATCAGACGAAGATAACTACTGATTTCAGATTCTTCCCTGCCATAAAAAGGAGACTGTTTATGAGCAAAATAAAAGTTAATCAACTAACCAAAATATTTGGACCAAATACAAAGCAAGCTTTAGACCGTTTAGACAAAGGGTCAACTAAAGATGACATTCTAGCAGAAACCGGGAATACTGTAGGGGTTAATCAAGCTAACTTCGATGTTAAAGCTGGTGAGTTCTTCGTCATTATGGGATTATCAGGAAGTGGTAAATCAACTCTAATTCGTCTAGTGAATCGATTGATTGAACCAACTTCTGGTCAAGTATTCATAGATGATGATGAAATTACTAGCATGAATAAAGATGAGCTTATTGAAGCACGCAGGAAAAAGTTAGGGATGGTATTTCAGAATTTTGGCCTATTCCCTCACCGTAACGTGATCGGTAATGTAGCTTATGGATTAGAAATTCAAGGTATAAGTAAAGAAGAACGTGAGAAAACAGCTCAAAAATCAATCGAGGATGTTGGATTAAAAGGTTATGAAGAAAGCTTTCCAAGCCAATTAAGTGGTGGTATGCAACAACGTGTAGGGCTTGCTAGAGCATTAGCTAATGACACTGACATCCTATTAATGGACGAAGCTTTCAGCGCTCTTGACCCTCTCATCCGCAAAGATATGCAAGATGAATTATTAAGACTGCAAAAAAGGCTAGGGAAAACTGTCCTGTTCATCACTCACGACCTAGATGAAGCATTAAAGCTTGGTGATCGCATTGCAATAATGAAAGACGGTCAAATTGTTCAGGTCGGTACATCAGAAGAAATATTAGAGAATCCTGCAAACGAATATGTTAGTAACTTCGTAAAAGATGTTGATCGCTCTAAAGTATTAGACGCTGAACAAGTGATGCGTCGACCTGAAGTCTTAACTACTTATAAAGGTGGTCCTAGAACAGCAATTAAGAAGATGGAGGATGTTGGAGCTTCAAGTATTTTTGTTGTAGATCGTGATGACCATTATAAAGGGTTATTAACAATTGATGATGCGATTCGTTCTTATAATGAAGATATTCCAATGGAGGAAGTTTTAAAACAAGACGTTCATACAACTACTCCAACAACACCACTAAACGATTTAATCGGAATTGCAGCAGATACAAAATATCCGATTGTCGTATTAGATCCAAGTGAAAAACTAGTTGGTATTATCTCACGCGTTTCTATTCTATCTGGACTCGTCCTAGGAAAAGAGAAAGACGAGGTGAGTAATTAATGAATTATTTTGATTTACCTTTAGAACAATGGACAAATACGTTTGTAGATGATTGGTTTTTACCAACATTCGGAAATGCATTCGACTCAATTGGGGCAGTGCTAAACGCCTTTGTCGATCTCGTCACTGATGTCTTACTATTCGTACCGCCAGAGCTATTCACACTATTACTAGTCATACTCTCTTGGCGCGTAGGTGGGAAAGGACTAGCTATTTTCACCTTTTTAGGCATGTTGTTTATTGGCTCTGTTGACATATGGGAAGAGTCTATGCACACGTTATCAATTGTTATTGTATCAACATTCGTCTCATTACTTGTTGGTATTCCAGTTGGTATATTAAGTGCTATGAATGATCGAGTACAAAGTATTGTAAGACCAACATTAGACTTTATGCAGACTTTACCAAGTTTCGTCTATTTAATTCCAGCCGTACTTCTTTTCGGTTTAGGTGGAGTATCTGCAGTAATTGCAACATTTATTTTCGCAGCGCCACCAGCTGTAAGAATGACAAACTTAGGCATTAGACACGTACCTAAAGAAGTAATCGAAGCATCAAAAGCGTTCGGTTCAACTTCAAAACAATTACTCTTTAAAGTCCAACTACCACTGGCAGTGCCAAGCATCATGGCTGGTGTAAACCAAACCATCATGCTATCACTATCGATGGCCGTAATCGCATCGATGATCGGTGCACCAGGTTTAGGTGCTACAGTATTACAGGCGATTTCTCGAGTGAATATTGGGCTCGGCTTAGTCGGTGGTTTAGGAATTGTTGTATTAGCGATTATTTTAGACCGTATTACACAAGGAATTGGACAAGGTCAAAATAATAAATCTTAATCAAGCTATTTAAAGGAGAGTTATTCATGAAGAAATTATTTATTACACTAACTGCTCTTGCACTTGTTGCGTTAGCAGCATGCGGAAACGGTGAAGATCAAGACAGTAACGGAGATTCAGCAGAAGTTGAAGAAAAAGGCACACTAACATTTGGTGTAACACCTTGGACAAGTACAGTTCCTCCAACAAAAGTAGCAAAACTAGTACTTGAAGATATGGGTTATGAGATTGAAGAGACACAAGCAGACGTAAGCTCTACTTTCATGGGCTTATCACGTGGAGACATTGATATTTTCATGGATTCTTGGATGCCTGTTCACGAAATCTACTTTGATGAGTATGAAGATTCTGTTGAAAATGTTGCCACAAGCTATGACAATGCAGATGCAGGTTTAGTTGTTCCAACGTACGTAGATGACATTGAAACTGTAGAAGATTTAAAAGGTAACGAAGATATGTTCGGAAACGAAATCTACGGTATCGAAGACGGTGCTAGTGTTACAGAGACGATCGATGAATTCATCGAAGCTTATGACTTAGACTTTGAACAAGTTAATTCTTCTGAAGGTGGAATGATTGCACAAGCGCAGCGCATGATGAATAACGAAGAACCAGTCATTTTCTATGGTTGGAGACCACACACTATGTTTAATGAATTTGATCTTAAAATTGTTGAAGAGCCAGCAGCTGATTACTTCGAACAGTCTTCAGTTCACGTTGTAACTAATAGTGAACTAGCTAATGATCATCCAGAAGTTTATGAGTTTCTATCAAATTGGAGCATTCCAATTGATGATGTAGAGGCTATGATTGTTGAGATTGAAGATGGTGCAGATGAAGAAGAAGTTGCACAAGAGTGGATCGATAACAATCAAGACCACATTGATGAAATGCTAGAAAGCTAAACCTCCCCTTTTAATATAACAAGGGGATGAGACGGAACTAATTGTTTAAACGCAAAACCCGAACGAAATCACTTATAACTTCGTTCGGGTTTTACTTTTAGATCCGCTCCATCAAAATGCTTCGCTTTCCGTGGGCGGCTGATGAGCCTCCTCGTGCTACGCACTGCGGGGTCTCACCCTGGCCTTTGCTCCCACAGGAGTCTACGCATTTTGATTCCGCTAAGCGACTGATCAATTAATCTAAAAATCTAATTGTTCGTGTTTTCATAGCTCTCCAAACCTCCTATCCCAACCTCTTTTCTATAAAAAAATTTAAGAAAGGAATGTTACTTATGTCACAAGTCATCATTGAAAAGGATGTTTCCTGTAAGTTAAGAGATGGTGTAACACTATATGCCAATATATATCGTCCCAATCAACCTGGACAATTCCCAACTTTACTTAGTCGTTTGCCTTATAATAAAAACTTACCAAACTTCTCACATCGCTACATCGACCCACTTCGATTAGTAGAACAAGGATACGTAGTCATCATACAAGATGTTCGTGGCCGCTTCGCTTCAGAAGGAGAATTCCAACCGTTTAATCAAGAATTTAATGACGGTTATGATAGCGTCGAGTGGGCAGCCTCGTTAGATTTTAGTAATGGTCACGTTGGCTTATTTGGTTTGTCTTATTACGGGTTTACCCAAATGTTCGCCGCGATGAGTCAACCACCGTCACTAAAAGCAATCTTCCCTGCTTTTACAGGACATAACATTGCTGAAGAATTCTCAGAACGTCAAGGCGCTGTGGAACTAGCTAAGTTACAGACATGGATGTTAGATTCCGTCGCTAGTGACTACTTAAAAAGAAAACAAACGGCAGAGCAATTCAAACTAACGGAGAAAAAAATAACTCATGATTTAGACCATATATTTGAATGGCATCGTTATACACCATATGATGAATGGCCTCCGATTATGGAGCATGAAACTATTCAACAACTTTACACTGACTATATTAACAATGAACTATTTAGTGATACGCTAAAACACACTGACATCAATGCAGTTCAAACACCTGGTTTCCACATGGCAGGTTGGTACGACTGCTTCTTAAATGCAACAATTAATAACTATACTGAAACAGTTCAAAATAACTCTAACCAAAAGTTAATCATCGGGCCTTGGGGACACGGTGTGTTTTCACCATACTTTGGTGACAGATATTTTGGTTTGCACAGTTCAGGTGACGACATTGAAGGTAAAGATGATGTCACTTCCTTACACATCAAATGGTTTGATCATTGGTTAAAAGGAAAAAGTTCTAATGTAATTGAAGAGGCTCCTATTAAACTATTTGTCATGGGAAGTAATAAGTGGCGGTCTGAGTACGAATGGCCATTAGCAAGAACGAATTACACACCATTATATTTACAAAATGACAACAGACTCTCTTTTAATCAGCCTTCTGAAAATAAAAGTTACAACCAATTTAAGTATGACCCTAACCAACCTGTACCAACTAAAGGAGGGCCATCACTTTTCATTCATGGAATAAACACCGGCCCATTAGCCCAAAATGAAATTGAAACTAGAGATGATGTTCTCATCTATACAACAGAACCACTAGAGCAGCCAGTCGAAGTAACAGGTCCCGTAAAAGCCTATATTTATGCCAGATCTGAAGCCGTTAATACAGATTTCACTGTTAAACTAACTGACGTACAACCAGACGGAACTTCAATTAACGTTACTGAAGGTATTGTTAGAGCGAAACATCAACACCCGAATTTTAAGCCTGGTGACGTTACTTTATTTGAGATCGACCTTTGGGCAACTAGTATTGAATTTTTACAAGGTCACAGAATTCGAATTCAAATCTCATCTAGTAATTTCCCGATGTATGATGTAAACCCCAATACAGGTTACAGTTTAAAGAATACTACAGAGACAACCATTGCGAACCAAACTATATATCAAAATAAAGATTACCCTTCTCACATCCTGTTACCTATGATTGATTCATAACGAAAAGTACTCGGAAATACCAGTTGCTTTTCAATTTCCCATTCCCTAGTTGGATAATTATGTTAAACTAGACACACATTCTAAATCTTGGGGGAATTGACATGTCTCAAAACGAAGAGCCAAAAAAGTTCAATAAAATCGAGGCCGAACAATTAAATATTGTCGACAAAAACGGAAAAGTAAAGCTTTCTTTATTTAATCAAGATCACATCCCGCCTGCTATTATGGATGGTGTCGACTTTATACCAGGCCATCGACAAAATGATCCGATCTCTGGATTAATGTTTTACAACTCAGAAGGTGATGAATGTGGTGGTTTAATCTACGGAAATGAAATTAAAGAAGATGGTAGTTACGAAGCTGGTGCATCATTGACTCTTGACCAATATAAACAAGATCAAGTTGTCCAAATGAGTTATGTCGACAACAATGGTGAACGAAACTACGGCTTTTCAGTATATGACCGACCTGAACAAAGCTTAAAAGAGACAATCGAACAACATGAGGAAATAAAAAACTCCAACCTTTCTGATGATGAGAAAGATGAAGCTACTAAACAACTTTTTGAAGGTAATGTTCCACGTGCACAAATGGGGAAAAGCAGAAAAGGCGATGTTTCAGTTAAATTAATGGACAGCAAAGGGAACCAACGCATTAGAATGGTCGTTGACGAGCATGATACTCCTAAAATTGAATTCCTCGATGAAGATGGGAATGTTACTTATAAGCTCCCACCGAATGAATAACAATCAAAAAGAGATACATATACTCGTATCTCTTTTTTACTTTCCTATAAACATTTGTGTCCAATACGTTTGATGCCCATCTTGAACATAGCCAACACCGAGATGAGTAAACGAATCGCTTAATATATTAGCTCTGTGACCATCGCTGTTCATCCACCCATCCATCACTTGCTCTGGTGAGCGCTGACCCATCGCGATGTTCTCACCTGCTGCCATATAATGCAGACCGTATTCATCCATCATTTCAAAAGGAGAGCCATAAGTTGGTGATTGGTGGTCAAAGTAGTTGTTAACTGCCATATCATACGATTTCTCACGCGCAACAACACTCGCCTCTTCGGAAAACTCGACAGGTTCAAGTCCTTCTTTTTCACGCTCTTCATTAACTAATGCGTGCACTTCCTTTTCAAACTCTTGCGGTGTAAAGTCTTCTGTATCAACTTGACTTTCCGGTTGATATCCATCTAGTTGACTTGGATTAAACACAGGAGATGCTTCCTGATCACCCTGACTTATTTGCGAAAGTGTAACTGCAATGTGATCAAACGTTTCAACGACTGAACCAATCATCTCTTGAAAATCAGCTTCTGACATTCTATCTTTAAAGTCGTCGACGACATCTTCTAATGTTATACCCTCACCTACTTGTTCTTCATCAGTAGACTCTTGGCTGAAAAATCCGCCTACAGGGAACAAATATAGTGCACCAAAAATAATCGTCACGAGTAAAATCGCTCTAATCATATAGCTCGTTCCTTCCTTGATGAACTTCTACTACTATTATTATAGTACGGATACTACCATAATGAACAAAAAATCGACTTCGTAAACACTTAGCAATATTTAGGACCTCTCTTAGTCAAAAGAATCCCACACTCTTAAATAGTTCACATCAATACAATACTTCCCATAGCACGAACCACTCAGGCTCTCATCCTGACAAACAATCTCAACTCGTTCAACACTTGCGAATGTTTTACTAACAGCATTACCCGTCTGATTCGTAACAGATGGACCTACAGGAGCAGAAATTTCAAATACGTGCTCTTGCTCATCCGAATCCGTTACGATCACTATTAAACTATTCGCACAACCACTAATATAATTGACTGTGATTGTCCCACCCACTCGCTCGACTAAATTATTACTAGGCGGCGTCCCACTTTCATTACCATTTTCCCAAAGTAACCTTCTCGTCTCTGCTTCCGTACAAGGATAGGACCAATTACCACAAAAAGACGACTCAATAATAAACGGCTCTAAATTAAAATTACCCCTCTTACCACATGAACTACTCATCGCCTACCACTCCTCTGACGCTCTAAATACGCCTTGGACAGTAGTGCTTCCAGAGGGACAACAATTTCCTGAACTCATTCTATTTCCACCCTTTTCATTGACTTTCATAATTTAAAACTATTTTTCTTACTATATTATTCAATGCAACTTAGCTAAAGTTGTAACGGTTAATATAATTAATCAATTAAAAATTCAGCAATAAAAAACGACCCTTGATGTAAGGATCGTTTCAAATTTCTAATCGTATTCAACTTATGTGACACTTACAAACTACTTCTTCAACTCCTCTATGACTTTAGGGTACTCACGATCTAGGCGATAAAATAACATTAATACTATTTGAACAATCGCTAATAAAAGTGGAATATATATATTTAAGGCTAGAATCATATTTAGAGCAATCTGTGGTTGTGCATCTGCAGTTCCAATGTAGCCACTCATGCCTAGTAACCAACCAATCAATGCCATACCAACACCTGTTCCAACTTTCATCCCAAAGCTTGTTCCACTATTAATAATGCCAGGAGAGCGAATGCCTGTTTTATATTGACCATATTCTATTGTTTCATTAGTTAAAGCAAACACAAAAGCAATTGTTGGCATATAACCGATCCCTACAATCGCTGTTCCGATTAGAAATATCGTTAAGTTTTCTGGTTCAATCATTCTTACTAACTGTCCAATTATTAATATTGACGAACCAACAATAATGATGTTTTTCTTACCATACTTTTTAACTAGTGGTCCAAGGAATAATAAACCTAAAATCATCGGCAAGATCAACGCTGCACCAATAAATGAAAACACCGAACTATCTCCGATGATCCAGTTTGCATAATAAATACCTGCCCCTTGGATTAAGGCCATAATGGCATAAGAAACGACGCAAAATAAAGTAACAATGATCCAGTTGTAAACGCTAAACTAAAGTAGACAGTTTTTGCTCAATAAAAATGAACACTTTTCAATCAAAAAATAACTCTCCGTAGTATGATAGATTTATCATCTATCAGCAGGAGGGAAAAAAGGTGGAAAAGTGGCTAATGTTTATGGAAATCTATCAAATGAAGAAACAAGGATTCAAAATTAGGAGGATTGCAAGAAAATTAGGTGTTTCACGAACAACAGTTTATAAGTATCTCGAAAAGTCGCCAGAAGAAATGGCTGAGTGGATGGCTTCTACACGTAAAAGGAAACGCAAGTTGGATCATTACGAGTTATTAATTCATACTTGGTTAAGCGAAAACCCTGATCTTTCTGGAGCTCAAGTTCATGATTGGTTGAAGGAACGTTTCGCAGACCTGTCGGTCGGAGAAAGTACAGTTCGAAGTTATGTTAAAGAACTAAGAGAAAAATATAACATTCCAAAAGTGATGACACCTCGTTCCTACGAGGCGATTCCAGAGTTACCAATGGGTAAACAGATACAAGTGGATTTTGGACAATCGAAACAAAAAACAACTCAAGGTCGTACTCAAAAAGTATATGTGATTTGTTTTGTTTTATCGCATTCTCGTTACAAGTATGCAGAGTGGTTAGATCGACCTTTCACCACAAAGGATGTTATTCGAGCTCATGAACATGCTTTTGAGTACTTTGGAGGGGTACCAGAAGAAATGGTTTATGATCAAGATGCATTGATCGTTGTTAGTGAAAACGGTGGCGATATTATTTTAACCGAGGAATTTCAAACCTATTATAGAGAACGAAAGTTCCAACTTTATGTTTGTCGTAAAGCTGACCCAGAGAGTAAAGGAAAAGTGGAGAATAGTGTTAAGTTTATTAAGCAAAACTTTGCCAAGAACCGTGTATTCAGAAACATAGAACAATGGAATGAACAATGTTGGGAGTGGCTTGAGAGGACAGGCAACGGCAAAGTGAATAATACAATAAAAAAGAAACCGGCAGAAGTGTTCTCCGTCGAAAAGAAACATCTTAAGCCGATTACTAAGAAAATAATTCATTCACCTATTAATTCAAGTATAGCAAGAGTCGTACGTAAGGACAACACTATTTTATACGAGTCCAATCGTTATTCTGTGCCATTAGGCACTTATGATAAACACAATAGCGTGTATGTGAACGCAACAGATGATCAGAAGCTTCGCATACATGAATCTATGGGTGGGCCTATTATCGCTGAGCATCAATTATGTGAAGGAAAAGGAGAACTCATTCAAGATAGACAACACAAACGAGACCGAACGAAAGGTATACCTGCCTATATGAAAACTGTTTCTGAAGCGTTCCAAAATCAAGACAAGGCTATGAGTTATTTAATGGAAATTCAAACACAGTATCCCCGATACATGAGGGATCAGTTAAAAATCATTTCAGATTCGGTTAAGGATGTTCCATCCAACATAAGAGCTGAAGCTCTGAATGAATGTGTAAAAAGCCGTTTTTATAGTGCTTCGGAATTTAAAGATGTCTTAACCCATTTAATAAGGCAACAACAATCCACTAAGAGTACAGAAATGGCCATACAACAGATGTCAGCTGGACAATCTAATTATGACAACATGAAACCAGAAGTAAGAGATTTGGATCCGTACCTTGAGGTTCTTGAAGGGGCGGTGAAATAACAATGACTTTAGAGCCATTACAAAAACAGTTTAAGACACTACGTTTAGCAGAAACAGCAGAATACCTACCTGATCTCATTCGATATGCCGAATCCAAAGAATGGACTTATCGTGAGTTATTAACAGAAATGGCTTCATATGAACTAAAAAGACGTGAGGAAAAGCAAATTGAACGACAATTGAAGTGGGCAGCATTTCCTGCCCACACAACACTTGAGATGTTCAACCTTAATGAGCAACAAACTTTAAGTCAAAAGCAAATTAAACAGTTAAGTGAGTTAACCTGGGTAGATCAATTATATAACTTGGTCCTGTTAGGACCAGCGGGTGTCGGTAAAACCCATTTAGCCACTGCACTGGGGATTGAGGCGATTAATCAAGGGTATCAGGTCATGTTTATAACTATGGAAGAATTAATAAGGAATTTAAAAGCTGAAGAATTCACACGAAAAGCCCAAATTAGGATGAAACGAATCAGAAACGCTAATCTGGTCATTATTGATGACCTAATGTTTATGGCGATGGATCAGAGAGAAGCTAATCTCTTTTTCCATCTCATCAATGACTTACATGACAAAGCCTCGATTATATTAACTTCAAATAAGGGTCCAAGTGAGTGGGGCGAGTTATTAGGTGATCAAGGGATCACCACAGCCATTTTGGATAGGGTACTACATCGGGTAGAAGTCATTCAATTTCACGGTGAAGACAGTCATCGAATGAAGAATCGAACTTCCATATTTAAGGAAGAAAGTGTTCAGAATTAATTAGCAAAAAGTGTTCATTTTTACTTGACGCTTACACCAGTACTTATTTTTCAACAGAGCTTTAAAACCTTCTTTTGCTGCAACACCATCTTCACCACTTAACGTTGACAACTCTGTTCGTTCCTTAACATTCTTAAAGGTAATAAGTAAAGCTATGACGACAATCACACCGTAAATTGAAGCAACAACAGTCCACCCAACGATTTGGGCTAAAGGCTCAGATATAACCATCGTTAACAACGTACCAGACAAGATTAAGATTTGGGCATAAATGTTCGTCAACGATCGACTATGTTGATCTTGTGTCATTACGCCCATCAATGTTTTATGAGGGATCGTAACAGATGTATAAACTAATATAAATAAAAATAAGTCACATAAGCGTAAACGAGTTTACCTGTATCCCCTAAATCAGGCACAGAAAACAATAGAACGGTAGCCACACCTAACGGTACACCCATCCATAGAAGCCATGGTCTGGCACTTCCATGCTTCGACCTTGTCTTATCAACAAACGACCCCATTCCTAAATCCGTTACACCATCCATTAATCTAGCTACTAACATTAACGTCCCAACTGCACCGGCAGCTAATCCTGCTACATCTGTATAATAATACGTTAAAAAAGAACCAATTAATGTCCAGATCGTAAACGTACCAAAACTCCCAACACCCCAAGCCCACATCTCTTTTTTAGGTGGTTGTTTTAAAGCTTGGTCATTTTTCACTCCCTCTTCATTCACTACTTTCACCCCGCCTCTTTTATCTAAAAATTCTAACTATTAAATATATACTAACATAGTTATTAAGTCATGAGTGAATGGGTTTAAATTTTATATCAAACTGGCATTCTCTGATCATGATTTTTAAATCTGATAATTTATCTTTTAACTAAAATAACCTCCTAGGGGCTTAAACTGAAGTCCGAAGAGGTTATTTTAGTCAAACGTTACTTTTTTTAATAGAACTTTGTTATAAGTTACAATCAATATATTATATTTTCTCAAGCAACTTTAAAACAATATTTTTCTTTAAGAAAACACATACCTTTCCCTTTATTAACTAAAAGGATAATATCGGTTCTTTTAATAAGAACCAAATAACTATTTCTAACCAAAGCAAGGCATGGGGACAAAGGTGGTTATTACTTTCTCCTCTATCACTAATTAAATTCTACAAAAATCCCTCTTCCATAATCACTATAATTCAAAAATAATAACCCGTTTTCGTCTGTATTGGCAGGGACTTCGAATGTTAATGTCCCTACCATTTTTCCATCACGTATGCCTTTCAACCATTCTTCCTCTTCCCAACCGGTTACTTCTGTTATATTAACTTCTGTCGGTCGATATCTCTCTTCAGAATTCATTAGATAGAAATCCCTCTTTGGTCTAAGTTTAACCATGTTATTATCTAGAATCTCAAATTCAAAATCAATAGTCACTTTTTTCATATCAGTTCCTTCGATAGTTTCTTCGTGTGTTCTCTCTACGGAATAGGAGAGTACACCATATCCTACTTCCCGACTGTTTTGCCCCTCTTCTAAAACTAAATGATAATCTTCGTATTGAGAACTCACAGTCTCACTTTGCGTCTCTGTTACCTCATCACTCTCATCCTCCTCTTCCCTTTCACTTACTTCTCCCACTGTAGGGGAATATTCTGATTCGTGATCCGTTTGATCGTTACTGGTGGTCTCTATATTTGGAGCGACTTGAACCATCGCAAATAAGAATGTGCCAAGTAAAGCAATAGCCGTTGCCCCAAGACCCCATTTCATCCGTTTTTCTATGACTTTTCGATTCGAGACACTTCCTTGTATGCCCTGATTCGGAAGAATACGAACTGCCCGCTCCGCCGGTATAATGGTTCCGATCAACCCAACTACTACTGGTATCAAGCCGGTTAATATGATGAACCCAAGCTCTCCAATAGGAAATTCACCATAGATCCCATAGATCGTGAGGACCACACCGACCATACTTACAATCGATGCACAAAGCCCGCTATACATGCCTTCTGCTAATATTAATCCTCGGATGCGACTACTCCTCCAGCCAATCGCTTGTAAAAGCGAGATTTCTTCACTCCGTTCCGAGACATTTTGCCAAATAATTTCAGCGGTGGTTAAAATCGCGATAATCAAAGAAATGACAATCGCCACATAATGGGTCGGACCGACTTCCAGCGCGACATATTCTCCCAATAAGGAGGTATACATGACTCCCCTCAATTGAAAGGTAATGTATAGGAACAGTCCTAATAATGCAGTCGGTAATGCAATCGAAATAATGGACAGTAAACTACGCTTCCATTTCCCAACAAAGTGGCTCCACGCCATGGTAAGAAGGCCTCTGGTTCGAAACATTCGTTTACTTGTTTTACTGATCTCTCCACTTTGGATGGCTTCATACGGGCGAATGCGTTTGGTCATCCAAATCGGCACGACAGCTCCTAACAGATAAATCAGGAACCCGAATAACCCGGTCATCACAAACCGATCGATCGAGATACTGGAGGCGCTATTCATGTATACAAATCCGAGCATCATCCAGGACGTGAGTGCGACAAACAGACCGACGATGATGGATTCGAACAATAATAACTTACTTATTTGCGAGGGCCGCCAGCCAATCGATAGTAGAACTGCAAACTCCTTTCGCCGGCTTAACAGGGAAACGATCCCTGATGACCATACATATACGACAGCGACAATCATTACACTGGCCAATATGCTTGTAAAACTCATCTTCGTTTCGCGGAATATCGAAATGGATGAACCAATATTGACCCAGGGCTGTTGGAGCCATCCAAGTGCTTCTTGATCATTCACTTCGGGCACATATGTGAGCGCCAGTTGAGGAGAGGATCCTAATGTAATGTCAGTGATTAACCCGGTTTGATTTTCAATCTCAGATGCGACTTGTTCTAAGATTTCTTGGCTCTCTTCACCCATATCCGTCACACCTGTGACTTTCACTCGAATAGCTGATATCGGTTCGTCATGACCAATCAGTTCTTCAGCCGCTTCAATCGTGGTTAACATACCTGGTGGATCCGTTAAAAAGCTATAAGGATCCCCGTTTGGTTTCAATTGTTGCGGGGGATTCACAGGTTGGCCGTCACCATCCATCACCAATTCTGCCGAGGCTGGTCGATATGTTTCCATCGGTAATTCACTCGTTGGATCCTGTGAAATAGTTAACTGGCTGGAGTCATAGAATCCGATCCAATCAGGCTTAATTCTAGGGAGTTCTGTATACGTTTCTGCTACTAAACCGGGTTCCCGGAATGATTCCTGATTCGCGTATGCTCCCATGACATCCTCACTGTTTTGAACTGGTTCAAGCTGATAGCTATAAGGCCAACGGTTCGCATAAGGGCTTCCGATTTCCTCGTAATTCAACTGGCTGGATTGAAACACAATCCCTGTGACCCCTTCTTGTTGGGCTTGTGTTTGTGCTTCATCAGGCTCATCTTCAGATTGTTCTTCGTGTTCAATCACTTTACCCGTTTCCCAATCAACCCCTGTCATCTCACTAATGAAAGCATGAAAAGCTTCTTCACCGGTATAGGTGGATCGATGATGCTCAGAACCATCTACTGTGTGTAAATAGTCCTGTCCGCCACTGTTTTTCACCTCTTCCATCAATTCATCAGCGTTCTGATCGTTGATGGGTAAATCCAGTCGTTCGTATGTGATATCAACTGTTTTATCGACAAACGCATGGTTATTCACGATAATAGGAAATTCGTGATACCCTTTATTTTCATTAAAATAGTAACCATCTGTGTCTTTAAAAAACCGACTTGACCCCCGATCTAAGATGGCTTCATCAAGACCAATCAATTTCGCTTCCTGTTCTGGATCGATTCCTGCTAGTAATGATAAATTATGTACGCTCAGGTCGAAATTAGGTGCGCCTACGCCATACTCAGAGCCCTTGTCTAAAATGTCCCACACATTATAAGGGAAGTAGTATCTGCTAATTTCTTCTTCAATTCCTATTCCATCATTGACTGAAACCGTTTGTGTTTTTCGGTAAATGCCTTCTTCCTCTAATTCGACAGACCCGAAATCTGTTTCATAGTCAGCATACCCAATTACGGCGATTGGTGCTGCCACCTCAATGCCAGATATTTCTTTGATCGCTTCATATTGATCCACGCTGATTCCGCCATTTAGCCCGCTCAAATAGTTGGGTTCCAACAATTCTTTTTCTTCCGTTACACTACGGGAACCTTCTGGCCGAACAACAATATCATAAGAGGCACTCCACTGATTTTGTAAGGAATCAACGATGGTTCCTCTATTCGAATCCGAAAGACCAATTAAGTAAGTTAACCCAGCACTGATGATGAACGCACCAATTAATAACAAAATCAGTCGTTCTTTCTTCCGCCACCAATTCTGCCAAATAAATCGCATCATAAGGAAACACCCACTTGATCCGATTGAACGGATCCATCTTTCATTGTAATGATTCGGTTGGCTTTAGATGCTAGAGCTGCATCATGCGTGACAAAAATCACCCCACACCCTTCCTCCTGATTCAACTGCTTCAATAACTCAAAGATGAGTTCCCCAGTTTCAGAGTCGAGGTTCCCAGTTGGTTCGTCCGCCAGTAGCCAGCTCGGTTTGTGCACAATCGCACGAGCAATCGCTACTCGTTGTTGTTGACCACCAGATAATTGTGAGGGCAGCGAATTCACCTTATCCTCTAATCCCACTTGTGCTAACACTTCTTTTGCCCGCTGTTGCTTGTTATAGGGTACTTTTCTTGAGAACAACGGAGTTAACACATTTTCAATAGCCGTGAGTGTAGGAAGCAAATGAAACTGCTGAAAAATAAACCCGATTTCTTCAAAGCGGAAATCGGCGATTTTATTTTTGCGTTTCTTTAAAATCTCTTCATCATCATAAGTGATTTTGCCGTTTGTCGGTTGATCCAACGTCCCCAACAAACTCAGCAAGGTCGACTTACCTGATCCAGAGGGTCCAATAATAGATGTGAATTCGCCGATATCAAACGATAAATTGTTTTCATTTAGTGCCGAAGTTTGTACTCCATCTCCCCTGTACACCTTTTCTACATTTAAAAAGTTTATCTTGCGTATCATGTAATCCTCCTTGTCAAGCTCATTCCACTATAAATAATTCCAGGTGAACTACCAGCTCCCCAAACCCACATTTCTCTTTTGGACAGTTGTGCTAAAGCATGCCTAGTTTTTCTACCACCTTTTTTATTCATCTGTTCCACCTCATTTTTTCAAAAAATTCCAACTATTACATATATATTAACATAGTTAGTTTGGCATGAGTTAAAGAAACTAATAAATTAAAGCGTAAATGATCAATGGAGTTAGACAAAAATAAAAAAGCTGGACCTTATTATTATAATAAAGGTCCAGCTTTTTGCTTTAATTAATCAATAATGGAGCATGTCGGGCTCGAACCGACGACCTTCGCGCTGCCAGCACAACGCTCTCCCAGCTGAGCTAATGCCCCTTCTATACTTTCACGAGTACATTATAGCATATCTTATTTTTGTTTCTAAAGAGAGGTTACTTCATTTCCTGTCTTCTATTTTCACTTGCATACTCCAATACTGAACATGTGGTAAGCGATAATAAACCCAATATTCTTTAATCATTGTAATTCCTACAAATGACACTATAGACCAATCAATATCTTTAAGCATATGAACCCTCCCATATACGACACATACCCTTCTTAAAACATATGTAACCTAAACCTTGTCTTATAACGGACGTATGATTTTCAAAAATTAGTACAAGTTAAAGTATGACAAAATTTCAGATGAGGTGATTAAAATGGCAAAAAGAATTACTTTATTACTTGGTTCAACACTTCTTGTTCTTTTCGCATCAATCGGCATATTAACAACACAAGTGGGTGCAGAAGAAGAAGTAAACGAAGATGTAGAGCTGACTGAAGAACAACTAGCTGAAATGGAAGCTCTACACCACAACGCTTTTGAACAACACAAAGTCATTATCGATAAATATGTCGAGTATGGTGTGTTCACAGAAGAAAAAGCAGATAAAATGAAGTCTTATCTTGATGAACGCTTCGATAAGCTTAAAGAAAACGACTTCATACCTAAGATGGACAAGCATCATAAACAGGATAAAGAAGACCGTGACTCTTAGTAGCTAATGCCTGCACATAATTGTGTAGGCTTTTTTTTAGTTCATACTTAGGACAAATGTAGCATAAAATGGTCTTGAAAAAAGGAGTGTGATCTTAGGTGACGATTAGGCGTGGAACACATATCATTCATACTGTAAGACCAGGTGACTCTGTTTATCAACTATCACAACGATATGGAAGTGATGTTGATTCTATTGTCGAAGCGAATGCATTATATCCACCATTTACTGATTTATATATGATGGAGCCCGGGCAAGTAATAGTCATACCTAAAACATTACTGACAGAGACCGAAACATTATATGTTGTTCAATACGGTGATACAATTAGCTATTTATCGAATCGATTTTCTTTAGAACCTGAACTACTTATTGGGATAAATCGAACGATCCATAACCCTGATTATATGGATGTTAACCAACAAATACTACTACCTGTCTTCATTTATGAAGTTGAACCTGGTGATACATTAGCAGATATTTCTCAAAGAACAGGCATTCCAATCGATAACATTCTCCAAGCAAATATGAATAGATTTGGCATATCAGCTGATACGATTTATGAAGGCGTCCGAATCATCATACCTTTATCAATGTCAGAAAATATAGTTGTAACTTTGCCCCTTCCTGGTACTATTATTCGTGATGGTGCTTTACTTGAAGGATTTGCACGGACATTTGAAGCGAATGTCCTTTACCGTTTAATCGATTCTAATGAAACGGTTGTTATTGAAGAATCGTTTACCACAGCAAGGTACGCAGCACCATCTTATAGTCAATTTTTAGATAACCTTGAGTTTGACCAAGAACCTACTAGTTCATTAGGTGAGTTACAAGTTTATTCACGCAGTGCACAAGATGGCTCCATTCAAGATTTAGTGAGAGTTAGGGTTTGGTTTAGCTCATAATAATTAATTAAAAGGCAGCCTCAACTGAGACTGCCTTTTTTACAAAGATAGGAGAACATCATTCATCCCACTTGTATTAGTCTAACTCGCCTCTATCTTCAACAATTTCTACTTGGCAAGTTTTTTTATATAGAGTATCTTTTATTGTGCTTTAAACATTTGGGTCCAATAAATTGAACCATTTCCTTCAACATAACCTACACCAATGTGTGTGAAATCATCACTTAAAATGTTTTCACGGTGACCATCACTATTCATCCACCCTTGCATCACTGCCTCAGGTGAACGTTGACCCATCGCAATGTTTTCACCTGCTGTGCGATAATCAACACCATAATGGTCCATCATATCAAATGGAGAACCATAAGTCGGTGATTGGTGACTGAAATAGTTTTGATCAGCCATATCCTGTGACTTCGCACGGGCAACATCACTTAGTTCTCCTGATAACTCTAACGGTTGTAAACCTCTTTGTTCTCTCTCTTCATTCACTAAGCTTACAACTTGTTGTTCAAATTCATGAACATCATAGTTTGACGAATCATCATTTGTGCTTTCTTCTTGATTTGATTCGTTATTTTCTGTTTCTTGTTCTGGTTCATTAGCATCCTCTGTTGGTTCTTGAGGCTCTTCAACCGGTTCTGCCGGTTCATTTACTTCCTCTTGCTCTGTCGGCTGTTGGTTCCAGTTAAAGTCCCACTCTAATTGATCAAAGAAACTATTAATCTCTTGAATATTAAACCCTAGAGATTGTTGGTTACTTTGACTTTTAACTTCATAAGTTATTTCGTAAGGACTTGAACTTTCATCTGCTTGTACAGGTCCAACAACCAACACTGCAGATACAACGATTGCTGCTAATGTTAATAATACTGGTCTTAACATATTTGAATTACCCTCCTATGTTATTGACCCCCGACACTCATTATGGATACTGAACACTTACAACTCAATAGATTTCAAACTACCAAATAATAGAAGTTAATAGTAAAAGCTCTAGCCCACTCTATACAAGGGTTGTAGCTTTTTGTTAATTTTATACATTGTTATTGTGTGATATAGTACTGCTCACGGATCGACCAAATTAAAATGATTAGCCAGCCTAAAATAGTCCAACCAATCAATAGGTTCAATAACACAATCCACGACCTATGTTCATGGTTATGTTTCAGCGCCATTAATGTTGGGGTGAAATATAACAACACAACAAAAGCAGCAAAGATCTTAACCACTAACGCTAAAGCAATAGCCTCCATATAAGCCCCCTAGAATAACTGTAATATGAATACTAATAATTTCTGTTTTACCCATTTAACCAAAAAATAATTAAAAAGGCTATGAATTTATACCAACCCTGTAAGATTGCTGTATGATTTCTTTAAAAATCGATAAGCCTATAAAGTAGAACATTGTGAAAGGCAGGAAAGATATGAATAAGGTGTTTTTCATCATTGTACTACTTGGCGTACCATTATCTGCAGCTGGAACATTTTTAGGTTGGGACTCAACTTGGATGTTCGGTGTTTATAGCGTGACGATTTTAGGCTTAGCCTCGTATATTGGACGCTCAACTGATAGCTTATCTGTTATAGCAGGACCACGAATTGGTGGGCTTTTAAGTGTTACATTTGGTAATGCTGTCGAATTAACGATTTCAATTTTCGCCTTAGCTGCAGGGTATTTACATATTGTATTAGCGGCTATGACAGGTGCTGTTATTAGTAATTTATTGCTTGTAGCTGGTTCATCTTTCTTCATTGGTGGTATTAAATATAAGAGACAACAATTTAACATTTATGATGCTCGTCACAACCTTGGGCTACTTATGTTTTCAGTAGTTGTTTCATTCGTCTTCCCGTTCATTTTTGCTGAGAAAATTAGTGACGATGAAGTATTATGGCTAAGCGCTGGGATCGCGATCATTATGATACTGCTTTACTTTGCTGCCTTATTTTTCAGACTCGTTACCCATAGAGGTGTCTATGCTGAAAAAGAAGAAAATGGTGACAAAGAGCACGAAACACCCGAATGGGGCAAATGGAAATCCATTATCATCTTAGCTACAGCAGCAATCGCAGTTGCACTAGTGAGTGACCAGTTAGTTGATACGTTTGAAGATGTTGCTGAATCATTTGGCTGGAGTGAAGTATTTATCGGGATTATCATTGTTGCGATTATCGGGAACTTTGCTGAAAATATCGCAGCTATTTACATGGCTTTACAAAATAAAATTAATGTCTCAGTAGAAATCGCGGTTGGTTCAACATTACAGATTGCGATGTTTGTTACACCTATTTTAGTCTTGTTATCCTTTATGTTCGCCAACCCTATGCCACTTGTATTTCCAACAGAAGCACTCATTTCTATGCTGCTTTCTGTTTTCTTAGCGATTATGATCATTAATGATGGTGATACAAACTGGTTTGAAGGGCTTACTCTCATGTGCGCTTATATCATTATTGCGATAGGATTTTACTTTATTTAAATGTTATGATGAACTAAACAATTTGTAGGGAGAGATTGCCATGATGAACACGTTTCACCTTAAAACAGACGATCACGATCAAATGATTGACGTTACTAGTCAAGTTGAGAGCTGGATTCATGAACAAGGGATTAAAGAAGGGATGATCGTTGTGTCCTCCATGCATACAACAGCTGGCTTTACTGTAAATGAAAATGCAGACCCTGATGTTAAAACAGATATGTTAAGACGCTTTCGCGAAGTTTACCCGTGGGAAGACCCTAAAGACAAGCATATGGAAGGGAATACGGCTGCTCATATGAAAACGAGCACTGTCGGACATGCTCAAACATTAATTATTGAGAATGGACAACTAGTACTTGGCACTTGGCAAGGATTATATTTCTGTGAATTTGATGGACCAAGACAAAGAAAATATATCGCAAAAGTTATTCAGTAATTTTTGGAGGCCTCTGATTAATCAGGGGTCTTTTTTTAAAATCCTACTTAAAAGGGATTTTATCGTCTCTTATCGAATAAACCATACCAAGGTGGGATATGATGAATATACGTGAAGCAACAGTTTCAGATGCAAGTGGCATTGCTAAAGTTCATGTCGATAGCTGGCGAACAACTTATAAAGGTATTGTACCTGATGAATATTTGAAAAACTTAACTTATGAAAAAAGAACTAACCTTTGGATTAACAATATTTCAGCTCAAAATCAGTACATTATTGTAGCTGAGGACGATTCAGGCAACATTGTAGGTTTTGCTAGTGGAGGTAAGCGGGTATCTAATGATACTGAAGGCTCTGGTGACTTAACGTCCATTTATATTCTCAAACCCTTTCAAGGACAAGGGATTGGAACATTACTCATGAATGATTTATTCGCCCACTTTAATGCGATTGGGTATAGGACCATCTTTGTCGAAGTATTAAATAGTAATGAATCAAAATTCTTTTATGAAGCGTTTGGAGCCTCTTTCTTTAAAGGTGATACAATTACAATACAAGGTAAAGATTTAGAGCTTTTAATCTATAAATGGGACAACATCGAACAACTAATTTAATAGAAAACGGGCGAAGTCATTGAACAGAATTTTAATAGTTTTAATAAATTATTACTATAGTAGCAATCTTCCTACTAGTGATCTTGAGGTGAAAGACATGACAAAAAACATTTACATTGTCAGACATTGTAAAGCAGAAGGGCAAAATCCAGAAGCACCATTAACAACTTTAGGCGAACAACAAGCATTAGACTTAGTTGAATTCTTCAAAAACTATGAAGTCAACCGAATTATTTCTAGCCCATATATCCGCGCGGTAGGGACGATTGAACCTTACGCTAAAGAAAACAATGTGCCAATTGAAGTTGATCGACGGATAGCAGAGCGACTTATGAACCAACAACTCTTTTCTTCATGGATGGGAAAATTACGTGAACAATTTTCCAAAACTGAACTATCAGTCATTGATCGGAAATCACCTCAAGATAAAAGGGCTCGATCAATTGAAGCTATTGAAGACATTCAAAAGCGTAATGTAAAGAACACGGTAATCGTTTCTCATGGTGGTGTCATTCCTCTAATTTTAGACCACTTTAAAAAGAAATCCCGTTACCACAGGTTAACAAACCCTGATGTCCATTTGTTAACGATTGATGGTAAACGAACAACAATTAACCGAATATGGAATCCGTAACTCACTTAAAGGAGAGGGGTATCCTCTCCTCTTCACTTTTGTTTGTTTTGTTCACTTTTAAACATATAGCGAATACCTCTTCCAGCTAATGGCTCTCCCTTATAACGTGGAAGAACATGCAAATGAGCGTGAAATAGATGCTGCCCACCAACTTCTCCGCAATTCCAACCTACATTATACCCTTGTGGTTGGTATTTCTCATCAATATAAGTCTTAACTTGTTTCAACAAATCATATGTAGCTTCCCATTCCTCCCGTGTCAGATCAAAAACTGTTTCTCGGTGTTTCCTAGGAACAATTAATCCCGCTCCCTCTAACTGAATTCTTTTCACTTTTGATTGTTCTAACTGTAAAAACATACAATATACATTACTGAAAACAACTTGTTGATTTGGTTCTAGGGTAGGGTTACATAAAACACAGTCGTTAACATAATCATTAAATATTTTCTTAAAATATTCCTTTGTGTCTTTATGTGTAAAGGTTCTAAAAGCCTGTTCATATGTTAGAAACTTTACTTCTGCAATTTCATGGTCTTTAGGTTCCAAATCAGACCGATCTCCACAATATTCTATTAGAAACATAGTTGTCTCTTGCTTTTCATATCCCGTTTTCTCTTTAATGTTTTCATCAAAGGAAAAGCATATCTTTTCTTCAAATTGCCTAATAATTCTATACTCAGTGGAACCAGTCTCTTCTTCTAACTCCCTTAAAATAGCACTCTGTAAATCCCAGTCACTCTGTTCAATCCCACCTTTGGGAAAATCCCACTCCCCATCAGCAATATGTTCATTTCCAATAGCACTAATTTTCATTTTTTGGACTAATAAAAACTCACTCCCTTGAAATACAATAGCACCCACAGCTTTTCTAATCATTCATATAAACCTCCTCTAACTTAATACCTAAATATGATCTGATTTAAATTTCAAGTAAATTATTTACTTCCAATTAAGTTTATGTATAATAATTAGAAATACCTTTTGAGAGGTGAGTTCATGAAGATCGAAGACGTTTATAGTAACTTTCCTACATTAGAGACAGACCGCTTAAAAATTAGAAAACTAACAATGAATGATGTTGAAGACATCAACGAATACACATCTAAAGATGAAGTATCACAATATGTCAGTTGGAACACCCACCAATCCCTCGATGATACAAAGGACTTTATTCAGTTCGCTTTAGATCAATATCAAAACAATGACGTTGCACCTTTTGGAATTGAACTTAAAGAAACTAAGAAGATCATCGGAACAGTCGACTATATATGGTGGAAACCAGCTCACCAAAAAGCTGAAATTGGTTACGTACTTTCTGATCAATATTGGGGTAACGGCATTATGACTGAAGCAGTTCAAGAACTGATTAAGTTCGGCTTTGAAAATATGGATCTCATACGTATTGAAGCACGCTGTTTCGTTGAAAACAAAGGATCAGAGCGCGTTATGCAAAAGATTGGCATGACTTATGAAGGAACATTAAGAAAGAGCATGTTCGTTAAAGGTCATCATAAAGATTTAAAAGTGTACGCTATTTTAAAAGAAGACTATGAATCTATGACAAACTAAGATTAACGGTAGAGTAAGTTATAATTCTCTTTTAAAAACGTAGCTTACTTTATCGTAATCCATTTTTTCTTCATAAAATCGGTGCGCGTCTGTACGACTTATTCCAGAAGACAGAGCGACACTTTTATACCCATTTTCCTCAGCCCATTTTTGAACATAATCGAGTAGCTTTTCTCCATACCCTTTCGAACGCTTACTAGTGTCAGTCACTAAGTCACATACCCAAACAAAACGCCCATAATATAGAGTAATCATCGGCTTATACCCTATAACAGCAACCATTTCTCCTCCATCATATAACCCAACCATGTGATATTGATCATTCTTCTGTGCATCCTCTACTAAGTCTAGATATCTATGCATATCTAGATGAGTTCTTAACTGGTTTATAATTGTAAAAGCCTCTGCTACCTCTTCTTTTGACTTCAATTCTTTAAAGGATAATTGACTCAAACTTTATTCACCTTGCTTTCTAATTTTTCTAAAATGACATTAACTAATTCTTCCGATACTCACCAAAAACATGTGTTGCTTGCTCTGATACCCATTCACTTAACGATTTTAATATCTCTATTTGTTCACTTGAAACTTTCTTATGTTCATCTGAAGCAAACAATGCTATTTTTATTTGTTTAGTTTTGTTAGGGTAACAGTACATAAACAATCGAGCCATATCCCCTCTATCCGTCGCCCATACACCATGTTTTGCAGATGCAAAGCATGCGCCTGTACAGATGATCTTCCTAGCAATGCTTCTTTGAATTTGAACTTTATCTTGAACTCTCTGACTATCACTATACTTCTTCCAAAGCCTTTTTAAAACGTCTGGAGCATCACCATTTAAAGCGGCAGCAACTCGTTTTGTTGGTTTATAGCATGGGTATTCAACACTAAGATCATCCCCATATAGACATACACATAAATGTTTTAAAAATACTTTCAACCCTAGAGACTCTGGTCCTTCACGTATTTCTTCCAAATAAGTATATACTAAACCAACGTCTCTCACTTTCTCTTTAAATGTTTGACTTAGCCCTTGAGCAAGCTCATCAATTTGTTTAACTATTTGTTCATCTGGCAGTTCTTTGAATACAACTAAAACATCAAGGTCTGACTTTTCAATTATTGCTCTACCAGCCACTACACTTCCATATACATAAATGCTATGAATATATGAGCCTAATTGAGACTCAATTCCTTTAATCGTTAAATTTACAACTTGCTCAAATTGTGATGAAATCTTTCGTATTGAGACCTCTGTTATAATAAACCCTTGATCATTCACAAATGAATTAGGTTGGTAACCCAATTAAAACCCTCTCCCTAAAAGTCATTTTATCTATGTTAATCTGATTAATGGATACTTCCCTCAGTAGTTATATTTATTACTTCTACGCGCATCTAACACCAATTTATTCTCTCTACAAATTAGTCACTCTCTATACCATTCGACAAAGGTTGTTTCTTTTCCTTGATTTTTAGTCAAAATCAGCGTTCAGATGTAAATACCAGCGAGAATATATCAACATCTATTAAACCGTTCTCTCAACTTGACACCATACTAGGTTGTAATGCAGTACTTCGTGGTACTTTTGACTGATACCATTGATAAAATAAAATGACGATTATAACGGCATCAATAAGATCACCACCATAGTACATCAACATCCCACCACTTTGCGCTTCACTTGTTGGAACACCATCTGGTGGATAAGCATAAATTTGCTTCGATAAAATACCGTGAAAAGCCAATGCAAAAATAAAGACAATCGTTCGATACATAAATGTTCTTCGATGTGGTACTGGGTCAATATATATTAGAGAAATTGTAAATAAATAACCTGCTAAAAAGACATGAATATGAATAAACACATGTAATAAAAGTGATTCATGCATGGCCATATATAAATCAGTTCGATAAAGAGCCCACAATCCACCTATGTTTAAAATCGATGCAACTATTGGGTCAGTGAAGAAGCCTGTGACCTTTAACCTCAAAATTCGCGTTAGCCGCTTAGCGTTTTTAACAGACAGCGCACGTAAAAATAAAGTCATTGGAGCTGATAATGCAATTAATAACGGTGCCAGCATACCAAGAAATAAATGCCCTAGCATATGATAAGTGAAATCCATATGTGCTCTTACAGCAAGTGGGCCAAATACAGAGATTAAAGCTAAAAAGACCCCTAACAACATAAAAACAGATCGATAAACAGGCCATTCTCTTCCACGTTGTCGTGAAACAACAAACGCTATTATGTATAATATTAGTGCAACTACAAAAGGAATACCCAATAAGGTCTGGGAGAATAAGCCGTTAACCTCTACCATAGTACTTGTCTGTTCAGTATGCTGATGATTCATACAGCCTCCCCCTCTCGATCTTTTTTATTTCCAGACCTAAGCATTATAATCCCAATCATAATCATAATGGCTGCTGACAGATTCCACACAAGATCATAAATTATGACATTGTCTACATATCTAATTTGATGAATCCGTAAAATTTTGTGCTGAATTAACCCATCATAAAGTTGGAATGCACCAGCTCCTAACACAACCGCTCCCCAAAAACGTAATGCATTAAAGCGATTACGCCTTTTAAGGTCAGCTAACAAAAACAGCCCACCAATGGTCGCAAACCAAGCAAACGCACCGAATAGACCATCTGAAATAATTCCTATTTCTGTTGTCGAACGATCATAAAAGTGATGCCACTGCAACAACTGATGAAAAACGATTTCATCGATAAACCCCATTGTACCTATTCCAAACAAGATGCCAGCCCATATATTACGCTTACTCATATCATTCTCCTTTAACACTTTTTAACCAAACATTATTCCCTATTTAAAAGTAAATGATTCACTTTTTAACTAAAGTTCCTTTGACAAACAGTTTAAAATCATGTAAATTACAATTGTAAGACGAACAATTTAACTATAAATTTTATAAACATTCGTATTTAAGGAGAGATCCCGATGGAAAATGTATTTGATTATGAAGATGTTCAATTAATTCCAAATAAGTGTATCGTTAACAGCCGTTCAGAATGTGACACGAGCATTCAGTTCGGTGATCATACATTCAAGCTTCCAGTTGTACCGTCTAACATGCAAACTATTATTGATGAGACAATTGCAACACACCTAGCTCAAAATGGTTACTTTTATGTCATGCACCGCTTCAACCCTGAAACACGAATCAATTTCATCAAAAGTATGCAAAAACAAAACCTTGTATCATCTATAAGTGTCGGTGTTAAAGAAGAAGAATTTGATTTCGTTAAACAATTAACAGAAGCAGGCTTAGTTCCTGATTACATTACAATTGATATTGCTCATGGCCACTCAGATTCAGTCATCAACATGATCCAGCACATTAAGTATTATTTACCAAAAAGCTTTGTCATTGCTGGTAATGTTGGTACACCTGAGGCGGTAAGAGAATTAGAAAATGCCGGAGCTGATGCGACTAAAGTGGGAATTGGGCCAGGGAAAGTATGTATTACGAAGATCAAGACTGGCTTTGGAACTGGTGGCTGGCAATTAGCTGCTCTACGCTCTTGTGCCAAAGCCGCTTCGAAACCAATTATTGCAGATGGTGGAATTCGTACACATGGAGATATCGCAAAATCGATACGTTTCGGAGCTTCAATGGTTATGATCGGCTCATTATTTGCTGGACACGAAGAATCACCAGGTGAAACAGTAGAGAAGGATGGCAAGCTGTATAAAGAATACTTTGGTTCAGCTTCAGAATACCAAAAAGGTGAAAAGAAAAACGTTGAAGGTAAGAAAATGCATGTAGAACACAAGGGTGCCTTAAAAGATACGTTGACAGAAATGGAGCAAGACCTACAATCAGCCATTTCGTATGCAGGTGGAACAATATTAGACTCTATTCGCCAGGTTGATTATGTTGTTGTGAAAAATTCAATATTTAACGGTGATCGTGTATTTTAAACGATTAAAGAAAGCTACACTGATTTTGTATGCTTTTTGGCGAAATTAAACGCCTAGTTCACTTAGAACAGCTCGAGTCATTCGGGAATGGTTATCAGCGTTTAGGGTATGTTTATCGGCGCTCAAACTTTTTTATCAGCGCTCGAGGAAGTTTATCAGCGTTCACTACTTTTTATCAGTGCTCAAGGAAGTTTCGCGATCAAAGTGCAACAATCCGGACGAGTTCATTATATAATGAATCGTTCGGTTTTTTATTATTATAATGAACCTTGTTCTAATCCCTTATATTTTGACAAACTATATGCTTCATATTATATACTTTGCTAAAATAGCACTTAATGAAAGGAGCATCCTTAATGTCTAAACAGTCTCTTAATACTAAAATCGTTCATAATAAGATTGACCAATCAGAAGCTACTAACTCTAAAGCAACACCCATTTATCAAACCTCAGCCTTTACCTTTAAAGACCTTGATCATTTAGAAAGCTATTATGAAGGAAATGTTCCCTACCTTTATACAAGAGAGAATAACCCTAATACAAATGAACTTGGGCAAGCTGTCGCTAATCTAGAAGAAGCCCCCGCTGGAGTTGCCTCTTCCTCTGGTATATCAGCCATAATGGCAGGAATCTTATCAGTTGTTGAGGCTGGTGATCACATTGTTGCTGCTGAGGATCTTTATGGCGGTACACATCAATTAATTGCAAAACAATTAGCTAGTTTCGGTATAGAGCATTCTATAGTTGACTTTAGTAACGAAAAAGCTATAAAGGAAGCAATCCGAACTAATACAAAATTATTATACACTGAGTCGATCACTAATCCTTTCTTACGTGTTGAAGACTTAGAGAAGCTCGTTAGCATTGCAAAACAATACAACTTAAAAACGATGGTCGATAACACATTTGCAACACCATACTTACTTCAACCTTTTAAAAAAGGTGTTGATTTAGTTGCTCACAGTGCGACAAAATATATTGGTGGTCATAGCGATGTGACTTCAGGCATAGTCGTTGGCCATAGAGACTTAATTACAATAGCGAACCAGAAAGTAATCGGCCTTGGGACAAATCTAAGTCCATTTGAAGCGTGGTTAACACAACGTGGATTAAAAACGTTAGGATTAAGAATCAAGCAACAATCCTATAACGCACATTATGTTGCTGAGAAACTAATGAATAATGAGTGGATTAAGAAAGTGTATTACCCTCAGTACGTATCTGAACGCGGAAATGGAGCAATTGTTACAATTGAGCTAGACCACAATATCAATATTGATACTTTCTTCAAGTCATTGGACTGGATTAAAATCGCACCAACTTTAGCTGGTGTTGAAACTACAGCATCATATCCAATCAGCACTTCACACCGAGCATTAACTGATTCTGAGCGCAAACAAATCGGCATTAATGATTCTGTCATTCGATTATCAATTGGTATAGAAGAAGCGAGTGATATTGTTGAACAATTAGTCACAGCGATCAACGCAGCAAAATAGAACTAATTTCCACATATTATTATATTTGACTGAGAATATATGTGCTCCTTTCACAAACAATATGGATTGAAAGGAGCACATATTTATGCGCGAGAAAATGACGCCCGTTTTTATCATTTCAGTTGTCGTTATGTTAATACTCGTCGGGTTAGGAATATTTTGGCCTGATGGGCTTGAAGAGTTAACAACCAACATACAAGCATTTATCTCTGAATCATTTGGTTGGTATTATCTAATCGCAGTCACTTTCTTTGTTATTGTATGTTTGACCTTTTTAATTACACCATTAGGTAAGATTAAATTAGGCAAACAAGGTGAAAAACCTGAATTCAAACGCCCAACTTGGATTGCCATGCTCTTTAGTGCAGGAATGGGAATTGGGTTAGTATTTTGGGGAGCTGCCGAACCGATTAATCACTATGCAATCATGTCACCAACTGCTAGCGAATTAGGAACTGATCAAGCCGTTAAGGAAGCAATGTATTATACTTTCTTCCATTGGGGTATACACGCTTGGGCAATTTATGGAATTGTAGCATTAATCTTAGCCTATTTCAGTTTCAGACATGACCGTACCGGATTAATTAGCGCATCTCTACACCCATTATTCGGAAAAAAGAGTATGGAAGGTACTCCTGGGAAAATCATTGATATATTAGCAGTTATAGCAACCGTGATAGGTGTAGCAACGACACTTGGATTTGGAGCTGTCCAAATAAATGGCGGATTATCTTATTTATTTGATATTCCTAGTGGGTTTACCCTTCAACTCATCATTATTTCAATTGTCACTGTTCTTTTCATGATCTCAGCTTGGACTGGACTCGCTAAAGGAATTAAAATTTTAAGTAATGTCAATATGATTTTAGCGATTTTGCTTTTTATTTTTATGATTATTGCAGGACCTACACTCTTTATTCTTAATATGTTCACAAACTCAATTGGGGCATATATTCAAAGCTTACCTGCAATGAGCTTTAGAATTGCACCGCTAAATGAAGACACACGTGAGTGGATTGATGCTTGGACGATTTTCTACTGGGCTTGGTGGATAGCCTGGTCACCATTTGTAGGAATATTCATCGCAAGAGTATCACGCGGACGAAGCATTAGAGAATTTGTGTTTACCGTCTTAATTGTCCCATCAATTATCGGGTTTTTATGGTTTTCAACTTTTGGAGGGACTTCTATTTCTTTAGAGCATAATGGGATTGCAACGATCTCAGAGTTAGCAACGGAAGAAGCATTGTTCGGTGTTTTTGATAACTTCCCATTAGGAATGGTCGCCTCGATTATAGCGATTATACTCATTAGTACGTTTTTCATAACATCAGCTGACTCAGGAACGTATGTGTTAGGGATGATGACAACAAACGGATCACACCATCCTGGAAGACGAATTAAAC
Source organism: Alkalibacillus silvisoli (assembly GCF_039521975.1). NCBI lineage: Bacteria > Bacillati > Bacillota > Bacilli > Caryophanales > Bacillaceae > Alkalibacillus > Alkalibacillus silvisoli. The sequence continues at coordinate 10,747 of NZ_BAAACZ010000002.1, read as the reverse complement.
TCATCTGGGGTGCCTTACTATCAGCTACTGCCTTAGCCTTGCTTTACACAGGCGGGTTACAAGCGTTAGAAAATACGATGATTGTCGCTGCATTACCATTTTCAGTGATCATGTTATTAATGGTCATAAGTTTCGTCAAAGCAATCTACAAAGAAGGAAGAGGGCTTGGTATAGGTGAAATTAAGAAAAAACCAGATAAAAGCAAATAATATAAAGGTCTAGAGGCTTCAAACTCTAGACCTTTGCTAATCAATAAGCTTCATCACTTCACTACTTCCCACTTCTGTTGATTCTCCCATCATCAAACCCGAACTATCAACTGAAACAGATCCTCTCGCTTTACCAAGCTGTTCATCTTCTAAATATTTTAGAAATTATTCCCCTCTCATAACACCTCCTTAGTTTTGGTTAGAATCGAAAAGGAATTTAGACTTCCAAAATAGAATACTTAATTAAAGAGTAAAGAAAGAGGGGGAAACTATGACGAAAGAAACTAAAAGACAAAAGTACACGATTGAACAGTTTGAAAACACAGAAAGTCTTATAGGTGTTGCTTTATCCCATGATGGTACATCGGTTTTATACGCAAGTGACAGGACAGGGGTATACAATGCTTACTCAACTCAACTAAACAATGGTCAACCTAACCAAATCACCTATACTACCACTAATTCAATCTTTCCAATCACTTACTTCCCAAAGGACAACAGGTTTTTATACCAAAGTGATGAAGGTGGCAATGAGTTAACGCACATATATTTACAAGATGAAACTGGTCAAGTGAAAGACCTAACACCTGGAGTCAAGGAAAAGGCTGGATTTTTAGGTTGGTCCAAAAATGATAACAGCTTCTTTTATGAATCGAATAAACGTGACGAACGATTTATGGACCTCTATGAAATGGACATTGAAACATTCACACCACAGATCGTCTTCAAAAATCAAGATGGCTTTCAGATCTCAGAAGTCTCACCTAATAAACAATACGTCGCCCTTCACAAATCTTTTACTGCTAACAACTCAGATATGTACATTTACTCTAATGATGGTGGGCTTGAGCACTTATCCCCACACGAAGGTGATGTTCAGTATATACCAGTAGCTTTTGATCAAACATCTAATTACCTCTACTACCTGACAGATGAAGAGAATGAGTTTCTATACTTAAAACGTATGAACTTAATGACTAAATCCATCGAAACAGTCGCAATAGAGGATTGGAGTATCATCATGGCCCAATTCTCAAAGAACTACCAATACCTGATCTATGCCATTAACAACAATGGTAAAGTCGAGATTAAAATTATGAATACAAAAACAGGTCATTTCGTTGAGATCGACAACCTTAAAGAAGGACAAATTAGTGATGTGACCATTTCACATAACGAAGAAAAAATCGCATTTCTATTAAACAGTTCTAATGCACCTGATAACCTTTACGTTTATGACTTAAACCAAAAGAAGTTAACTTGTTTAACTGATACACTAAACCCTGAAATCAACCGTGATGATCTCGTAAAAGCTGACATTGTACATTTCTCATCATTTGATGATCTTACAATTCCAGCTATTTACTACAAACCACATCTAAATGAAGGTGAAAAAGCACCTGCTTTAGTGTGGGTACATGGTGGGCCAGGTGGACAATCAATGGTTAATTATAACCCGCTCTTCCAATACCTAGCCAACCATGGTTATGCCATTTTAGCTGTTAATAATCGCGGCAGTACAGGATATGGCAAAACGTTCTTTAAAGCGGCAGATAAGAAGCATGGTGAGGTCGACCTTGAAGATTGTATCGAAGGCAAAAATTATTTAGCGTCTTTAGATTATATCGATGAAGATCGTATTGGTATAATCGGTGGGAGTTATGGTGGGTTTATGGTGCTGGCAGCTATGGCATTTAAACCGAATGAATTTGAAGTAGGTGTTGATATTTTCGGCGTTTCCAATTGGGAGCGCACGTTGAAAAGTATCCCATCATGGTGGGAAGCCATGCGCGATGTTTTATACAAAAAAATCGGTGACCCGTACGAAGAAAACGATTATATAAGAAGCATTTCTCCACTGTTTTATGCTGAGAATATTAATAAACCACTGATCGTTTTACAAGGGGCTAATGATCCTCGTGTTCTTAAAGAAGAATCAGATGAAATTGTAGAATCAGTAAAGAAGAATAATGTTCCAGTTGAATATATCGTCTTTGATGATGAAGGACATGGATTTACTAAGCGTCAAAATCGAATTAAGGGTTATCAAGCGATTAAAGATTTCTTAGATCAACACTTAAAGGATCGTTAGACCTCAATTCATCAACTTTAAAAGGAGCGGGAAACATTTCCTACTCCTTTCTTATATCAACTTCAGTGATTTCAACCCATGCATGACACCATCATCATCAACTGGCTTTGTTTCATAGCTCGCTTTTTCTTTTGCCAAATCATGTCCATTACCCATTGCAACACCATAAGGAAATTGAGACAACATCTCAAGATCATTTAGGGAATCTCCAAACGTTGCAACATTGTCTTTAGGAATACCTAATTTCTCAATGACTTTCTCTATTCCTTCTGCTTTCGACCCGCCAGCAGGGATTACATCCGTTGATAGCTCATGCCAACGAATAAAATCAAAGTTATGATACTTCTGCTCATAAACTTCTTCTTCCCCTTCTTTACAAAAGATTAAAGTTTGATAAAGCTCTCTATTTTTATACTCTGGGTCAAATGTAGGGAGTTGTTCAATTTTAAGTGAGGAAATGCTTTCTGTAATATAATCATGTTCAACCACATTTGCTTTCATATCTAAATGATCCATATAAACAACCGGATGATGATTGGCATTTGCATCTTCTACCATTTTATTAAGAGCAGATTCATCAAGTGGATTTTTATAAATGACCTCTCCTTCTACAACGACATATTGCCCATTAAAGCTTATATATGTATCTATACCTAACTCGTCTCTTAAACCTTCATACATAAATGGTGCACGACCTGTTGCGATCGCAACCTCATGTCCATTTGCTTTCAATTGTTGTACAGCCTGCTTAGCTGAATCTGGTAAATTTTTAGCTTCATCTAATAAAGTACCGTCTATATCAAAGAAAACGATATGTCGATTTGTCATATTTATGCCTCCAATAACTAAAATGAAATCCATCATCATTATATAGTAGCCTTAAACATATGCCAAACTATATCCCTAACTGAGCACCTTTCTATGAAGTTCGCTCAATTATCACGACCCCTATCAACATGTCATCTTAATTGTTAACTAAGAAGCTTTATATTTATTTAAAATTTAAAGCTTTTTAGGTTGTTTTTTCTAATTTACTTTGGTACATTGTAGGTAATTAAATAATCTTTCTTATTTTAAATTTTTTAAAGTAAGGATAGAGGTGCAAAGACCATTAGTACTTTTGTTGAAGAGAGTGAGCTCTTTTGATTCATAAGGAAAGGGGGATTTGCCGAAGCTTCAATAACTCTCACATTCTTGAGGCTGGTTCTGTTATTTAATAAATGCGGGGCTGTCATATAGGAGACTATATGGAGGGCTATCTAGACTTAGGACTGTCAGACGTTCTTAAGCAACAGCGAGCCCTCTCGTTGTTGCTTTTTTGGTCCTCCACACCTAGAGGTGAACTAAGCTTAATTTTTTATAGAAAAGGGTGTGTGTGTATAATGAATTTTGGTCAAGTCATTACAGCGATGGTAACCCCATTCGCACAAAACGGTGAAATTGATTTCGATGCAACGAGAAATCTAATCAACCATTTAATTGCAAATGGATCAGATGGTTTAGTGATTGCAGGGACGACTGGTGAATCTCCGACATTAACACATGAGGAGAAATTACAGTTATTCCGCCTAGCTGTAGAAGAAGTTAATGGACGCGTTCCTGTCATTGCAGGTACAGGTTCAAACAACACAAAAGCTTCTGTTGAACTATCACAAGAAGCAGAAACAATTGGTGTAGATGCAGTTATGCTTGTTACACCATACTATAACAAGCCTTCTCAAGAGGGCATGTATCAACATTTCAGTACGATTGCAAATAACATTAATCTTCCAGTTATGTTATATAACATACCAGGACGCAGTGCAGTTGGCATGACTTCTGATACGATTATTCGCCTATCTCAGATTGATAACATTGTGTCTGTTAAAGAAGCAAGTGGCGACTTAGGGCAAGTAACAGCAATTGTTAACAACACCAGTGAAGACTTCACTCTATATACAGGTGAAGATAATCAAACATTACCAACAGTTGCAGTGGGCGGTGTAGGTGTTGTGTCTGTTTCAGCTCACATCATTGGTAAAGAAATGCAACAAATGCTGAACGCTTTACGTAATGGCGATGTGGCTCACGCTTCAAGAATGCATGGTTATATCGTACCGTTTATGAACGCGATGTTCCAAGCACCAAGTCCAACACCAGTAAAAGAAGCCCTTAACCAGCTTGGTATACCAGTTGGAAGTGTTCGCTTACCACTCATCCCATTAAACGATACAGAGCGCGCGTCACTAACTCTGTTAATTGACGAATACAAAACACAACAAGATGTAGGGTAATTAAAAGAACAAGCGAAAAACGCTTGTTCTTTTTTGTGCCTTCTTTTCTAAATTCTATTCAAATTGTTTGTATGGATTGTTATGATAAATAGATATTAAGGCAAGACTATTAATGATATGATAATGTAAAATATTTTTTAAGCTTACGAGTTAAATAGAATAGAGGAATGATCGGTTATGTTAACTAGACAATCCATTAAAGATTTATTTCCCAGTGCAGTCTACCAAAGAGGGTTAAACTACTATAATCGCGGAAAAATAAGTAGCCTAGATTACAACAAATTGAGCGGCGTTTGGCACGCTTTCGTAGAGGGAAGTGAACTTTACAATCTTAGCGTAAGGATAGAGGGGAGTTCATTATCCTATTCTTGTAGCTGCCCTGCCCATAAACAATATGAAAGGTGCAAACATACTGTCGCCGTTTTAATTAGAATTGCTAATGAAACTGAAGAAGAACCCGATCAACAGCATCCTAAAAGCTTTAATGATACACTGGATAATTTTCGTAATACTAAACGTCCGAATTATAGAGACTATTCCGAAGAAATGATTAATCTATTATCCAATCAGCTTCATTCAAACAATGAGAAGATCAATTATAAAGAAGTCCTAAAAGCTGAGTTCACTCTTAAACCACACATCCAGTGGTTTCAAGGAGATACCCTTTCAATCGAGATGAAAGTGGGTGTTGAACGTACTTATGTTGTCAAGAACTTAAAGAGATTTTTAGAAAGTGTTAATGCAAGCAAAGAACATTTCTTCACACCTAAATTTAGCTATGACCCTGAAGTACATCAATTTTCAGAAGAAGACCAGGAAGTCGTAAACCTTTTACTAGATATGTACCGAAATGACGTATTTCATGAAAGTAGCTTTCAATCACCACCTAGTCAAAAAGGGATGACGATTCCACCTTTAGTTGCTGGACAAATAATGCCTGCACTAGCTAAGCGTAATTGCAAATTTGAAGATGGTTTTGAATCTTTTAACGAAATCAATTGGATTGAAGAAGACTCACCCCTTCACTTTTCATTAGATAGAGGCGAAGAAGGGTATGAACTAGCTTTAGAAGATTTTTATGACATTCAATATTTTAAAGCTTACGGCATTATTAAAGAAGACCAAAACTTTTACAAACTTAATGAAAAACAGAAAAATATTATGGACGACCTATTTAAATTACTATACAGAACGCGCCAACATTCCATTCCAATCAATCAACAGCAAGTCGATTCGTTCTTATCCCATGTTGTCCCTAGCTTAGAGGAAATTGGCGATGTTAATATGTCTAGTCAAGTGACGGAATCTATTATCAATCCGCCGCTTCAAGCTAAAATGCACCTTGACCGAGAAGATGAACGTTTAACAGCAACTGTCCATTATAAATATGACGACATCATCATTGACCCGATGCAGTCTGATTCTAATCAAACACAAGACTCTGAGAAAATATTAATTCGAGACGTTTCTAAAGAAAGCCAAGTTATGAACGTAATTGAACACGCTTCATTTAAATTCAATGGCCAAGAGCTATACTTAGATGATGAAGAGAATATTTTTACCTTTTTATATGAGGTATTGCCTCAATTAGAAGAGCAAATGGATATATATTTAACGCAATCAGTTAAAAGTATGTTACTTGATAACTTAGATTACCCATCTGTGAATGTGGAACTTGATTCAGGTGAGAACTTTTTAGAAATCGATTTTGACTTAGGTGATATTGATCAAAGTGAGATTAGCCAGATCATCCAGTCTGTAATTGAAAAGAAACGATATTACCGCTTACCTAATGGGGCATTTGTCCCACTTGAGGACGAATCGTTTACACAAATGTCTCATCTATTTAATGAATTACGCTTAAACTCAAGTGATTTAAATGAAGGATCGCTTCAATTACCTGCTTATCGAGGACTACAAATCGATGAGATTTCTCAAGGGTTAAAAACTAAATATAATCATGCATTCGAACAACTCATTAAAGACATTAAAAACCCAGAGACTTTTGAAGCGCCAATTCCTAAATCACTTAAAGCAGACTTACGTGAGTATCAAAAAGTCGGTTTTCAATGGATGAAGTCACTTAGTCGTTATCACTTTGGAGGCATATTGGCAGATGACATGGGGTTAGGTAAAACATTACAAAGTATTGCTTTTCTATTATCTGAAAAAGAAAATAATCCGGACTTAGACAAACCAGCGATCATCGTAGCTCCTGCCTCCTTAGTTTATAATTGGCAGGCTGAATTTGAGAAATTTGCCCCGACTATGATGGTTAAAGTCATTCACGGAAGTGTTTATGAACGAGAAATGTTGTTAAAAGAAGTGGACGAATTTGATGTTATCATTACATCTTATCCATTAGTAAGGCAAGATGTTGAACAATACGGTTTCTTACAATTTTCAACGTTAATATTAGATGAAGCCCAAGCGATTAAAAATAATTTAACGAAACAATCAAAAGCCGTTAGAGCTATTCGAGCTAGTAAACGCTTTGCATTAAGTGGTACACCAATCGAAAACTCATTAGACGAATTATGGTCGATTTTTGATGTTATTTTACCTGGTTTCTTTCCAGTTAAAAAGGAATTTCGCAACTTACCAGAAGATCAAATATCGAGGATGAGCCGTCCATTTATATTAAGGCGGATTAAGCAAGATGTACTAACAGAATTACCTGATAAAATTGAGACTGTACAACATTCTGAATTAACTACTAATCAAAAGCAACTCTACCTAGGTTACCTTGAGAAAATACAAGGAGAAGCTGTTAACGCGTTATCAACTGAAGGTTTCCAGAAAAATCGAATGAAAATATTAGCTGGCTTGACTCGTTTACGTCAGCTCTGTTGTCACCCTTCTTTGTTCATCGAAGACTATGACGGGGAATCTGGCAAACTTAACCAACTTCTTGAAATGGTTGAAACATCTCGGGAAAACGGACAACGCATGTTAATCTTTTCACAATTCTCAAGCATGCTTCAGATCATTCATGATAAGTTAAGTGAAACAGGAAAAGATGTTTTTTATCTTGATGGACAAACACCATCAAAAGAACGGGTCGAAATGGTTAATCGCTTTAATGAAGGTGAAAAAGATATTTTCTTAATTTCATTAAAAGCTGGTGGCACAGGCTTAAACTTAACTGGTGCCGATACTGTCATTTTATATGACCTTTGGTGGAACCCAGCAGTTGAGGAACAGGCTGCAGGACGTGCCCATCGAATGGGTCAACAAAACGTCGTCCAAGTCTTTCGTCTGATTACGAAAGGGACAATTGAAGAGAAAATACACTCCTTACAACAAAGGAAACGTGAATTAATCGAAAACATCATACAACCAGGTGAAACGACATTCCAAAGCCTTAGTGAACAAGATATTCGTGAATTATTAAACGTATAATAAAACACCTCAGCTTAAACGCTGGGGTGTTTTACATAATAAGAAAATATATTGTTCAATCTAATACTCTTAAATCAATTCCATGTGGGTCGCCTTCTAGTTCAATCAAGTCAATCTTTTCTTTCGTTTCAACATCAATAATGGCAACACCTGGCGTATCTCCAGCCATATCATGCGTGCCTGTTGCTGGTTCAGGACCACGTAATGAAATATAAGCATACTTACCATCAGGGCTGAACACAAGCAAGTCAGGTGCCTCGCCTACAAATTCAACTTGTTCAACCACTTCAAAACTTTCAGGATCAATGATTGCAGCATCATCCGTCACGCGATTTACCATCCATAAATATTCATCATCAGGCGTAAACTGAACACCATGTGCATCAATGCCACCCGTTTCACCTGTATAGATTAACTCATCTGTTTCAATGTCGAACACATAATATTCAGCGAGCTCAGTAGAACCAGAATTTACGAACATTTGCTGTCCATCTGGTGACAAGATTGTTCCACAACCATGTGGTCCAACTTCTGATTTTCCGAACGCCTTAATGACTTCGAACTCTTCAACGTCCATGATAAACAATCCACCGCCACCTAGCGTCACATAAGCTTTACTACTATCCTCTGTGTATTCTAAACAAATTGGACTTTGATTAGGAAACTCCTCTTCATCCTGTAACATTTCAACTTCAGTTAAGTCTAAGTGACGATCAACGACATACTTCTCATTCTCATGATCAATTAAAATTTCCGTCATTGATTCACCTGGTGTATTCGCTACAAAAACACGTTCCCCATCAGGACTTGGTACAGCTGCGTGAGCACCTTCATCAGTTTCAAGCGTAGTTAAGACTTCACGATCTTCCGCACTAATCACAGAAACTGTACCTGATCCCATATTAGCTGAATACCCATATTCACCGGCTTCATCAAAGACAAGCATATGTGGTTTATCTCCAACATCTCCAAAATCAATCATATCGACAATCTCGTGTGTAGCACCGTCAATAATATGGATTTCATTTGCTCCTTGATCTGCTATCCATACTTCATACTGTGGCCGCTCATCCTTTTGAGCAGTGACCTCTTCCTCTTCTGCATCTTCTTCTACACTTTCTCCTTGTTCTTCTACCTCTGGCTCTTCACCTTGGCATGCTGCTAAAACCATGAACATCATCAAACATAAACTGATCCACCATTTATAAACCTTCAACTTCGATCTCCTTCCACAAACCTTTCATAACATACCTGTATACTCGGCTTTAATTTTCTACTAACCATTGTATGACAGAAGCTCAATAAGTTTCCTAGAAAATAAAAAAAACGTGTGAGAATACACACGTTAAGCCTTGTCGCAGCATGCATATTTTACATTCACTTAATCAGCACCTACGATGATATAATCTAATAAATTAAAATAAACCGCATCAAAACACTCTATTTTTCCTTCACCATCCCATAGCATTATGTCAGATGTTTCTTCATTTTGTTTAAATGGCTGCAATTCTTATATTTCACCATAATATACCGGGTTGTACTTAACGGCTCCACTCTTTATAACTTTTGATTTCAAAAGTCCTTTAAACGTGAGGTCCTTAACCTCTTGACCCGTTTCTTCATAAAGTTCTCGTTTTGCACAATCCTTTGGAGTTTCCTCACCTTCTCGACCACCAGCTGGGAACTCCCATTGCTTACGCCAAATGTTATAACAGATTAAAAGTTTACTTTGGCAGTTGATGATAGCATATGAGCCTCTAACCGGTTCGTATTGGTCTATTTGAGCTTCAGCAACTTCAACAAAACTCACAAACTCGACACCATGGGTTTGTAACTTGGTCACAGTTCACACCTCATTTTTAGTATAAGTTGATGGAATGACAACTGCACGACAAGCCTTTTCAAAAAACTCAATTGGCCCTGCACCACCAATTACAGCATACGCATAACCAATCTGTTTCATATCTTTCAAACAATAATGAAGTAATGCATACCCTACACCACTTGTTCTGTTAGAAGTGATTACGCCTATTGGACCTATGTAACCTTTCTTGCCTTCAAAAACATCGTATGCGGCAAAGCCTATTAAGCTATTATCGTCATCATATGCAACATAAAAAGATGTTTGATTCATTGAAAGGCCTTGTTCGATTGTATCTGACCATTCCTGCGAAAACTCGTTTCTAACAAACATTACTAAATCGTGTTGATCTACATGTTCAACCCTTTGAATGTTTAAATCATGAATTGATGGGAATTGATAGTCCCCTAAATATGTAATCATATCTCTTGAACTAGTCCCCAACGTTAACAATAACTTTTTGTCTTCATCAGACACATGCTGATTAATCACACTTGATTCTCTTATTAAAGCTTTAAGGACATGCCCCTCGTTCAAGAAGACTTGATTGTACCGCCTCATATATTCATAGGCCGCTTCAAAAACGGTTAATACCTCACTTGATACTTTCTCATTGAAAATATTATAATTACTTACTTGTTCAAGTTCTTCATCTCTCATCCTTGCTAACTTTTCTAGGTCAACATTAACTTTATTAGCAACCTCACCAAGTGCTCCATCTCTTTCATTTTGGAAAGCTATAAATAGATCAATCGTTGTTAAAGCATTAATGCCTAATTGATCTATACTCTCTTCAGCTCTTCTCATAATTCTTAATAGTCGTTTCGTTATTTTATAATGATGGGTCTTCGGAATATATAGTGGAATTACTTTCTTAATAGTTTAAAAACAACTGGTGTTTAAATCGGAT
>NZ_BAAACZ010000001.1:0-52773 GCF_039521975.1 Alkalibacillus silvisoli | reverse complement strand
ATTATACCTTCTACCAATAAATGGTTTAAAAACTTGTATCAACTTTTACACATAACTAAGGACTTGACTAGTCGTGTCCATTTTATCAGCGCTCGTGCAACTTTTATCAGCGCTCAGACTTGTTTTATCAGCGTTCACTCAACTTTATCAGCGCTCACTCAATTTTATCAGCGCTCGAACCCAATTTATCAGCGCTCGCTCGCAACATAAAAAATCCGCAGATGAGCTCGTCTCATCTGCGCACCTTTTACTTAACTTTATACCAGCCTAGGCCGATTCCGCCTTCGCCAAGGTGTGTGCCGATTACGGGGCCAAAGTAGCTAATCGTAAAGTCGACGTTTGGATATTTCTCTTCAAGTTCGGCTTTCCATTTCTCAGCTGTCTCTAATCGCTCTGCATGAATGATGACAGCTTTCAGTTGTTCTGCTTGATCTGCAGCCTCTTGAAGTAGCCCTTCCATTCGTTTATAAGCTTTTTTGCTTGTACGAATTTTTTCGAATGGGACAATTTTCGTATCTTCAAAGTGTAATAATGGCTTAACTTGTAGTAGGCTTCCGACCATGGCTTGTGCACCTGATAAGCGGCCGCCTCGTGCTAAGTGACTTAAGTCATCAACCATGAAGTAGGCTTTCATATCTTCTTTCATTACCTTTAGTCGGTCTAATATTTCATCTGGCGTCGCTCCATCTTGTGCCATTTTCGCTGCTTCAAGGACGTAGAATCCTTGTACCATACAGCTTATTTCAGAGTCAAACGGATAAACTTCTAATCCTTCGATCATGTCACCTGCTGAAACGGCAGCTTGATACGTTCCACTTATTCCACTTGATAAATGGATAGAAATAACTGTATCGTAGTTCTCCGCGATTTCTTCAAACTTTGTTGTGAAATCACCTACTGATGGTTGACTTGTTTTGGGTAATTCTTTTTCTACTTCTACTTTCTCATAAAATTCTTTTGTTGTAATATCTAATAATTCACGATAGCTTTCATCACCAAACGTTACACTGAGCGGCACCATATATATATTCCACTGATCTAATTGTTCTTGAGGTATGTATGCCGTACTATCAGTTAAAACAGCTGTTTTCATAACATCTACCTCCTCTTGAACATATTTTACAACAACAGCTTGTATTTTGCATCGATAATTTTAATTCTGTCACAAGTCGTTCAGCTACTAATGTAAATAAAGGCGTGAGAAAAAACAGGTCAAGTGTTGGTGAAATACGAGCATTTGATGCCTTGTGTAAGTTGAGCAGTTGACTCTGAGCAGATCATTTTATCAGCGTTCGGGCTACTTTATCGGCGCTTAGGCTACTTTTATCAGCGCTCGAACTACTTTTATCAGCGCTCAGGCTACTTTTATCAGCGCTCAGGCTACTTTTATCAGCGCTCAGGCTACTTTTATCAGCGCTCAGGCTACTTTTAATGTCGCGGGAACGACATGCAAAAATCCGAACGATTCATCATAAATGAACTCGTTCGGATTTTCTATTATGACAGCTTTTTTGTCCTAAACTCTCTCAATATAGCTTTTATCTAACTTGTACCCAACCATTCTTAATGGCTGTGACAACAGCTTGTGTGCGGTCATTCACATTCATTTTTTGTAAAATGTTGGAGACATGGTTTTTGACTGTTTTCTCACTGATATAAAGGTCTTCTGAGATCCCGCGATTACTGCGGCCATCTGTCATCAGTTGTAAGACTTCACATTCACGGCGAGTAAGTAGATGAAGGGGTTTACGATATTCGATATATTCAAATGCAGCTTCACTACCATTCCCACCTGCTGTTGATAAGCGGCGGTACTCTTTTATTAAATTATGTGTCACTTTCGGATGAATGTAAGAGCCACCTTTTCTAACTACTTTAATGGCATTCACTAACTCATCTGTATCCATTTCTTTAAGCATATAGCCTAAAGCACCTGATTTAAGAGCGTGTGTAACGTAAGATTCATCATCATGGATTGAAAGTATGATTACTTTCAGTTCATTATATTGGTCAATTAATTGCTTGGTTGCCTCAACCCCATTAACACCTGGCATATTAATATCCATAATGACAATATCTGGTTGATTTTCTTCTATGACGGCTAAAGCTTCTGAACCATCGCTTGCTTCAGCAACGACGTTAAAACCTTCTTCAAATTCTAATATACGCTTAATCCCTTCACGGAACAGCTTATGATCGTCTATCAGTACGATACTTGTTGGCATGTTACTCCTCCTTCAATCCAAATCGTTACTCAAGCCGCTCTTTTATCCCCCGTATAAATATAACTTCAATTATACTACAATTTCAATCATGTAGGTACTGTTTCATGTAAAATATAGCTTTGATTAATATATAATAGGTAATGATATGGTGATCCTAGTACCTTCATCCTTCTTCGATTTGATATTCATTTCACCATCTAGCATATCGACTCGCTCACGCATGCCGGTTAATCCGAATGAGTCATCTTTTGTTTCAGTCATATCAAATCCTTTGCCTTCATCAACCACATGGATGTTCAATTTATTATATGATTCTTCAAAGCGTACTCGAATTAAGCTTGTAGCTGCGTGTTTGATTGCGTTTTGAACCCCTTCTTGTATCAGACGAAATACAGCCGCTTCAAATTTTTGAGCATATCTTTTTTCTTCACCAAATGATTTAAACTCAACCTTAATGTCGTGATATTCTTCAATTGTAGATAAATATTTTCTTAATGTTGGAACCAATCCTAAGTCGTCTAAAGCCATGGGTCTAAGATCATAAATAATTTTTCGAACCTCGTATAAAGCACCCCGCACCATTTCTTTAACATCCTTCATTTCTTTTAATGCTTCATCAACACCATGATCACGGATGGTTCTCGACACGATATCAGAGCGGATCATTACATTAGCTAACATTTGAGCTGGACCATCATGAATTTCACGTGATAGCTTCCGACGCTCTTCTTCTTGAGCATCAATGATTTGTAGGCCAAAGTCATACTTTTCCTTCGCTGATGTTAATGCTTTATTGACGTCTTTTAAGTCCGTTGTTAAATAATTCAGTACGACATTAATCTTACTCATGACATTTTCTGTTCGTTCTATACTTTGATCTAATGAACGAATCCGGTGTTCTAACTCATCACGCCTCTTAATTAAACCGACTTCTTGTTGACGCTGTACGACTAGCTTCGTTTGCAATTCATGTGTATCATTATAGGCTTTTTGTACTTGTTCTTCTGAAAATTGATTGAAATTTTTGCTTACCTGAGTTAGACGTTGGCGTGCTAATTTTAGCTTTTTTTCGAGTTGATCATTTTCATTAATCATCTTGCTGACATCTTTTCTAATCTGAATCACTTCTTTAGCCAGCGCTTGCTGTTGCTTACGCGAATCCTCTCCAAGGTCGAAAATCTCTTGTTTACTATTAGAAACAACATTAACCATTTGTTCGATAATTTTATCTAGGGTTTGGTCTTGTTCTAATACTTTAGACATAGTGATTCCTCCATCATTATAACTATAGCCTTCGCTGTTTATACAAGCATTTTTGGGGGTTTTGATTTATTTTGTATATTTTATCATTAATTTGTAACGAAAACAGTAAAAAATACGTCTATATAATTGCCCACTAAATGCCATTTATATATAATAATAGTTTAGGGGGCTATTAGTCATGCTAGAACATTATTTAACCATTAAACAAGAAGGCAACCACGAAATAACTATACAAAAATCACGTTTTATCGGTTATGTTAAACGTACCGAAACTGAAGAAGAAGCACAAGCTTTTATCCAAAAAATTAAAAAAGAACATCATAATGCAGCCCATAACTGTCAAGCTTACATGATCGGTGAGCAAAATTTAATCCAAAAAGCCCATGATGATGGTGAACCAAGTGGTACTGCTGGTGTTCCGATGCTTGAAGTGTTAAAACAGATGAATTTGAAAGATACGACTGTAGTAGTCACACGATATTTTGGCGGGATTAAACTAGGAGCAGGAGGATTAATTCGCGCTTATTCTAATTCTACTTCTGAAGCGATCCGAAATATCGGCGTTGTGAAGCGATCACTTATGCAAGAAGTCATAGTAACAGCTGATTATGGACTGTTAGGAAAGTTAGAAAACGAACTAAGAAACCATGATCAATTGATAGAAACCATTGATTATGCTGAACAAGTTAATTTCCATGTATTTGTACTGACTTCTGAGGTTGACACGTTTAAAAATTGGATGATTGATTTTACAAGTGACCAAGTTAAGCTTCAACTTGGCAAAGAGAAATACATCGAAAAGGATGTAGAGATTTAAAGGGGAATAAAATAATGAGTTTAAAGAAAAAGCTGTTGATTGGTTTTTTAATAACTGCCTTTATTGCGGTCGGTGGGGTTTCTTACTATGCTTACAGTCTCTACCAAGGCGCAGAGCAAGTTGTAACAGATTCATATGAGGACCTTGGGCGGGGTGATCATTCTGAACAAAGAGAAGAAGTCGTTGACCCGAGTGAGGATAACATTTCGATGTTATTCATTGGGGTTGATGACAACGATACGAGAGTTGGGTCTTCGAGTCTAGCAGATGCATTAGTATTAGCTACGTTTAATAAAGAAGACCTCTCGATTAACATGGTCAGTATTCCGCGAGATTCATATGTCGATGTCAGCTACCAGCATACAAAAGATAAAATTAACCACACGCATGGTTTCGGAGGACTTGATGAAACTGTATCAGTCGTTGAAGACTTATTAGATGTACCGGTTGATTATTACGTCAGGCTCGATTTCATGGCTTTCGTCGATACAGTTGATGCGTTAGGTGGAGTAGATTTTGAAGTGCCTTACTACTTGGAAGAAACTGATAGCACTGACCAAGGAACAGTTGTTATTCAGCCTGGTGAACAGACACTTAACGGCGAAGAAGCTCTTGCAATGGCTAGAACGAGACAGCTCGATAATGACCTTGAAAGAGGCCAACGCCAAATGGAGCTACTAGACTCAATCATTGATCAAACGTTATCATTTTCATCGATTACACGCTATAATTCATTAATTGATTCAATTGGTGAAAGAATGACGACTAACATCTCTTTTGATGAACTCGTTAGTTTGCATGAATATGTAACAGGAAATGATGGGATTGATATTGACCAGCATCAACTAGAAGGAAACGATTTGTGGATCGATAATATTTACTACTTTGAACTATTTGGTGAAAATCTGGATGATATTAGTAATAAATTGCGAACGCACTTAGAGATCGATTCACACTATGTTGAACGCAAATCAAGAGAAGATGAGGATAAAGATTTATAAAGAGTGGCAAGTGTTTATACTTTAACTGCTAACAAAAACAGTTCCAAGGGTTATGAATATAACTTTTAGAACTGTTTTTTTAATCAATATATTACGATAATAATTTCTATATAGCTTCATGTCTTTCTAAAGTCCTAATGGAGGAAGGCTGGAGGTTATAATGTCTAAGTCTACTCTGAATCCATCTTGTAATAAGACAAAAAAAGGACCACCTAAAAATTAGATGGTCAAAGTAAAAAGATAGCGTCTAATCAACCTTTATGATCGAGGTTAATTTCATTCTATTATAGTTATATATCATTTACAATGTTTACACGATTGAAAAATAATTTTAATAAACTTGAAATAAACTATAGTTTATTTCGTTTTTTAAACAAGTTTTTATAATAATTATTATGTGATAATCGTTATAAATAACTACTTTTCAATTCGTCCTCTTCGCTTTACTCCTCTTCCTTCTTCAATTTAAATTGATCTTTTCCAAGAATTAAGTACGCTAACTCTTCACGTGTATACTTAGCTAACTCTTTTCTTCTAATCATGTAGAATATAGCGCCAATCGCAATCCATACCAGTAATGCAACGATTGACTCCATTCCTAAAGCTGCTGGTGATTCTGGATATAGTAACAATACTAAGAACGACACACTCGCAATCATGCCAAGTAATGTGACGACCTTTTTACCTGGTGAGACAATGTGCAACTCAGGGTTATACCCTTCATCTTGCTCACTCCACTTTAACAACTTATAAGCTGTATATGTCGTATAGAAGAATGCAATTGACACACCTACAGATGACATATCAACAACCCAACCTAATACTTCACGTCCAAACCACGGTGCGATGATCGCGATCACTGCAGCAAATATAAGCGCAAAATAGGGTGTATTATATCGACTGTGTAAATTCGAAAATGCTTTAGGTAATACTTTTCCACGTGACATCGCAAATAACACGCGACTTGATGAAATTAAAAATCCATTCAAGCCTGTAAAGATCCCCATGGTTAAAGCTGTAGCTAAGACAATTAATCCGCCAGTTCCTAAGACTTCTTGAACAACAAATCCTGTTCCCCATGCATGATTAGCTTGTGATATTTCCTGCCATGGTGCTGCTACACCTGTTGCTAAAATCATTAATGAATAAATGGCCGCTGCAAATAGAATAGCTAAGACAATTAAAGTTAACGCCTTTTTAGATGAAAACTTAAACTCCTCAGCTGCTTGCGGGACATTGTCAAACCCTACATAAGCAAAAGGGGCAATCGCGACAATCGTTAAAATCGCAGCTAATGCTGATATTTCAGGTGTGAACAGTGGCGTTAAGTTACTAAATGACGTTTCAGCACTTGAAGTCATACCAATTGTAATCGTTAGTACACCTACAATTAAAATAGCAACGAATATAAACTGCATACGCCCTGAGATCGTTGTCCCACGAATATTTAAGACAGTGAAAATACCTATTAATATCGTAGCTAATAAAATTTCTGTTAAATAAACTTCCCAACCAGCGATCTCATAAACTTTTACTTGTTCGATAAAATTAGGGAATATGAACTTCAACATTAACGAAAAAGCAGTTGCATTTAAAGCCACGATACATATGTAACCAAGCGTTAAGAACCAACCACTAATATAAGCGTGCAGTCGACTTAATCCAAGAAAAGCATAAGCAAACTCTCCACCTGATACAGGATAATTTCGAATAAGAACACCATAACTTATTGAGATCACAATCATTAACAGTGCACCAAGCGTTAGCCCTAATATAACACCTAATGGTCCTGCTTCACCCATCCAAGTAGCTGGCATAACAAACGATGCCCAACCAATCGATGAACCTAACGCAATCGCCCAAACCCAATGCGGCTTGAGTGTTTTGTCTAATTTCTTTCTAGTTAAAGATTTATCAATCCGATCACTCACTAAAACTTCCCCTTTTTAAAAATGAATTTATACTTAGGGGGTTATTGTCGCATAATTCTATCTTATTAGGAACCGAAGATTGGCATATTATATGAAAGCATTTTTAAGCAACAGGCCTTATACCTACAATATTTTCCTCCAATAACTTTAAATCAAAAATATTAGAATATTTTGTCGATATTTTATAAAATCATAAGTATAATTATCAAGAAATTGGGCAACAATGCTTTTTAGAAAGGCAGGTTGTCCTCTATGCGTAAAGCTTTATTAATTCTAACTTTAATGATTGCTTATACAACGTATCACTTTACCTTCCATTATTTTGATCTACATTCTTACGAAGAAAATCCTAATAACGGTGAAGCTAACGATTTAGAAATACATGAAGAAACGACTACTAAATTTGTCGAAGAAGACTACTTAGAAGCTTCTTATACAGAAGACGTCGTTAACCTTAATGAAACGAATTTAATGAAACAATACGAAACGCAATTCGAAGACCTTGAACAATCGATCTTACATGATATTGAAGATTTAAGAGATGAAGTATTAGAAGAAGTGGACTCTGAGCAGAATATTTTAACCCAGGGTATGAATTTTTTAAAGTATGAACGCCAAGCGACAGAAATTGAAGAGCAGGCTGATGAGCGGTTCAATCAGCTAAAGGCAGATATGGAAGCTGCTGCTTTCGACCACCTCATACCAGAACAAGCTGTAGATGACATTATAGATCAGTATGAAACCCGAAAGTCTGAAATTAAAAACTCGATATTTGATGAAGTCAATGAATGGTTAAGTAAAAATGAAGAAATTTAGCTCTTAATTGACAATAGTATAGAATTAACTTCCTTTTTGTAGAAATTTTTGGATGAAAAGGGACTACCCATCTTTTATCATTCAGTATAAGATAGAAATAGGTTAAACTTTCGGTGTAGAAAAAGGCAAACCTTTTGAAAGAAAGGGACGCAAAGCTATTGATCTAAGGGGAAACCTATGATTGCAAAGCTGCCTCATCTAAATGGGGGAATTGGGGAATGCGGACGGAAAAATTAGGTGTTCGTTCAAAAGAGATATTAGACCGAGAGTGGGTACAACTGATGAAAGAAGCGAAAAATGCTGGGATCAGCAAAAAAGAGATAAAAGAATTCCTCAACAAAGAATAAAGAGAGATCGGTTAAAACGGGATGGCCAACACCATCCCGTTGTTTATGTGCGCATATTTATCAGCGTTCGGGCTATATTTATCAGCGCTCAGGCACTTTTATCAGCGCTCAGGCCACTTTTATCAGCGTTCATCCAATTTTGACGCAGCGATATGAGAGCTAAAAATCCGAACGAGTTCATTTATAATGAACTGTTCGGATTTCTATTATGACAACAGGTTATTCCACTACCTCTTCTCTACTCACCAGGTGAAGAATACAAGTAATTCGTTAACTCTAGGAACTTCTCCTCATCTCGATCCTTTAAAGAATGATCAATTAATCTATAAATATTCTCTTCAATTAAATGTGAGATGACTAAATCAACTTCAGTTGGACTAACTCTTGCCTCTTCATCAAAATACTCATCTGTTATACTATTTAATTGTTCTTCAAACGATTCAAACTTCATTAGTTTATAGAGTGGTAATTTTACATAGTTGACCCCTTTTTGAAACACAAACTGGTCCTGTTTATTAACAATTTCTCGGTTATAACGGTCCATCACAATCTCTCTTGCCTCTAAAGGAATAAAGTGATATAGCTGTTCATCCATGACAACTGAAAAATACTGAAACGCTAAGATAACCCGAATAAAACGTTCATCCTTTTTAACATAATAAGGCTTTAACATTTTTACTGATTGCATCGCCACCACCCCACAGTGTAAAGTTTGAATATTCTGTTTATTATTATTATGCACTAAAATTGAGAAAAATTAAAGAAATACGAATTATTTAGACTTTTAACTTATATACAGTAAAAAATTTAGCTATAATGAAAGATAATAGTTTCACAAATTTTTCCGCTAAGTTAAAATAAAATTATTGGAGAGAGAAGCCAAAGAAAGTTGGTGAGTATATGCCGAATGGAAAATGGTTTAGAGTTGGATATGCGATTATTCTGATTTTGCTCATTATATTTTTAGCTACACAAGTTCGATTTATTTTTGAGCCTATTTTCATTCTTTTTCAAACCTTATTCATACCTATTATTATTGCTGGGATTTTATACTATTTAACGCGACCTTTTGTTGATTTTTCTTCAAAATACATACCACGGCCGCTCTCTGTCTTGTTAGTGTTTGTGGCTGGACTCGGAATTATTACAGGTTTAGTAATGGTTATTGCACCAGAGTTGCAACGACAATTTAACAATTTGGTCAATACGTTACCAGACCTTATTGACGATGCTAATCAGATGTTATTAAACATTCAAGCAAGCGATTGGTTCTCAAGAATATCACCAGAAGAAGATGCGATCACTGAGTTTTTTGAAGGCTTGCAAGCAAACATTGATAACATCCTTTCAACTATTGCATCTCAAATTACGCATTACTTAGGCGTTGTAGCAAACATTTTAATTTCAATTATTGTCGTGCCGTTTATTTTATTTTATTTACTTAAAGACGGTAAGCGCCTGCCAAATCGATTGATTGGTTTTTTACCAAAACGTTATCAAGATGATGTTGAAGGTATTTTAATTGAGATGGATGAAGCGTTAAGCTCTTATATCCAAGGACAAATTATCGTTAGCTGTTTCGTTGGTATCCTTGTCTATATTGGTTATACGATTATCGATTTACAATTTGCTTTAATCTTAGCCGTTGTCGCTTTATTTACGAACTTCATTCCGTTTATCGGACCCTGGATTGGGACGATTCCGGGTGTTATTGTTGGTTTACTAGAGTCACCGTTTCAAGCTTTACTTGTTATTATTATCGTTGTGATTATTCAGCAGTTAGAGAGTAACTTAATTGCTCCACAAGTCATGGGTAAGAAATTACAAATCCACCCGATTACAATTATATTCCTCTTACTCTTTGCCGCACGATTCGGTGGTGTTTTAGCAATGATTATTGCTGTTCCGACTTATGCCGTTGCTAAAGTAATCGTGAGTCACATATACCGTATTATTAAATTGAAAAATAAAGACGCCTTTGAGTAAAAAGATCCTAGGCCATTAATTTGGCCTAGGATCTTTTTGTTATTGCTTAATACATGGTTCTCCGTCAATGAACGTTTGCTCTATTTGAATGTCTTTAATTTTCATGGGATCAATCGTTAATGGGTTTTCATCAAGCACTGCAAAATCCGCTTCCTTCCCAACTTGAATTGACCCGTTTGTCTCTTCTGTATCATTTAATCGAGCACCGTATAAAGTCATCGATTTAAGGGCTTCTAAGGCATCGATTTTCTCCGCTTCGCCTAATACATGCCCATCACGTGTCACTCGGTTGACAGCAGCCCAAATTGAGAATAACGGTGATATAGCTGTAATAGGGTTGTCTGAATGGATTGTGTATAAGAGGTCATGTTCACGTACACTGTTTAATGGGTCTAGTTTTTCCGCTCGCTTAGGTCCTAAAAAGATATCGCGGTGCCGATCACCCCAGTAATACACATGATTAATAAACAGTGAGGCGGCAATATCGTACTCAGCCATTCGTTTTAAATCCTCTTCCCTTGCCGTTTGTAAATGTTCGATCCGGTGAAGATGTCCTTCACGAGTGAACTTTTCAATGGCTTTAATTAAGGCTTGAATAATCGAGTCAATTGCTAAATCACCATTACCATGACAAGCTATTCTAAAGCCACGATCATGAGCATTTTGGAACATTTCATTTAATGTCTCTTGCTCATGAATCAATGCCCCGTTATGTTCTGACTCTAAATAATAGCCATCTCGAAGCGCACCTGTATAGCCTTGAATCGACCCATCTTGGAAAAACTTCGCACTATCAAGACGCGCTTGACCATTGGATTGGAAGCTAATATAAGAATCGACTTCATCTGCTGACATACCATCAAAAGGCTTTTCATTTAACACATCATCCATGACCATGTAACGCATTTTCAATTTAAAATCAGGGTGTGTTATAGCACGAATATGCTCTTCATACTCACTATAGCCACCATCTAGGCCAACAGCAGCATCTGTATTAGTCGTAATTCCTTGTTTAATATAATCCCGAGACGCTTCAATCATCAACCGTGTCAATTCATCTTTAGTTAATTGATCTAAATGACGCATCACCATTTCTAATACTGGTAACTCAAATAAAACACCATCTAGTTTACCATTAGAATGTCTTCCAAAATGTCCACCTGAAGGGTCCTCTATATCATCACTTATGCCACTAACTTCTAGTGCTTTTGAATTAACTACAGCCAAATGCCCAGAAATATGACGGATAAAAACAGGATGATCTGGAGCTATTTTGTCTATTTCTTCTCGGGTTATATGACGCTGTTCTTTTAACATCGTATCGTCATAGCCAAAGCCAATAATCCATTGATTCGAGTTCTGATTTTTCGTTTCATTTTCGATCGTGTCTAACAACTCTTGAACATTTTTATTAGCTGGTGACCCGCAGTAAACCTGACTTTTCATTTTCGCATACATTAAAATGTGGTTATGCGTATCAATAAACCCTGGAATAAGTGTCTTCCCTTCTAAGTTATACCACTTTTTTGAAGTAACTTCTTCAAAGTCAAAGACATCAGTCCATACTTTCGTAATCGTGCCGTCTTCTATGCCTAGAGCTTTGATGTGTGGAAGTTCATCTTCTAATGTGATTATTTCACCGTTATAAATAATTAAATCGTAGGTCATATTCATCACCTTTCCTACTAACCTCTCGTGTTAAAGTCTTCCTTATAAACTGCTTTAACATTTTCTGCATGAGAATGATTTGTTAATAAGCTGACAACGACTAACACAATAAATGAAGTTAAAAACCCGACAATCGTCTCATCAAAAAATGCTGTTATAATATTGATCGTTTCTGTCGACAAGATTCCTGAAGTTAAGGACACGAAATTATCTGTCGCTCCTTGTTTAATATACGGCCAGATAACCGTGACTATACCTGAGATGACCATTGATGATAATGCGCCAGCCACTGTAACACGACGCCAGAACATAATCGCTAAAAATGGTAATACTAGTGTAACAGCAGATAGCCTTAAAGCCCACTGATATAACGTCACAATGTCTTGAACTTGAAATGCGATGATTAAACCTAATCCAGAAATGATGACAACACTTAAACGTGAAATAAACATCATTTTTCGGTTGTCTGCATGAGGATTAATCATTCGTGCATATAAATCCTGAGTTAAGTTCGAACTACCTTGTAAAATAAATGAGTTAGCACCTGTCATTAATGCTGATAACAAACCAACTAAGACGAGTCCACCGATAAATGGTGGTAACAGTTCAACTGTGACATAAGAAAAGATTAAATCAGGGTCAATATCACTTGGGACGTATTGACGTGCCATAACACCAATTGTATAAGGTAATATTGAGATCGCTGTACCAATAACAATCGCCGTTAAGCCTGCTTTTTGGGCGATTTCCTCGGTACGCGCGGCAAAAATACGCTGCCAGGTTGATTGCCAAATTAAATAGAACGGACCAACTGATAAAGCAAATATTAATACAGCTAGCCCCCCTTGTTCACCAAACGGCGTTAAATAGTGAGCTGGTGTATTTTCGAAAACCTCACCTAACCCACCACTATAATTTAAGCTAGCAATAAATAATACAATGATTCCTAACGTTAATACAATCGACTGCAGTGCATCCGTAATGATCGTAGCTGGTAAACCGCCTAAAATTGTAAAACCTAAAATAAGTGCAAACGCCACTAAGATTCCAGTTTGAGGTGTCATACCAAATGCAATATTAAATACGGTAGACATACCGACAATTTGTAAGGCTAATGTCGGAACAGAGTATATTAGCGCTGATAAAACTGATGGGAAAATCCCTAACCTACCACCGAAACGTTCACTAAATAAATCAGCCAGCGTATAAAGCTTCTGTCGCCTAAGCTGTTTAGCAAAGAATACAACTAAAATCAATGTAAAGAAATAAGCCGGTAACGCAAACTCAAAAAAGCCTGACATACCAACTGTGAAGCCCATACCGACCCAACCAATAAAAACGGCCGCTCCACAAAACGTACTAATAATTGTACCCACAATCGGCCAGAATCCCATATTCCAACCAGCAATTAAATAGTCATCGGAATCTTTAACTTTAAAATAATAATAAATGCCAAATCCAAAGACTATTCCAAAATAAACGATAAAATAACCTATATACCAGGCCATTGTACAAAGTCCTCCTTATTAAAACAGATAACGTTAAGGATACTTGTTTTTAAAAGCGCTGACGAATATCCGATGAACTAATATTTTAGAGCATATAAGAATAATTTGGTGAATTTTGCTGAAAAAATACTCGAGAAAGGGGGAAATGACTAATTTTAGACATGAAAAAACTAGCGTCACACGTCATGACGCTAGTTTAAATAAACAATTACTTATTAAGTAACCTCTTCGTAATGATCCATGAGAAGAACAAGGCCACTAAGAAACCAATCCAATATAGGATTAAGCTTAATGAATCTGGGGAATTGTACGATAGCATTGAAGACAGAAATAAACCGCCTAATAATGCACTACAAAACGGAATTCCAAATGCGAATACAGGGTGAAGTGAACGGAACATAAGGAACTCACCACTATATTCAGAAGGTGATTTTTCATAAATAATTAAGCCAATAACTGTGAAAATGATACCTGCAACGATTGGAATCCAAATGATTAATTGATCGAAGAAAATTTGATTAAGATAATTTAGCCAAAAGAGATCTTGGAATACCCATTCAGCTATATTAAGCTCAAGATTAACACCATGAACATCTAAAAATTGACCAACCAGTATAAATATACCTTGTGGGAAGATTAAAAAGATGAACGTCAGTGCTATTTGTGATTTAATTTCACCTGAGATCGTTCCTATCAACATCGCAAATGAATAAATCACAAAGTAAGCAACAAGTGGCATCCAATACGTATTGGTATGGTTCACTTCAGTTAATAAAGAGCTAAACTCAGACTGATAAATCGCAAAATAAGCCAACCAATAAGATACGTTATAGCCGATTAATATGACCAAAAGGCCCATGATATATTTCGTCATAAACATTTCTCTTCTTGAAAATGGTAATGCCAACGAAAAGTCATGACGCTTCGTATTTCTCTCTAATCCAATTAAATATCCAGCTAACAAAATGATGATCAGTATTGCGACCATTCCGAAAAAGCCCGGTTCGAAAATGCTGTTAATCTCATGGACTTGTCTTTGTTCCCAAAGATCAGGCTGATGATTTTGCCAAACACGCCATGTATCAAACTGCATAAAAGCTGTTGCGACGTATGCTAATAAATAAACGATTAACAACCCAAATGACACTAAGGAGTTATGCTTCCACTCTTTCATCCATAATGCTTTACGAAACATACAGCTCACCTCCTAATTTCGTAACGAAAATATCCTCTAACGATAACGGTAATTCTTCATATAAAATAGGTTCATAGCTTTTAAGAATCGCTTCTCCCTCTTCATCTAAAGCTTCTAACAATACAATGCCAACTCGACCATTTTGGCTCAACACTTCGATATTTTGTAACACGTCCTCTGGGAATTGATCCTGATAAGCCACTTGAATCTTTTTATATTGTTCTTTCAACGATTCCATTTCAATTTCTGAATCCACTGAACCGTCTTTTAAAACGACAATATGATCTGCCATTTTTTCTAACTCATCTAAACGGTGCGAGGAAATGATAATTGACACATCTTTTTTCGCGACTTCCTCAGCAATAAACTTTAAAATTTCTTTTTTAATGATGACATCTAATCCATCTGTCGGTTCATCAAGTAAAATGTATTTAGAATTCGTTGAGAAAGCTAAAATCAGTGAGAACAGCGCTTCTTGCCCTTTAGAAAGTTGTTTAATTTTACCCGATTTTTTAAATTTGAACTGATCTAATAATGAAAAGTAATAATCTTCATCAAAGTTTGGATAAACGACTTTATAAAACTTCACGATTTCTTTGATCGTGTAAGTTTTTAAAGCATCAGTTGAATCCGGGACGAAGACGATATTTTGTTTAATTTGAGGTTGTTGAAAGATATCTTGACTGTCAACAGAAATATCACCAGTATCAGGTTTAATAATCCCTGAAATCATTCTAAGTAACGTTGTCTTACCTGCACCGTTACGACCGACAACACCTGTAATCGTGCCTGGTCTTATATTGAATTGGACATTATTAAGGACATCCGTTTTATGAATGGACTTAGACACATTTTTTACTTCAATCATGCCTTTCACCGCCTTTTTGAAATAATTCATCGATCCAGCTTTTCATCTCTTCTTTTGAAACGCCAGCTTGTTTGGCTGACTGGACTAATTGTTCCGCTTGCTCTTTCAAATGTTTCACTTCCCTTTCTTGTACCAGTTCATGAACATCCTCACTTATGAACGTTCCTTTTCCTCGAAAAGTTACAAAAATCCCTTCTCGTTCTAATTCTTTATACGCTTTACTTACTGTGTTCGGGTTGACCGTTAGTTGTGCAGACATTTCCCTAACTGAAGGAACCTTATCCCCTGCAATGACAACACCTTGGAGGATCCGTTCTTTGACTTGTTGGATGATTTGTTCATAAATGGGATTGTTACTTGTCGGGTTCAATAAAATATGCAAACAATCACCTCTTTCTCATCTGTATTAAGTGTACTACATCTAATAGTACACTTGCAACACTTTTATGATTTTATGATTTTGGGACTTTTTGGTGCTATAATGGGATAAAGAATTAGGGGGGAATGACCTGTGATTGAAAGACTATTCCAACAGTTAGAAGCGATCCATCCACAGTTAGTAGAATTTAGGCGAGACCTCCATATGTATCCTGAGGTTTCACACCAAGAAGTTGAAACACCAAAGAAAATAGCAGCTTATTTAGACAAGCTAGATTTAGAAGTGAAAACGGGTGTTGGTGGCCAAGGTGTCATCGGAATATTACACGGAGGCAAACCTGGTAAGACGATTGCTTTACGTGCGGATTTTGATGCACTTCCGATCCAAGATGAAAAAGATGTTGACTACAAATCTCGGGTTGATGGGGTTATGCATGCGTGCGGACATGATGTACACACGTCCGCTTTATTAGGAGTAGCCAATGTTTTAAGTCAATTTAAAGATGAAGTGCCTGGAACGATTATTTTCGTTCATCAATTTGGTGAGGAGATGACGCCTGGGGGTGCTAAACCGATGATTGATGATGGTTGTTTAGAAGGTGTCGACCTTATTTATGGCGCTCATGTCATGTCTAATGTTCCGGTTGGCCAATTCGGCGTTCGTTCTGGCTATGTATCATCTGCTCAAGATGATTTTGTGATTGAAGTGAACGGAAAAGGCGGTCATGGTGCGATGCCACATATGACAGTTGATGCGCTTGTAACAGGGAGCCAACTAGTGACAAACCTCCAACAAATTGTTAGCCGCCGCGTCAGCCCAATGGACTCTGCAGCTGTAACAGTAGGTTCTTTTCATAGCGGCGAAGGGCATAATATTATTCCTGAAAAAGCCATACTTAAAGGGACTGTAAGAACATATAGTGCTGAGGTGCGCGACATGATTGAACAAGCCATGCACGAAATAACGAAAATGACCTGTGAAGCAGCAGGCGCAAGCTTTGAAATTGATTATGTTCGAGACTGTCCATCCATGTATAACGACCCCATTGAGACTGAACGCATCGCTCAATTAGGTGCAAAAGTTTTCGGCGAAGAGAAAGTTGTAGAAATGGAACCCTTAATGGGAAGTGAAGATTTTGCCTACTTTCAAGAAGAAGTCCCAGGCGTTTATTTCGTGATCGGTGGCGGAAACCCTGATATCGGCGCTGACTATCCGCACCACCACCCGATGTTTGACGTCGATGAACGCGCAATTAGTCATATCGCTAAAATGATGATCGCCTCTGTTATGAAATAAGTTAAAGGTAAAAACCTGCCCGCGGGCAGGTTTTTATTGAGGCTCTTGAGCGCGAGTTTGAGCCTCTCGTGCTCGGGTTTGAGCCTCTCGTGCGCGAGTTTGAGCCTCTTGAGCGCGAGTTTGAGCCTCTTGAGCGCGGGTTTGAGCCTCTCGTGATCGAGTTTGAGCCTCTCGTGCGCGAGTTTGAGCCTCTCGAGCGCGGGTTTGAGCCTCTTGAGCGCGGGTTTGAGCCTCTTGAGCGCGGGTTTGAGCCTCTCGTGATCGAGTTTGAGCCTCTCGAGCGCGGGTTTGAGCCTCTCGTGCGCGGGTTTGAGCCTCTTGAGCGCGGGTTTGAGCCTCTCGTGATCGAGTTTGAGCCTCTCGAGCGCGAGTTTGAGCCTCTCGAGCGCGAGTTTGAGCCTCTCGAGTTCGAGTTTGAGCCTCTCGTGCTCGGGTTTGAGCCTCTTGAGCGCGGGTTTGAGCCTCTTGAGCTCGGGTTTGAGCCTCTCGTGCTCGGGTTTGAGCCTCTCGAGTTCGAGTTTGAGCCTCTCGAGCGCGAGTTTGAGCCTCTCGAGCGCGAGTTTGAGCCTCTTGAGCCCCGGTTTGAGCCTCTCGTGCGCGGGTTTGAGCCTCTCGTGATCGAGTTTGAGCCTCTCGTGCGCGGGTTTGAGCCTCTTGAGCTCGGGTTTGAGCTTCTTGAGCTCGGGTTTGAGCCTCTTGAGCGCGGGTTTGAGCCTCTTGAGCGCGGGTTTGAGCCTCTCGAGTTCGAGTTTGAGCCTCTTAAGCGCGGGTTTGAGCCTCTCGAGCGATTCTATCATTCTTTTAGATAGTTAAAGTCTTTTTCATAGTCAAAATCTAGTGAATAGATAGTGGATCTTCTATTTCCTTCTTTACTGCTGGCATACTTATTCAAAATATTTCTTGCTGTATGTCGAGAGTTGATTCCAGTAAAACGAATAAACTCACTACTAGTAATCCTATTCCCATTTAATAGATAGTAATCTTTTAAAGCAGTGTGCACGCCATCTCGGCAAACATGCCCGCATTTCGTACATCTCCACCTTAAGTTATTCATTACCATAGTTAAGAACTTGCATTTTTCACAGCGCACGCCTTGTAGTAGCCCATCGAATAAAATATCAAAATGGTTCAAAATATCGGGCTCATAATCTTCATGCGATTGTTTAAATAATTGAGCTAATTGCCTGGCGGAGCTGGTCGATAAGATAGGGTGGCTGTAATGTTCATGAATACGCCTTATATATCCAGGGAGTTTGGCGATTGGGATCATTTTCTTAATGTGCTGTTGGTGCGATGGGTGGATCTTCATCCGAACGTTTGGGTTAGTCATAACGACAACGGTTTCGATTGGAATGTGTTCATACTCTCGCTGTTCTAGCCAATTATTCAGCTGAAATTTTTGTTCGGTGACTTGGTTAAGGGGGTCATCATATGCTTTGTCGTAATGGGAGATTTGGTGGGATCCTTCATGCATATTGACTTCTCCGCTGAAGTTTTTGGATTCGATGATTAGTATAAAGTTTCTTGTGACTAAAATAAAATCCATTTGGAAATGTTTATTTAAAGAAACTGTTTGAAGTCGGACATTATGTAAAATGAAGTTCTGGAAGGTGAGTTTATTCAGCGGGTAGAGGACTCTTGTTTCACCAAAGTAACCAGATTGTTCGCGTTTAAGTCTGTCTTTGATGAGTTGGTGTTTTGCGTGATAAGGATCGATGCGGTTGGCTAAGCTTAATAGTTTAAGATGGTAAGGTGATAATGAAATGTCTTTCACGATCATGAGAGGAGGCCTCCTTAGGGGGGGATTTGAATTTAAAATGGCTTGCACAAGGCAAGCCATTCATTATTAATAAAATATACTATTTCCCTGAACATTTGTCCATAGCTTGAATGACCGCACCTCTAAAACCATTTTGCTCTAAAGCATCGACAGCTTTAATGGTTGCTCCACCTGGTGTGCAAACGTCATCTTTTAACTCTCCTGGGTGTTTACCTGTTTCTAGAACCATTTTGGCTGCACCTAGTATCGCTTGTGATGCGTACTGATAGGCTTTTTCACGTGGAATTCCTTGTTTAACCGCTCCATCAGCTAAAGCTTCGATAAACATATAGCCATACGCTGGTGATGAGCCACTTATAGCTGGGATTGCGTCCATTAACTTCTCATCTACTTGATCCGCTTTACCGTACAACGTAAACAAATCATGTACTAATTTTAATTCTTCATCTGTAACATGTTCATTCGGACTATACACCGTCATCCCTTCACCGACTAATGATGGTGTATTCGGCATAGTACGAACAATTTTCGTTTCTTTCCCAAAAGCAAGCTCTATATCCTTAAGACGGACTCCGATGGCAATCGTAATAATGATCGTGTTAGGGTTTATATGCTTTCTAATCTCTTCAATAACATTCGGGTATGTGTGAGGCTTCACGGCTAAAAATAATAAGTCACTTTCACTTGCTACACGTTTATTTCCCCGCGCAACATCGATCTCAAATTGATCTTTAACATAATCAATCGTTTCTTCACTCACCGCAGAAGCATGGATCTGACTAGGGTTTAAACCACCATATTGAATCATTCCATTAATAATAGCTTGGGCCATTTTACCGCAACCTATAAAACCGATCTGTTCATTGACCATGAATAAGTCCTCCTTTACGCACATCTAATACATTTTATTGTACGCATATCACTTAATAATTTCCAATAAAAAGAAAAATCAACGCCCATTAATTTCCATTTAAAATCACACTCAATAGATGAAAAAAGTTGATGCCTCTAAAGACACCAACTTCTCTCTTATATAAGTTTTGCCGTTTCTTCCGTTTTTAAAAATTCACCAACTTGTAAAGCAACTTCTCGCCCTTCACGAATCGCCCATACGACTAAGCTTTGCCCACGTCTTGCATCACCTGCTGCAAAGACGTGATCTTCACTTGTACGGTAATCATTCATCCCGTCAATCGTCCAAATACGGCCCCGTTCATCTAACCTTAATCCAAAATGCTCTAACACTTCACGTTCTGGACCTGTAAAGCCAATTGCGACTAACACTAGGTCAGCTTTCCATATTTCTTCTGTTCCTGGGAGTTCTTTTGTCACTAACTTACCATCTTCTATTACTTTCTCCACGCGCACAGTACGTAAAGATTTCACGTGCCCTTGATCGTCTGCTTCAAAGGCCTGGGTTAAGATTTCATACTTACGCGGGTCTTCATCATATGCTTCAACAGACTCTTGATAACCATAATCCAATTTAAATGTCATGGGATACAATGGCCACGGGTTATCTTCATCTCTCTCTTCAGGACTTGCTGGGTGTTTACCGAACTGAACGACGCGGGCGCACTTTTGCCTTAGCGCGGTTGCTACACAGTCAGCTCCTGTGTCACCGCCACCAATGACGATGACATTTTTACCGCGAGCATGAATCATAGCATCATCTGGGTCTGTTTCTAATGCCTTTGTTGATTCAGTTAAATATTCCATCGCAAAGTGAATCCCTTTACTATCGCGATTTTCAGCTGGTACATCACGATGCTCTTGTGCTCCTGTACATAGAATAACGGCATCGTGCTGTTTTTTTAACTGTTCATAAGTCACATCTTTACCCACTTCTGTATTACACTGAAATGTTATACCTTCTTCTTTAAGCAAATTCACACGGCGGTCGATAGTGTCTTTTTCTAATTTCATATTTGGAATCCCATACATTAATAAGCCACCCGGACGGTCATCACGCTCATACACAGTAACATAATGCCCTTGTTGATTTAATTGGTCTGCTGCTGCTAAGCCAGCCGGACCAGAACCAATGACACAAACGTGCTTACCTGTACGATGGGTTGGCGGGTTAGCCTCAACCCATCCTTCTTCAAACCCACGCTCGATAATTTCATTTTCAATCGTTTTGATTGCAACTGGGTCATCATTAATCGCTAACGTACAAGAGCCTTCACAAGGTGCTGGGCAAACACGACCAGTAAATTCAGGGAAGTTATTCGTTTCTTCTAACCTTTCAAGTGCGTGCTTCCAGTCCCCTTCACTGACTAATTCATTCCACTCAGGAATAAAGTTATTAACAGGACAGCCAATGTCAGATTGGTCAAAACTAATACCTGTATGACAAAATGGTGTACCACAATCCATACAACGAGCACCTTGTTGTTTTAGGTCTTCCTCATCTAAGGAAATCGTATATTCTTCCCAATCTTTAATACGCTCAATTGGATCTCTCATCTTCTGATCTTTTCGGGAAAACTCCATAAATCCGCGTAAATATCCCATCTTCTAACCTCCTTAAGTGATCTATTGAACGACTTTGTTTATATGCTTTTGTTCTTCTCTTTCTTTAAGGAGCTTTTCTTTATATTCAATTGGAATGACTTTAACTAATTGACTAGCTGCCTCACTCCAATTATTAAGCAAATGTTTCGCGCGCTTACTACCTGTAAAGTCCACGTGATCTACTAACATTTGTTTAATTTCATTTAATTCATCCGATTCCTCAATTGATTCAAATAACACCATATCTTGATTTGCTTTTTCTTTTACAGCTTCTAAGTCCTGATTCCAAATGTAGGCAATCCCACCAGACATACCGGCTGCAAAGTTTTTACCAATTTCACCTAAGATCACCACACGGCCACCTGTCATATACTCACAACCATTATCGCCTACACCTTCAACAACGACTTTGACACCACTATTTCTTACAGCAAAACGTTCACCCGCTGCACCGTTAATGTAAGCTTCACCACTTGTTGCACCAAAGAATGTTACATTACCAATGATGGTTTCAGCCATACGATGAATTGAAGGTGGGTTGTGTGGTTTAATCGCAATCTTACCACCTGATAAGCCTTTTCCAACATAATCGTTGGCATCACCCGTAACATGCATCGTAATCCCTTTAGGTAAAAAAGCTCCAAAACTTTGACCAGCTGAACCTGTAAAATGAAGATTGATCGTATCATCTGGTAATCCTGCCTCACCATGACGTTTCGTTACTTCATGACCTAGTTCAGTACCAACTGTTCGATCAGTATTTCGAATGGGTAAGTGCAATGTTGTTGGCTTTTGCTTTTCGATACTCTCCATAACATTTGGAATAATTTCCGTTTGATCGATATGGATTTCATCATAACGATTAATAACAGGACGCTCACGTGTTTTCCATTCATCATTAGAATGTTGCATTAATGGCTTTAAGTTAAGCTGATTCGCTTTTTGGTGCGCTTCTTTACGTGGATGGACTTTTAATAAGTCCGTACGACCAATCATTTCATCTAAAGAGCGGACCCCTAACTGCGCCATTAGTTCACGTACTTCATCAGCAATAAAACGCATGTAGTTAACGACGTGGTCGGCTTGGCCGGTAAATATCTTACGTAAATCAGGGTCTTGTGTCGCAATACCAACAGGACAAGTGTCTAAATGACAAGCACGCATTAAAATACAACCCAATACAACCATTGGAGCTGTTGAGAAACCAAACTCTTCAGCACCTAGTAACGCGGCTTTGACGACATCCTTTCCTGTCATAAGTTTCCCGTCAGTTTCGAGTCTTACTTTTTCTCGTAAGTTGTTGAGCACTAAGGTTTGATGCGCCTCAGCTAAACCCAACTCCCACGGTAAACCAGCATGACGAATACTTGTTTTCGGTGAAGCACCTGTTCCGCCTTCATACCCACTTATTAAAATGACATCAGCCTTACCTTTAGCGACACCAGCTGCAATCGTACCAACACCAGCCTTAGAGACAAGCTTCACATTAACTCTTGCACTCGTGTTAGACTTCTTCAAGTCGTAAATGAGCTGAGCCAAATCTTCTATTGAATAAATATCGTGGTGCGGTGGTGGTGAAATTAAACCAACACCTGGCGTTGATTTACGTACGTCTGCAATCCATGGGTGAACTTTCTTTCCTGGTAAGTGACCACCTTCACCTGGCTTTGCACCTTGTGCCATTTTAATTTGCAGTTCTTCAGCATTAGATAAATAATAGCTCGTAACACCGAAGCGTCCCGATGCGATCTGCTTAATCGCACTGCGACGGCTATCACCATTTTCATCTGGTGTGAAACGATCAGGGTCCTCTCCACCTTCACCACTGTTACTTTTACCACCAATTCGATTCATCGCAACCGCTAAGATTTCATGCGCTTCTTGGCTTAAGGCTCCGTAAGACATGGCACCGGTTTTAAACCTTTTCCAAATGGATTCAACTGATTCGACTTCTTCAAGTGAAATCGGTTCTTTTCCTTCCAAATTAACGTCTAATAAATCGCGTAAATAGGTGACTTTCTCGTTTTCTACTAAATTAGTAAATTGATCATATTTCTCACGACTGTTCATTCTAGCAGCATGTTGCAATGTGTGAATCGTTTTCGGGTTAAATGAGTGATGTTCACCATCGCTACGCCACTGCATATCCCCACCAGAAGGGAGTCTATTTTCCACCTGTGAGAATGCCAGACGGTGACGCTCTAAGCTCTCTTCAGCAATCGTCTTTAAGTCAATACCGCCCAGTTTTGAAGCGGTACCTTTAAAATATTTCTCCATCACATCTTCACTTAAACCAATCGCTTCAAAAATTTGCGCGCCACGATAACTTTGAATCGTCGCAATCCCCATCTTAGACATGACTTTAACAATTCCAGAGGTAGCGGCATCACGGTAATGATCAAACGCTTCATCTACTGAAACGTCTTTAATGAACTCATCTTGAATTAACTTCCCAATCGTTTGATAAGCAAGGTATGGATAAATCATATCTGCACCGAAGCCGATTAATGTTGAAAATTGATGAACATCGCGTGCTTCAGATGTCTCAATGATTAAACTTGCCTTTGTTCGTAAGCCTTTTTCTACTAAATAGTGATGCAAACCACTTACAGCTAGTAATGATGGAATCGCCACATAGTCTTCTGATAGCTTACGGTCAGTTAAAATAATTAACGACACGCCTTGATTAATCGCTCTTTCTACTCGTTTGAATAACTGATCTAGAGCTGCCTCAAGCCCTTTTGCTCCATTTTTAACTGGGTAGCACGTTGATACTTTCTCAAAACGAAAATCGCTCCGTGAGTTATGAATTACAGCATCAAACTCAGACCTTTTCAAGATTGGCGTATATAACCTTATACGCTTACAATGCTCTGGACCATCGTCTAATACGTTAGGCTTGGGTCCTAAATAAGAAGTCGTTGACGTGACCAATTTTTCACGGATCGCATCAATTGGCGGGTTCGTCACTTGGGCAAATAGCTGTTTGAAATAGTTAAACAGTAATTGTGGTTGTTCAGATAATACCGCAAGCGGCGTATCATTACCCATCGAGCCAATTGGGTCACGCTTCTCTTCAACCATTGGCAATATATTTTTCATCACTTCTTCTTTCGTAAATCCATTGGCAAGTTGATATTGAAGTAACGTTTCATCTGACATCTTCTCGTGATCACGGTTCATGGGTAAGCCACTTAATTGGACTAACGAATCATTTAACCACTTACGATAAGGGTGTTTAGTTGCGATTTTACGTTTTATATCTTCACTGTAATAAATCTCTTTTTCTTCTAAGTCTAACAGTAGCATGTCACCAGGTCCTAGACGTCCTTTCTCAACGACTCGATCCGCCTCGACATCTAAAACTCCGACTTCTGATGAGTAAATGATTCGGCGGTCATCTGTAATGTAATAACGAGCTGGCCTTAACCCATTACGATCAATTGACGCCCCTATTCTCTTCCCATCACTATAAGCAATCGCTGTTGGACCATCCCAAGGTTCCATAATACAGCTTAAATATTCATAACAAGCACGCTCAGGATCACTCATTTGATCATTTAAATCCCATGCTTCAGGAACCATCATCATCGCCGTTTCCGATAACGTACGACCATTCATGACTAAATATTCAAATGCTTGGTCTAACATCCCTGAGTCACTTGACGTTTCATCAATAACTGGTAAAAGGTCCTTATGACGCTCACGAAAAACATGTGACTTCGCAGCTGTCTCACGCGCTTTCATCCAATTTACATTACCTGTAATTGTATTGATTTCACCATTGTGCATAATCATTCGATTCGGATGAGCACGCTCCCAAGACGGGAATGTGTTTGTACTGTAACGCGAATGAACCATACCAAAGTTTGTCTTCGCATAGGGACTTGCTAAATCTAGATAAAATTGATCTAGTTGTTCAGCATTTAGCATCCCTTTATAGACAATCGTATTAGAAGAAAGACTTGCAACATAAAACGGCCCTTCTTGTAATTCTTCTAAAGCCTCGATTTTCTTCTCTACAATTCTACGGATCAAGTAAAGGTCACGCTCAAACTTCTCTTCTAATTCAACTGACTCCGACTTCTTGATAAAAATTTGCTCAATATAAGGTTTATTGCTCTTTGCACTTTCAGAAATAACACGTTCATCGACTGGGACATCGCGCCAACCGATGACACGATGACCAACACGCTCGACTACTCCGTTAAAAATAGCTTTTATTTCGTCGCGGCGCGTTTTATCTTGAGGTAAAAATACCATTCCAACAGCATACTCTCCTCGTTCTGGTAGCACCTCATTCCACGTGCGACGAAATAGTTCATCAGGTATTTCTAACATAAGACCAGCACCATCACCCGTATGGCCATCAGCCCCACGACCGCCTCTATGGTCTAATCGAATTAAAATTGTGATCGCATCTTCAATCATTTGATGAGTCGAAACACCATCGATCTGTGCGACAAAACCTATCCCACATGCATCACGCTCATATTTCGGGTCGTAAAGTCCTTGCTTTTGTGGAAAACCTGTTCGTATCATCGTGTCACCTCATCTTTCGAAAGTTTAAATTTTCAGACAGTATCGTGTTTCTATCTTATGGTTTTTCTGTTATGCTTTCAATATATATATTCGATTAAAACGATCGCAAAATGAGATTAAGCGCTTACAAGGGTTGGTATACATGGAGTTAAGACAATTAAAATATTTCATAAAAGTTGCAGAATTAGAACACGTTAGTGATGCAGCAGAGCAATTACACGTTGCTCAATCTGCTGTTAGCAGGCAGATTGCTAATTTAGAAGAAGAACTCGGTGTTGCATTATTCCTTCGAGGTGGGAGGAAGATTCGCTTAACACCAGTGGGAGAAGTATTCTTAGAAAGAATTAAACTGGCCATGACAGAATTAGAGAATGCCGAGCGTGACGTTCTGGAATTTTTAAATCCTGAATCAGGTACCATCCGATTAGGCTTCCCGACTAGTTTAGCCGCTAAAACATTGCCAAGTGTCATCTCTGCATTTAGAAAGGAACACCCGCAGATCGGCTTTCAATTACAGCAAGGGACTGTTAATGAGCTAATTGATGCTGTGAGATTTGGCCAAGTTGACCTAGCATTCGTCTCACCAGTGCCATTAAACCACACAGATGTTATAGGTGATATCTTCTTTACTGAGAAGATTCAAGCACTCCTTCCATCTCACCATCAATTCGCTGAAAACGAGCACTTACGATTAGACCAATTAAAACACGAGCCGTTCGTCTTGTTCCGTCAAGGCTATATTATGCGAGACTTAGTCACAGAAGCTTGTCAGCAAGTTGGATTTCAACCGAGAGCAGCATTTGAAGGAGAAGATGTTGATACAATTAAAGGGTTAGTTGCTGCTGGTTTAGGGGTTAGTTTACTGCCAGAAATCACACTGAGTCAAAGGCCATCAAGAGATACACGGGTCATCGATGTTGTTGAGCCGAATATGACTCGAACAGTAGGAATGGTGCGACCTAAACATCGTGAGGTCGCACCATCAGAGCAGATTTTCTTTGACTTTTTATTAAGTTATTACAGAAAGTTAGACCAATTTGGCTGGTAATTAACTAACTGTATTTTCTAAAACGCCTATATTTTCAATTTCGATTCTGATGCGGTCATTAACTTGTAAAAATTTCGGTGGGTTAAATCCTTTTCCAACCCCACTTGGCGTTCCGGTTGCAATGACATCGCCAGGCTCTAACGTCATTCCATCTGATAATGTTTCAATTAATTCACCAATAGAAAAGATCATATGAGAAGTGTTAGACTGCTGGCGTAACTCATCATTGACATATGTTTTTAGATTTAAGTTTTGATCATCACGAATCTGATCCTTTGTGACAATCGCCGGCCCAAAAGGAGCAAAAGTATCTAAAGACTTCCCTCTAAAAAATTGTTGGTGTTTCTTTTGTAAATCACGCGCTGTAAGGTCATTAAGTATGGTGTAACCAAAAATGTAATCATGTGCATTTTCCCGCGATATGTTTTTCCCTTCTTTTCCGATGATTACGGCTAATTCACCTTCATAATCAAGCTGATTCGTTTCCATTTCATGGGCATCAATTTCGTCATTTGGTCCAATAACAGCACTTGGGGATTTCGTAAAAATAACCGGGTCTAGCGGGATCTGACTTTCATCATTGCCCGTCATCTCTAAAGCATGCTCACGATAATTCTTCCCGATACACATTATATTTTTCTTAGGTCGAAACGGCGCTAGAATTTCTACTTCATTTCGTGAAATATATTGATTGATTTCTTGGAAAAAATTAATGCTATCATAATTTTCAATAACAGAGTGAAGCGTTGGAAAGACACTCATTAACTTAGCAGAATAATAGATTCCACCCTCTTCTAAAACTCCCCAAAAAATCTGGCGACCCTGTTTAAATGTAACAAAACGCATGGCTACTTCCTCCAAGCTTGATCAGTTTATTTCAGTTTAGCATGAATGGCTTTCTTCCCGTTAATAAAAAGACTGACCCGCTACATTAAGAGCATTAATAGTATTGATAGCGTTATGACGCTTGCAACTGTCGACACTAACGTCACACTAGAGACGAGCTCAGGCTTTGAACGGAACTCTAAAGCATACATCGTTGTCGTCGCAGCTGCTGGTGTCGCTGTTAAGACGATTAAGGTAATCTCAGCAAGTGAAGATACCGGAAGTAAACTTACTAATCCCCAGGCGATCAAGGGTGAAACGATTAATCTTAAGACTGTTCCGGTCACGACTTTTCCTGTTTCAAACTCTTTAAACGAAATATTGGCTAGCTGCATACCTAATCCAACCATCATAAGCGGAATCGCGACATCCGCCATAAACTCAATCGTTTCAGCTATATTACCTGTGATTTCAATGTTAAGCCCTTGTACCATAAAGGCTGCAATAATCGCGTAAGTAGCTGGCATCTTCATAACAGCGATCATAGCTAAGCGAAATCCACTAGCACTCCTTGAAGCATAATAAACAC
The DNA here is from genome assembly GCF_039521975.1 of Alkalibacillus silvisoli. Lineage (NCBI taxonomy): Bacteria > Bacillati > Bacillota > Bacilli > Caryophanales > Bacillaceae > Alkalibacillus > Alkalibacillus silvisoli. The sequence continues at coordinate 24,172 of NZ_BAAACZ010000001.1, read as the reverse complement.
CAAAGAAGTTCATAATTAACGTTTGTAAAGACATGAAAATGACCGCAATCATAAACGCTTCTTGCCCAAAAGCAAACAACACAACAGGCGTTCCGTAGTTCCCTGCGTTCATAAAGGCCGTAGACAAGATCATGCCACTTTCCTCTTCATGATTCCATTTAAAGATCCACTTTAAAATCTTATTCAATATAATTAAAGCAAAAAGTAATAGAAAAGCGAACAATACAATTGTCCAAAATTCCCTTCCTAACTCCGCTTCATAAAACACTTGAAATACTAAAGCCGGGATGAAGATATAAATCGTAACAGCTGATACGGACCGAACGTCAAGCTTACGCCATTTTTGCAGGACATACCCTATAAAAAATATAAAAACAATCGGTAAAACGACTTCAATGAATACACCCAAAGTAAGACACCTTCTTAGATCATATTAACTCTATTTTAAAGTTTCATAACTTTACTGTACACTATGTATATAATAATAGACGCATGAAATTTTAAATCAAGGAGGGGTTGAATTGAAATTCTCTTTATGTCAAATGGATATTGCACCAGGGGAACCAAAGGCGAATAGAAGGCGTGTACAATCATGGATTGAATCAATCATGAAAACTGATCAACCAGATACCATTGTCTTACCTGAAATGTGGACAACAGCCTATACGTTACCTGAATTAGAAGAAGTTGCTGATGTGAACAGTGAGCCAACACTAAGCCTTTTAAAAGAATTAGCTCAATCACATAACGTCAATTTAATTGCAGGTTCAATTGCTAACAAAAAAGAAGACGGCATATACAATACCGCTCTTGTCATCGACCGAAATGGGCAATTGATTTATGAATACGACAAAGCTCATCTTGTCCCAATGCTTGATGAACCTTCCTATTTAAAAGGGGGTAAACACGCCCCAGAAGTATTTGAACTAGACGGAATCAAAATAGGTTTAATCATTTGTTATGATTTACGCTTTCCAGAATTAATTAGACCACTAGCCTTAAATGAAGCACAAGTCTTATGTATCGTAGCCGAATGGCCAGAAGCACGTGCAAACCATTGGCAACACTTACAAATTGCCCGTGCAATCGAAAACCAAATGTACGTCATTTCATCTAATCGCATAGGTGAGTATAATGACGTTGAATTTAGCGGACGTTCCATGATCATTAATCCTTGGGGTGATGTTTTAGAAGAAGGCTCTCAAAGTGAAGAACAAGTGATTACGGCTAGTTTAGATCTAGAAAGAGTGAAACAAGTTCGTCAAGACGTCCCGATTTTCGAAAGTCGTGTACCTGATCTATATAAGTAGTAAACTTCACGCTTAAGGCAGCAAACGATAAATGAGGTGTAATAAATGTCGGTTGATTAATACTAGAATTACAGGATTGAAGAGTTGCATAATGACAAAACCTGTTTCTGATAAAGTTAAAGTTCAATTGACCTAACATGAAATCCACACAAAGCTTATGTTGCTTCGTGTGGATTTATCTCAACCTTCACCCACATTAACGCCAACTTCAAAATCGAGAGTCGTATTGTTTACTACTTCTTCTAACGACGCATCTCCCATTAGCTCCGTTAATACATACTTCTCACCATTCCACTGAAAAACGGCTAAATCTGTAATAATCGTATCAGCTATTCGAGTTGAAGTGATGGGATACGTACATTCTCCGACTAGTTTAGGCGATCCGTCTTTTGAAACGTGTCTTGTTGTAATAATGATCTTTTTAGCACCTACTAATAGATCCATCGCTCCACCGACACCGATAATATCTTTTCCTGGGATGGCCCAGTTGGCTACGCGCCCTTTTGAATCAACTTGTAGTGCCCCTAATATAGCTGCATCTACATGTCCACCTCGAATCATCGCAAATGAATCAGCACTGTGGAAATAAGCTGCCCCTACTGCCTCGCCAACTGGAAGCTTGCCAGCATTGACACGTAATGGGTCAATATCATCTTCACGAACAGCACTCACTCCAAGCAGACCATTTTCTGTATGTAAATCAAAATGGTCATCATTTAAATAATCAGCGACTAGTGTCGGTATTCCGATGCCTAAATTAACAATCGAATTCGGCTTAATTTCCTCGGCTGCCCTTTTTGCGATCATATCTTTTACATTAGACAACAGACTTCACCCCATCTTTCGTTAGGACTAATTCACTTTGAACGACCTGGTCAACATATAAATGAGGTGTTACAATTTCTTCTGGTAATAATTCTCCTACTTCGACGATTTCATCGACTTCAGCAATGACAGTTCTGGCTGCGGTTGCCATCATTGGATTAAAGTTTCTGGCTGTTTTGTAATAAACTAAATTTCCTTTTCGGTCCGCTTTTTTTGCACGAATTAAAGCAACATCAGCCGTTAGCGCTTTTTCAAATAAATATTCCTCACCATCAATGACTTTCGTTTCTTTACCATAAGCAAGTTCTGTCCCGACTGCTGTCTTAGTATAAAAGCCACCAATTCCTGCACCACCTGCACGAATCGCTTCAGAAAATGTCCCTTGTGGTAAAAGCTCCAAATCAATTTGACCTTGATGATAGGCTTTCGCTACTTCCCGATTACTCGTAAAATATGAGCCGATTGCTTTATTAAGTTTACCTTGCCTCAGTAACATACCAAGACCTTTCCCTGCTTCACCCACATTATTACTAATTACTGTTAAATCATATAAATCACTTTTAGTCAGCGCATCAATCAATGTTAAAGGCGCACCAATTAACCCAAAGCCACCAACCATAATGCACGCACCATCATCTATGTGATAAACAGCTTCTTTCGCTGTACAAATCAATTCATTAGTCAATTCATTCCCTCCCCCTTTTAGTTAGGCTCTGTTAAAGATTAGTGTTGATTATTTAAAAGGTTGCTCTAAGTCGGACTTTAACAGAGCAATTTAGTTAAACCGTTGCCCTTTGTAAAAACCGCTCGACCGACAGTAGTACATCCTTTTGCTTTTCGAATACTAATGATAAGTGATCGGCACCTGTTATCATGACATCAATCTTCCTAATCGACTTCTCTAACTCAGTAAACGACTCATTAAAAAATAATGGACGGTGAGGCCCGAGATAGCCTGTTGCTTTAACTAAAAGTACTGGGATATCAATATTGGGTAAGATCTCTTCATGCTTATAATCGAAGAAACTATTAAAATCTTGCTCCATAACAGACACCTTCGAACGATGAACCACACCTTCATTCGTTTCTTTTGTTTCGTAATGAGCTAGGTCTTCTAAATGGTTTGTCCACTTGATCTGAAGCTTTTCATAAGTTTGTTTCGTTTGTCTGATATAGTCATCTTTTGATTGATACGTTTTCCTAAGCCGTTCTAAAGAAGGTAAAATTAACTCCTTTTGTCCCAAATCAGCAACTCCTGCTCCATCTAGTAATACAAGTGAGGTAACGCGGCTACTTAGTGCCGTTACTTTAGCACAAATATAAGCCCCAATTGAATAGCCAATTAGCGTAACCGTTTCTAAATCTAATCTCATAATTAAATCAACTAAGTCACCAACATGATGGTCAATTGACGTTGGTTCGCTAGCCTCATCACTTAACCCTCTTCCGCGTAAATCATAGCTTATGACGCGGTAATGCTCACCTAATGCCTCTTGATAATAAGCCATTTGTTTATGATTACCGGTTAAACCATGGACTAATATAACTGTCTTTTCCCCTTGTCCCTCTTCACATATATGAAGCTTTTTATTATTTGTCATAACCACATTCCACTCCAAAACCAACACCTCAACTCTATTTCATTTGACCTACTTGAAATATGGAGTAAACGACTTTCCCTGCCATTCGTTTCCCTCTTGAAACATATAATCTATTATTGAGCCAATAGTATTGTTCTGAAGCTGTTTCAAAGACAGGCGTCGTATGAAAATAATACTCATCTATACCTACTTCATCCCCCGCATCTAATCGTTCTAATACTGACTTAGTACCTGTTCTAACACCACGATAAGTCATCATGATTAACTGCTTATCATCTGTTTCTAGTAAAATACGCACATCTTGAATGATCGTGCCATCATCTCGTACTGTGATCCAGTCATCACCACCTGGAACAACGCGACCTTGTAAATAATTTCCATTAAATGCACCACCAGTCACCCGAATGACTCTCCTATTTCCGATCGGCGTCTCACCAGGCAAATGGGGTGTATCAACGGTTAATTCTAAATCAAACAAATGATTCAATTCTGGCTTTGGGAGTACTGGCACCTTCATACCTCCTTTACAGCTTTTCGTGAAAACTTTTCTACCATCTCTTCACTTACCTCAACACCTAATCCGGGACCTTGTGGCACTGAAATTTGGCCATTATTAATCGGCAATGGCTCTTTAACTAAATCGTATTTCAACCAGTCCGGACCAAAAGACTCACAACCATACGAGAGGTTTCGAACAGTTGCAAATGCATGTAATGAAGCGGCTGTACCGATTGAGCTTTCAAGTGATGTACCACCAAAACAATCAATACCAGCCGCTTCAGCAATCGCAGCGACTTTCACTGTATTTTTTAACCCACCGAACTTATGAATCTTTAAAGAGAACAGGTTGCAAGCAAATTGTTTCGCTAAGTTATACGCATCTTGAATGGATTGAACAGACTCATCAGCCATTACTGGAACACTATTCATTGAGCTTAAACGTGCCATCCCTTCAAAGTCATGCGGTGCTAAAGGCTGTTCTAAAAAGGCTATGTTCGCTTCTTTTAATAAATCCATTGCTTGGACTGTGTTCACTCGATCCCATGATCCATTAGGGTCAATCCCAATTTGTGCAACACCATCTAACCCACTAGATAATTCAATATTCCTCTTAACATCAATCGTAGTCGCTAATTTACCAGCCTTTACTTTGAAATGTTGATAACGCCCCGCTTCAACATACTCTTTCGCCTCTTTTACATCACCTTCAACTGAGCCAGTCGCTAGCGCCCAACATACTGGAATCGATTCATGAGATAACCCGCCTAAAAGCTGATACACTGGAACACCATATGCTTTTCCTAAAGCATCATATAACGCCATCTCCACAGCCGCTTTGGCAAATGAATTAGCCCTAACATGGCGGTCCATTAAGGTTAGTATCTTTTCAATTGAGCGCGCATCTTGGTTAAGTACAATTGGTGATAAGTATTGATTTATGACAAGATCCATAGACTCTACACTTTCTCCATTCCACCAAATACCAGGCGTTGTCCCCTCACCGTAACCGACAACACCATTATTTAACGTCACCTCAACAATGACAAAAGCTTTAGTCGAAACCGTCGTCGTCGAAAACTGATGCGGCCTTTTAATTGGCAAGTCAACGATCCTAGTCGAAACCTTCTTAATATTAAACCCACTCATCATGTCACCTCTATTTATATTAGAAGAAAAAGGCTACATTAAAGTAGCCTTCACACCTTCATTAAGCCTAAATTATTGATCCTTTCGCATAACGAAATCTAATCTAGCCTCTTTGTGATCACCACGGTCATGAAGGTCAGTCATTAGTGAATTACGAACACCATCAGCTACATCCGATTCTAACCATTTATCACCTGAGAAGAATACTTGCGTAATCAACGACTCATAACCTTCTTGATCAAACTTAATGTGTAAGTGAGCCGGACGATAAGGGTGCTGATCAATAAAGTCTAAGAATTCACCAGTTGGCCCTTCTGTCGGGATTTTGTAAGGAATTGGTTCAATCGTTTCTACTTCAAAATAACCTTGATCATCAGTATAGAAACGTCCCCTTAAGTTATACGGAGGCGCGTCTGCACCAAATGATGAGTAGTCACCATTTGCATCATCTTGCCAGAAATCAACTAACGTGTTCGCTAGTGGCTTACCATCAACATCCGTAACCTGTCCTTTAAAAATTAATTTCTCACCTTTTTCATCTTCACGCATTGGTAGTTTATAAGGCTTTTCAGTTACTAGAGGCGCATTTTCTAAATAGAAAGGACCTAGAAGTGACGGCTCTGTCCCTGGCTTATCACCGTAAACCGTCCGTAAGACATGCGTTTCCACAAAAACATCCATATATAGTGGCAACTCCCCCGCTCTTCCTAAACGGTCCGCCCACTTGACAAACTCTGTATACTCCTCATGATTCGGCTGTGCCTCTTCTAAAAACTTCACCAAATGCTTTTTAAAAATATCAAAGATTTCTACAACACGCTCATTCTTAGTCGCGTTTTGCGTCATGTCATATTCCTCCTTTTTTATTTGGACCAGGCGAACGTTTAATTAATTAGGCGTTCGCCTGATTAATTGGGATTTCGCCCGATTATCGAGATTTTCGCCCGATTATCGAGATTTTCGCCCGATTATCGAGATTTTCGCCTGATTATCGTGGATTTCGCCTGAATATCGAGATTTTCGCCCGATTATCATGAGGCCCACTCATTTATTGGAATTTCGTTTATTCGCTTGGATCGATTATCGTGTGGTCGTGTGGTTCGCTCAATTATTATTAATTTCGCCTAATTATGACGAGGCGGCTCAACCTTTCACCTAGCAGTTCGAGCTCTATGATTCATTTATTAAGCAAAATCACTTAATGTTCGATGGATCTTTTTTCACGATGCTTACGTCATCATTGTTAAACCACGTATCATTGACCCATCCATCTAAGTCATAGTCAGCCATACAAGCTTCTGCAAACTTCATATATTCTTCGGCTTGTCCAGATGCTTCAGCTGTAACTAAATTTTCAAGTCGAATGTTTTCGTGGTTACCCGAGTAATTACGCTCATATAATTCATGGCGGCCACCGTACTCTGAGCCAATCACATCCCAAAGTAGCTTGATCAGCTTAATCTTATCCTGTGATTCAATACCATAAGAGCCGCGATAAAGCTTATGAATCGTGTCACTTATTTCAGAGTTTTTAAAGTCTAGAGCACTAGATGGTTGAACAATTAAATTACCAGCTACGACATTTTCGATAATTTCTTTAACGCGCGGCCAACCCTCTGCCATAAACACTCGATAAGCTAAACCATAATTTAAATTAGGTAAGGCGGTGCCGTTTCTCCCTTCATCTGGGTTGAGCGCCATCGAATCACTGAGCGACCAGAACATGTTACGCCAAGCTAAAACCTCACCCACATTCGATTGAACACCACGGAATTGATCCGTCCCATTGGTCTTAACCGCTTTCAATAATAAACCGCTTACAAAATCAAGCTTCACAGCAAGACGCGTAACACCATGGAACGTAAATCGATTTAAGAACCCACTTTCTGGGAAGAAGGAATTCGCCTTTTCAATATCTTTATATATTAAAATGTTCTCCCACGGAATTAACGCTTCTTCAAATACTAATACCGCATCATTTTCATCAAAACGACTGCTTAACGGATAATCAAATGGACTACCCATTACTGCCGCACTCATCTCATAAGACTGCCTAGAAATTAGCTTCACACCTGGTGTGTCCATTGATGCGATGAATACGAGCGCCATTTCTTCAGAAGTAACTGGTGCAGCACCATAGTGGGCAACAAAATTATAGTTAGTTAAAGCTGAACCGGTTGCAACCATCTTCGCACCACTTACAATAACCCCCTCATCAGTCTCACCAACAGCACGAACGAACACGTCATTAACGGCTTCCATCGGTTTATTACGGTCAACTGGCGGATTAATAATCGCATGGTTAAAGAAATAGTTCGTCTCTTGTGCGAACTGATACCATTTTTTGGCATTATCTTGATAAGGTGCATAGTAGTCAGGGTCAGCACCAAGAGTAGCTAAGAATGCTGCCTTATAATCCGGTGAACGTCCCATTTGTCCGTAAGTCAGTTTCGCCCATTCAGCAATTGCATCCCGACTTTTAAGAAGATCACCAGCTGACTTGTCCGCTCGGAAAAACCTCTGCGTATAACCCCCATTTCCTGTGTCAGTCTCAGTTGTTAAAATGTCTTTCTTCTCATCATCATGCAAAGCATCATACAATCTAGCAATTGACCTAGCTGAGTTACGAAAAGCTGGATGAGTCGTGACATCATCGACTTTTTCACCATAGATCCACACTTCTCGTCCATCACGCAAACTTTCTAAATACTCTTCACCTGTCAAAGGCCTATTCACTTCACTCAAAAATATCTCCTCCTTTTTATAAACAAATTGCTATGATGTTTAGCAAATGATTGTAATTGATCTATCATTACATCCTATGTACCCATACGTGAAATAGAACTAGAATTGATTTTATATTTTATGGTTGATGAATGTGTGTGGGGGCTGATAAACGTGCTTGAGCGCTGATAAAACTCCGTGAGCGCTGATAAAATTCTGCGAGCGCTGATAAATCCACCCCGAGCGCTGATAAATTCTATCACCAGTTTCATAGTTTAGTATTTAAAATCGTCATTACACTGATTAATAGCAATCAAAAAGCATAAAAAATAATCCCTAGCGTCTAAGCTAGACGCTAGGGATTAACATTCTATTATTCTGGTAAAATCTTCGCGAATTTACCGCAGTAAAAACCTAATGGGTTACCTTCTTCGTAGCTGTAGTTTTGCACTTCCCCCAAAAACAAGACGTGATCGCCACCATCATACTCAGCCCAAGGAGCACATTCAATATGAGATAGGCTGTTTTTAATTCGATGACCACCTTCAGTCTGTTCCCATTCAAACGGTCGTTCATCCTTGGGTTTACCAGCAAAATGCATCGCTGTATCTTGTTGACCTTCTTTTAATACATTGACGATAAAATCATTACCGCGTAATTTTTCCAAAGCTTTAGTATTCCGGTCTACTGACACTAAAACTAGTGGCGGATCTAATGAAACAGAAGTAAATGAGTTAACTGTAAATCCGTGTGTTTGCCCATCTGTTTCACAAGTTACAACTGTTACCCCAGTTGCAAACCGCCCCATACAATTACGAAAATCGCGTTGGTCCATTTAACCCTCTCCTTTGTACCATTGCTAGAACCGGTTACTATTAAAAATATTCAATTCATCATACAATATGCTTGTTTTATATATATGTTCTATTAAATCCACCAACATCACTATCATACTAAATTTAACACTATGTAAAAAGTCTCGGCTTTTGACCGAGACTCTTAAAGGTTATGAATATGGGAATTGACGCTTTTTATGCTGAATTGAGATCCATTTTTTAGTTGTAAATGACTCTAAGCTTTCATTACCATTTAAACGTCCAACACCTGACATTTTCTCCCCACCAAAAGCTACGATTGGTTCATCATTAATCGTACCATCATTAACATGAATCATGCCTGTTTCAATACGCTTACCTAACTCGGCTCCACGTTCAATGTTTGAAGTATGAACTGCTCCACTTAATCCAAAATCAGAAGCATTGACAATTTCAATAACTTCTTCATCTGATTTGAAAGTTGTAACTGCTACAGCAGGTCCAAACATTTCTTTTTTGGCAGCAGCCATATCAGGTGTTACTTCCGTTAAAATAGTAGGTGTCACGACATTACCTTGGACTTCTCCACGAATTAATGGGAATGCACCTTCATCGATACTTTCCTCAATGGTTTGCTCTAAAGTTTCCACTTGGCGTTTATTAATTAAAGGTCCAATGATCGTATCCTCTTCACGTGGATCGCCAGCTTTTAGTGATTCAACTTTTGCTTTATATTTATTTAAAAACTCATCTTTTATATCTTCATGAACTAACACTCTATTTGCTGACATACAAATTTGACCTTGGTGGGTAAACCGGCTAAAGACTGCAGCACTTACTGCATAATCAATGTCTGCATCTTCTAACACAATCAATGCACTATTTCCACCTAATTCTAATGATGCTTTTTTAAGGTTGCGACCTGCAACTTCCCCTATTTTCTTACCTACTACCGTTGAACCTGTAAACGACACGACTTTATTTAAGGGATGTTCAACGAAACGATCTCCTATTTCTGATATCTCTGTTACCACTGAATTAACTAACCCTTTAGGTAAACCTGCTAATTCAAAAATCTTAACTAACAATGTTCCACCCGTCACAGGAGTATCTTCATGTGGTTTAATTACTACTCCATTGCCAGCACCAATCGCTGTTGCTACTGATTTCATTGATAAATAAAACGGAAAATTAAAAGGGCTTATTACTCCAACTACTCCGACCGGCTCTTGGTAAACACGGTTTTCTTTACCATCTACAGGTGAAGGTAAGATTTCTCCGGTTATTCTAAGAGGATATGTAGAAGCCTCTTTAATAATATTGGTAACTAATCCAATTTCAAATCCTGCTTTTAATTTTGTTCCGCCTAATTCTTCAATTATTAATTCAGTAATTTCATCATGATGTTCTTCTACGACTTTTGCTGCTTCTAACAATAGGTCACGTCGTTCGTAAGGATTAACAGCTTCCCATTCTTTTTGTACATTGTGAGCACTTTCAAAAGCTTGATCTAAATCATCTTTTGAAGCGCTTGTCATTGTAGCGATTATCTCCTGGTTAAAAGGGTTAATATTACTCATTTCATTCGATCCGTTACCTTCTCGCCACTTTCCAGCAATTCCTTGTTTTGATAGTTGTTCCAATGTGAAATGACTCATATTATGTTCCCTCCGTTTTAATTTTCTAAATTGGCATCAATTAATTGATTTAGCTTTTCGACATCTACTAATACATCCTGTATAGCTTTTGATATGCTTTCCATTGCATCAGATTGTTCAGCTGATTGTTGATTAACACTATGAACCATCTTCTCAAAATACTGCACATTTTGTACTAATTCTGATGTTATTCCACTAATCTCTTCCGAAGACTTTTTCGATTCATTTGCTAACTTTCTTACTTCATCTGCAACAACCGAGAATCCTTTCCCATACTCTCCAGCCCTAGCAGCTTCAATAGAGGCATTCAGACCTAATATATTACTTTGCTCAGAAATCTTAGTTACATCTTGTGAAAAAGTATTAATACTACTAATATTGCCATTCATATAGCTAAACTGTTCTTTTGTTTGAGCTAAATTACTAGAAAGTTCATCACTAGTTGATGTAATCTCTTCAATTGCTGCAGTTATATCTTCAAAAGTTTCATATAGTTTATTACTAACCTCTGATAATATTTCAGCTCTCTCAACACTTGTTCCAATTCCAACACCACCAATAATATCCCCTTCTAGAGACCTAATGGGTATGGCTCTTGCAATAACAGGTACACCAAATACTTCTTTAGGTACCTTCATCGTTTGTGATTCTCCTTCTTGGATGGCTTTAGTAATAATATCTCCTTCTTGAAGAAGATCACCTTGTTTAACCGGCAGTTGGAATGTTTCACCCGGAATGTTTAACAATAACTTCTCTGTATCATATATTCCAACTGTCACATCATCTTGTAATAAAGGATTTAATAATGGTGCGACTTTTTGAAACGCATCTAATAAACTATCGTTTTGTTGCTTCGTTTCCAAACTATAACCTCCCAATTTCCTTTCTAGAGGTAAACCGTTTGATTTAATTCCCGGCAGTTCGGCCACCTTAGTCAGCACTTTAGGTCCGTAACTTTGCGACTCACTCTTTCAAGTGATTTGCCATCTTATCGGTTCACTCATATGTGTTATTAAATGCAAAAAAATACCTATACAAAAAGATATTAACACAATTTCAAAAGCTTTAATAAAGATACGACTTGAGATTTATGCTTGGTCTTCTAAAAACCTTCTAACTTCACTCAATATCGGCATCCCAGTCTGCGCTCCGAGTTTACTAACAGACAAAGCTCCAACCGCATTACCAAACCGCAAGCTTTCTTCTAGCGTTTCACCATTAGTTAACGCCACAGCTAGTGCACCGTTAAATGAGTCGCCAGCACCTGTTGTGTCAACTACGTCTACTGAGAATGCTGGTACTAAATGCTCTTCTCCTTCTTTATAGTAAAGGACACCTTTTGACCCGTGAGTAACAATAAATTTTTCAAGATTTTGCTCATAAAAAGATTTCTTCTCTTCATCGTCTAAAAGTAGAGTTAACTCATGTTCGTTTGGTGTAATATAATCAACCTTTTCCATAACAGATCGTGAAATAGGTTGTATGGGAGCAGGGTTTAAGATAACACGCACTTCATGACGATGAGCGATCTCGATTGCCTTTTCAACACTTGCAATCGGAATTTCAAACTGTAATATAATCGTTTCACTAGCTGCAATGACATCTTCATACTTTTCGACTAATTCAGGAGTGACTGAGTAATTAGCTCCTGGTACTGCGATAATATGGTTATCGTTTTCTGCAATCGTAATTGCAGCAGTACCAGTTGGTTGATCACTTATTTCTTCTATATAATTTGTATTGATCCCTTGGCTTTTAAAATGGTCAGATAATGTTTGGGAGAATGCATCAGTTCCAACGCAACCAATTAAATTAACGTCGGCTCCTAATTTACTAGCAGCCACTGCCTGATTCGCCCCTTTTCCGCCAGGGATCATTGAAAAAGATTGACCTAATATAGTTTCGCCCTTATTCGGAAATTGATCTGATTCTGTTACTAAATCCATATTAATGCTTCCAATAACTGTAATTGCATGTGAAGACATATAGCCCCTCCTTAAAGTCGCCATAATGACACTCGCCGACAATAATATATAAATTTCCCGGGAAATTTCCCTGTTCAACAACCTAGAAAGTGCCTATGCGAAAAACATAGGCACTAGACACACACATTCATTTATTTTTCCATTAAAATAAATTGATATAACTTTAAATCGATTTTCCCTTGTTCTTGTTCTCGTTCTTCAAAGTTTTCTGTGTGAATGTAGTTTCTTAATGCTTTGTAAAAGGTGTCATCTGTTACATCTGTCGCATCATGTAAGTAATTTAATTGAGTTAATCGTCTGACTAAGTTTTCGCGCATCTCTTCGTTAATATTAATTATATCTTTCTCTTGGGTTCGTGTGAAATATAGTTGGTGCAAGCGATAAATTCGTTCCAGTTCATTAATAGGTGTCTCGTGTTCATCTACTCTTAAATCAACCATACGATCATTATAGCCTGCATATCCACCTTTTTCCTTAACAATGAATAGAGCAGCTGATTGCATACCGCGACGATCACCACCAGCTTTTTGCCCTTCTTTTAAAGCGTGTAATAATTTCTCAGCTAACGCATCTCCTGCTTTCTCTTCAAAACCTGCTGCCATCGCTTCAACTGTTTCTTCACTGACTAAAATATTCCCTTGAACAGCGTAATTCTCACCAGTTTTACCTCCAGCCCAATCATAACAGCCATCACCAGTAAATGTCGCAACACCACCACCTGCATCAACAATACCTGCTTGGCGCATTGCTTTGTCTGGGTCTTTTTCCACTAAAATGTCCATCACTTCTTTAGCTGTTTTGCCTTCTTTAAGCAACTGTAATCCTTCTTTTCCGTATGCTGTATTAGCCATAGATTGTGTTGCAATTGCACCAACTCCAGCCTCAGCCCAAGGTACAACTGCCCCAACACCTAAAAACTTAGACTGTACAGCAATACCAAGCTCCCCTGTTTCTGGGTCTCTTCCGACAATTGAAAATGTCGCTACTAAACGATCAGGAATTTTCGTCATGAGTTAAACCTCCTTAAAATTGGTAAGGCTCTTTTTTAAATATTAAACTAAAGCTTATAAATGCTAGTAAAGATAAAATAACAGGAATCGTAACCGCGTGTACACCGAACAAGTCACCATAAGTTTCATTATATTGATAAATAGCGATATATGAACTAATTCCTACAACCATCGAAGCGATCGCACCATGCTTATTAGCATATTTCCAATACAAGCCGAGCACAATCGGCCAAATAAAGGCTGCTTCCAAACCACCAAAGGCAAATAAATTTAAATAGATTAATAGTTCTGGAGGGTTAATAGCTAGTAGAAATACAACTATACCCAAGATCGCTGTAAAGCCAATACTAACCTTCTTGACATGCTCTCGATTAGCATTTGGCTTGAAATAGTTGATGTATACATCTTTTACAACTGATGAACTAACGAGTAATAGCAATGAATCAACCGTAGACATCATTGCTGCTAATGGCGCTGCGAGTACAATCCCAGCAACCCATGGTGGTAAAGTTTCCAAGGCAATGAGCGGAATGACCTGATCAGCTACTTCTATTCCTGGTAACACCGGTCTAGCAAACACGCCTATTAAATGCATGTTCAACATAATAAATCCAACAACGATCGTCCCTATCATAAGTGCTCGGTGCATCGAACGAGCATCACGGTAAGACATGGCACGTACAGCCACTTGCGGTAAACCAACAACGCCAACACCGACTAAAATCCAAAATGACGTCACATAAGCAGCGGTTAACTGCCCATCATTTCCAAATGGTGTGATAAGATTAGGATTCTCCGTTACTAAGTCATTCATAATATTTGGAATGCCACCACCAGCAATCACAACACCGATTAGTAAAACAAGTGTGCCGATGAACATAATAATTCCTTGTGTCGCATCCGTCACCGCAACCGCTCTGAAACCACCAATAATGACATAAATCAAAACAGCGACCGCGAATAGAAACAATGCACCTAAATAGGACAATCCTGTAACAGTCTGGATTAAATAGGCACCACCAACCCACTGGGCGGCCATCGCTGCAAATAAGAAAACAACAATACTAAATGCCGAAATAAGAACAACTGATTTACTTTGGTAACGTTCTTTCAAAAAGTCGATTAAAGTGACCGCTTTAAATTTACGAGTTACAATGGCGAACTTCTTCCCTAAAATTAATAGAACGAAATAACCCGTTGCCACTTGCGTCATCGCTAGTAAGACCCAGCCTAATCCGATTGAATAAGCAGCACCTGGTCCTCCAAGGAAACTTGACGCACTCCCATATGTAGCAGCCATTGTCATCGCTAAAACAAGCCCACCAAGCTCTCGACTTCCAAGGAAATAATCACTTAAAAAAGATGAAGACTGCTTCATTTTCCGATTCGACCACATCCCGATTAAGAATATGATCGCAAGCAGGGATAAAAGAGGAATCAAAACTTCCCAATTCACCGTTTTTCACTCCCCTCTTCTTCGTCAAATGGCACTTCTTTTAACACAAATTTAACGACTAAAAAAACGAGGAATACCATAACTATAAAACCAACGATACAGCTAAAGAAAAACCATGCCGGAAAACCCAAAATATATGTATATTCTAAAGGTGGCTTTGAACCTAAAGTATAAGCAAACCCATACCACCAAATGATGTTAAAAATTGCCAATCCACAACCAATTAACGCTTCACGATTCGCGATCCGAAAACGCCAATCCGTACGCTTCTCCCCTTTTGGCATTTCAACATCTCCTTTCACCAAATTAAAGTAATGAATAATTATATTGTAAAACAGGTGAGCCCAAAAATCATTGGAATTAGTTTATTTTAGTCTGAAAACCTTTACTTTAGAATAACCCGGAATGAAAAAGCGAGCCGTTATGGACTCGCTCTCACCTTACTTATAAGTCGCTAATGCGTCTGATAGAAGTCCCCAAAACTTTTCTTGATTGAGAGACTGTGCAAATTTCGTATTCGGGGTACGCCCAGTTACTTCTAACAAATCAACACAAGTCATCCCATAAGCGAATTCACCTTTAGTTTCAATATCAACACGGACATCAACTGTTTGAAAAATCGATGGGTCAATTAAATAAGCAACTGTACAAGCATCGTGAATTGGTGCTCCATCAAATCCAAACACTTCTTTATATGTCTTTTTAAAGAAACGCAACAATTCAACAACAAACTCTGAAACTGGATTGTCGATTGCAGCAAAGCGGTCAATCGTCTCATCTGTTGCTTGTGCTTGATGAGTGACATCTAAGCCAAACATCGCGATTGGAACGCCACTTTCAAATACCACTTTAGCCGCTTCAGCATCAACCCAGATGTTAAACTCTGCCGCTGGTGTCCAATTCCCAAAAGTGCCACCACCCATTAAAACGATCTCTTGAATTTTTGGAACAATTTTAGGCTCCTTAACCATCGCCATCGCAATATTCGTTAAAGGACCAGTTGGCACTAATGTTAGATCACCATCTGATTCCATCACTTTTTCAATAATTAAATCAACCGCATGCTTCCTTGCAACTGGCGTATTCGGCACGTCCGGTAAGTTCGGACCATCAAGACCGGAGTCACCATGGATTGATTCTGCTATTTGAGTTTCACGAACCATTGGACGATTTGAACCTTGAGCAACTGGGACATCTAGCCCAATAATATCGCAAACACGCCTTGCATTAAGCGTCGTTTTATCAACTTCAACGTTCCCAGCCACTGTTGTCACAGCTTCAATCTTTATTTTGTCATTCGCATTTGCCAAAATCATGGATATAGCATCATCATGTCCCGGATCACAATCTAAAATCACTCTACGCTGTTCTACCATCTTCCTACCTCCAATGTTTATCTCTAATTCGACTTTATGCTTGCATTTACAGTTTACAAGCAAACGCTTTCAAAAGACAGCATCTTGTCCGACAAATTTTAAAACCTTACAAGGAGTTTTAAAACCTTTCTCGAAATGGATTCAGTAAGAAAAAGGGGGAAATGATATGGAAGAAAAAGGTTGCATCAAATGTGGGAGTCGTGACGCTGATCAAAAGGAAGTTGCTATGACTGGAGGCGGATTGTCAAAAATATTTGATGTTCAAAACAATAAATTCCGCGTCGTCTTTTGTAAGAACTGTGGTTACTCTGAATTTTATAATGCTCAAACGTCAACAGCGGGTAATGTGATTGATTTTTTCTTTGGAGGATAATGATTTTAGGCCACGCTCTTTGAATTAAGTAGTTCAGTTTTGGAGTACAAACATTAAAAATGTATTTGAAATGAGTGTTGAGTTGCATAGCAATTTGATGCTCGTTTTTTATTGTCACTTCAATATTTAATTGTGTTTGGAATATTATATAAGATTACTCTTTATACGCTTTATACCAATGATGTGGTTGGATTTCTTTTAAAGTTTTATAAACCAGTTTGCTATTTGGATTAGTTACAGCAGCTTTTACATTTTCCCCCCAGTAAAATAGTCTTTCTTGACATACCCCACATGGTGTTAAAACTGTAAAATCAGCATTTTCATCTTCTCTTGCAACGCAAATAGTATGTGTAACCTTAGTATTGTGTTTATGTGCTTCAAGAATTGCTCCAGTTTCAATACATAATTCAGTTGAAGCGTTGATCACGTCTGGCGATACACTTGTTAAGATTAGACCATCTTCGGTATACATTGCTGCGGCTCCACCCCAACCAGAAGGATACCTTTTTTCAATCATTTCTATTGCTGCTTGATAAAGTTTTTGTTCGATGTCCATTTTCATACTCCCCTCCATTTTAATCTAAAAAACCTGAAACAGAATTTGTCTATTTACAATATTATAATTTGTTAACTCAAGCTCAAACCCTTATATTGAACAACCGCCACCCGTTAGCTGAATAACTTTAATTATATTTTTCTTTATTAAGTTCTTCTTTTAGTTTAAAACACGCTTCCAAATCAATATCATATACATTAGCTAATCCAATGACATAATATAAGACATCATAAAGTTCTTCTTCAATTGTACCTTTAATTGAACCTTGTTGTTCCAATCTCTTATCCTTACGCAATACCTCCTAGAGTTCTCCAACTTCTTCAATTAATTTTTGCAAATAAGCGTTTTTTAATTCTGGCTTGTAATCTTTTTACTTAATGTAATTTTGCAATTCTTTAATAGTAATATTCTTATTCATTTTACTCTCCTCTTTTTAACGTAATTACATAACCATTTCCTTATTACGAAGAGACTGACCTTATTGAACAATCGCCCCCATTAGCACAAATTTCCGTTTACTGCTTGTACGTTTTCTTTAGGTACCCAACCTTCTTCAGAATTAGTTAGGCTTTTAACCCACATCCAACCATTTAGTTCCTTATATTTAATAAGCTGTTCATAAACATTAACCTCTAATTCTTTTGCAATATAATCCTCTAAAATCAACCCTTGCTCACCTTGAATATGAATTATTTGTTCGGGTACCCAGCCCTCTAAATGTTTATCTTCAGTGTAACAATATATCCAGTTATTCCATTCTTCTTTGCCTTCATACTTTTTACCTACAATAACAACCTGCCCTTTAAAAAGTTTAATTGGGTTGGGATAGTTGCTTGTATGTTGCTTGGTTACTATATAAGCATTTTTATATTTTTCATCTCCCATAATTGTCAGCCCCCCTTTTTTAACAATCCTGCTTCGTTCGTATTATAAGATTAACCAGAAATTGCTGGTTGACCTAATTTTATTAGGTCTTATCATTTACATTGTAGCCGGGGTAGAACGTCCCTGCTCGTGGGAGATAGATCCCGTCAGCTAAACTGTTCGCCCCCTACTTGTAGAAACATGATTGAGGCTGGTTGGGACTAAGATCCCGTATAACAAGCGAAGCTGTGATACTACAAGAAGAATTAGGGGTACCGGCAAATAATTCTTAGGAGGAGATAATCCATGAATCCAGTAGTAGGTCTGGATGTAGCTAAAGGAGAAAGCCAGATTCAAGGTTTCCTAGATAAGAAGAAGCCTTATAAAACTAGTTTTAAAGTACCGCATACCTTGGATGGTCTAGAGAAATTGCTTCACTTCTTAATCGAGATAGAAAATAATACTGGAGTACGACCTCCTGTCGTACTAGAATCAACCGGGCATTATCAAGCACCAGTTGTTCAATTCTTAGATAAAAAGGGTTACTTAACCATTATTGTTAATCCACTTATCCCTTATAAGGCAAAGAGTTCTAGTTTACGAAAGGTTAAAACAGATGTTATAGACGCGAGACACCTCTGCGAGCTGTACTATAAAGAAGACCTTGAGCCGCAAAAGAAACGTGGAATACAATTACTAAATTTACGTAACCTTACTCGACAACATGAAAATATTACTGGTTTATATGTACAAACGAAATTACAATTTCATTCTGTGTTGGATCAGGTATTCCCTGAGTATCGTGGGGTTTTTGGGGACTTATATTCTACCGTTTCTCTATTTACCCTATTAAACTATCCAACATCTAAAGATGTTTTACAGGGAGATAAAGATATTTTAGCTGAGCACATTCATGAATTATGCCCAAGACGCTCATCTGATTGGGCAGCTACAAAGGCTGATAAGCTAATAGAAGCAGCACTTCGTGATCCATTTCAGGAAACACTCTATGAGAGTCATATGATAAGTATTGAAATGTATATCAAGATGTTGCTTGAGTACCAAAAGCATCTATCTAAACTTGAGGATCAAATAGATGCTTTGGCACATCAAATTGAAGAATGTAAGATTATCCAATCCATACCCGGTATCGGTGAAAAAATCGCGGCAACGATTATTTCAGAAATTGGGGAGATAGATTTATTTGATAATCCTAAAAAACTAGTAGCATTTGCAGGCATGGATCCTAAAGTTTATGAATCTGGTCGATTCAAAGGAACCGTGAATCGAATCACCAAAAGAGGTTCTAGCCGATTAAGACATGCCTTATTTATGGCAGTTCGCTCCGCCATCCGTGATTCTCGGAAACAGAAAACTACGGATGAAATCATTCCACGTAACAGGAAGTTACGAGCCTTTTATGATAAAAAGCGCGAAGAAGGGAAACCTTACAAGGTAGCCATAATAGCATGTGCAAACAAGTTATCACATTGGATTTACGCATTATTGAAAAGTAATACTACCTTCCAAGATATTGCTTAAATAAACAACTTAATCAAATACCCCAAAACCTTCCAATCCAAAATTGCAGGAGGGTTATTTGGCATGCGCAAATTTAGTATATCATAAGCTAATTTAGATTTTTAGAGAAAAATATTGACAACTATTAGCTGGTTTAGTTAATAACCACTATTTTATCATTTCATTCCACTTAATTGTTCGAAAATATCGAATTTTTATGTTTCAGAAAAACATTTGAAGCTGTTATTTCATTTGAAGCCGATAAAAAATTTGAAGGTATTTCTTTAAAAGAAAGCTTATAAACTATTAGCAAATTTGTACAAACCTTATTAGGTAATGAAAAATGCAGTTCAATTAAGGGTACAAATTACACTTTTGTACACCAAAACTGAACTACTTCTCTATAATTAAGCTAGATTTATAAATGTAATGTTATAATTAATACCAAAATATCTATTAAACCACTTGAGAAAGGAGCTATATTTTGAAACCAGCCATCATTAGACCTACCTCAACATTACTAATGGGGGTTACATATTTACTGTCAGAGTTTATCCAACATGACCTTCTCCCTATTTTAGTTAGTATTTTTGCACTTATTACAATCATTTCTTTTCTACCATACTTAAAGAAGGTACCGATGATATTAATTGGTTCTTTACTAGGGTTATCATTCTTATTCTTTATTCAAGGTGAAGGGCTTTCTAACATGTTACTAGGCCTTAGCACTAACGTTTCGGTGTTGGCTATTTTTATATTTGTCCCATTAATTTCAATTCCGATTAAGCAAGGAAACTATCTCGTCTATTTAGAGACGGTCTTTAACCATTATATTAAAACGACGAGGCAGCTTTATAGTTACACTAAAGTCTCGCTTATGGGTGTTGGTTCCGTCATGAATTTAGGAACGGTGCCAATCTTATTTCAGTTGACTGATACCGATTCGTACAAACCGTACAACATGGTTCGAGCGCGTGCCTTAGGGCGTGGTTTTGCGATGGCGTTCATGTGGTCACCTTATTTTATTTCAGTCGCTTTAATTATTTCATATTTTAACGTGGAGTGGATCCAACTCTTTCCGATCGGTATATCCATGGCGATTGTTGGGATTTTATTAGGGGCTTTATTTGAACGGAAACATAGTGAAGTCATTCCATTACAAGATCAATCGAAAGAAAGTTCAGTTTCGATCCAACAAGCACAAAAGAAGTTATTCGAATTACTAGTCATTATCATTGTCATGACAACGGTTATTATGGTCATAGAGTATTTTCTCGATTTATCTGTATTAACCATCATTCCGCTTATTGCTATTATTTTATCAATTGGTTGGGGACTTATTTACCAATCACCGCGAGGCCTAGCCAGAAGCTTTTATAACTTTACACAAGAAAGGCTTCCTGCTATGGGTAATGAATTATCACTATTTATTGCGGCAGGTGCATTTGGTGCTGCTATATTGACTGCAGGAGCTAGTGATTGGATTATTTACTTTATAGACTTATTTGGTATATCACATGTGCTTGTTTTAATTCCGATCCTATTAGTAGTTGTCAATGCTTTATCATTTGTCGGTGTTCACCCAATCATTACGATGACTGCATTATCAATTACATTAAGCACATCACCATTATTCATTGATGATCATCTACTATTAAGCTTTGGATTACTGGCGAGTTGGATGGTGTCTGTCATTTCCTCACCTTTCTCTGGACTTAATTTATTAATGTCTGGACTAGCTCAAAGTAACCCCATTGCAATAGGACCAAAAAGTAACCTAGCATTTGCTTTAAGTCTATGGAGTATTTGTTACCTCGTGATTGTTGTTCTATATTTTGTTTCATAGATAAAAGTTTTTTAGGCGTTCGTTTAATTAATTAGGCGTTCGCCTGATTAATTAATATTTCGCCCGATTATCGGGAGTTTCGCCTGATTATCGTGAATTTCGCCTGATTATCATAATGAAAAATCACCAAGAGGTAAGATTCATGTAAATAAAATGGATTTATGCTTTAACCAATCAATCCATGCTATAATACGAATAATTAATTTGTTGGAGTGAGAGAAATGATCGAACAATTACAAGCACTTTATCCAAGTATGACTCAGCTCAATCAACCAACAGATGGTTATATTACATTTGTGATTCATGGGACGATGTACGGCATTCCAACTGACAGCTTAACAGAAGA
Organism: Alkalibacillus silvisoli; assembly: GCF_039521975.1. Lineage (NCBI taxonomy): Bacteria > Bacillati > Bacillota > Bacilli > Caryophanales > Bacillaceae > Alkalibacillus > Alkalibacillus silvisoli. The sequence continues at coordinate 2,259 of NZ_BAAACZ010000001.1, read as the reverse complement.
GTCAGAAACGCTTTTAAAAACACTACTTCCTAACCAAATTAAATCACAGGAAGAACAAGCGTGGCTCCACTTTTTAACTGGAGAATCTACTGTGCCACCAGCTGAAATCAACGCTTTTAGAATAGTCGCACTTATGATTAAGTCACCTTATAATCAGTCGCTTTTAAAAGAGACGATGGAAGATGTGTTGAGTAAGCCATTAATTTTTATATGGGAAGACAATCAAACACCGATTATGCTGGAACCTTTAGAAGAAAGTGAAGAAGCGCTACAATTCCATGAAGTCATTGATATTCTCTCTAGTGATTTAGAGCTGAAATTAGCAATTTTTCAATCAGAAGTTTATCAAGAGATCGATACAGCACCAGCATTATTCAATTGGGTCCGGACTGTTGCTTTCGACCTTCTAAAACATACTCGTCAATCCGTCATCACGCAATCAGATGCTTTAATTCCAAAAATGATCACCAGTTTAACCGAAGATGATGCTCAAGTATTTGTTAGCTCTGTGTTAAAAGAAGCCGTCAGTGAACCTGAATTACTCGAAACGATCCAAACGGTTATCCAACATCAAGTCAATATTTCTGTTGTCGCCAAATCGCTCTACATGCACCGCAATACTGTTCAAAAACGAATTGATAAGTTCCATGAGTTAAGTGGCCTTGATGTCAGGAAGTTTGAGGATGGGGTAAAAGCTTATATTTGTATAAAATATTTATTGTGAAAGAGTTGTTGGGACAAAAGGAATGAAGAGTTGTAAAAATACGAACATTTAATACCTTGTGTAAGATGAGCAGTTACCCAAGCGGATAATTTTATCAGCGCTCAGGTAGATTTTATCAGCGTTCAGGCAGATTTATCAGCGCTTGGTACTCTTTTATCAGCGTTCGGCAACTTTTATCAGCGTTCAAACAGATTTATCAGCGCTTAGCAACTTTTATCAGCGTTCAAACAGATTTATCAGCGCTTAGCAACTTTTATCAGCGTTCGGACTTTCAATTATGACAACTAATTTTGCCCCAAGCTCCTTTCTAATCTTCTTTTATAAATGAGATTGCTTCTCTTGTCTGGTCAATGTAATCAACGGCTTGTTCATATTGCTTAGAAGCTAAGCACATGAATAGCATATCAATTATATGTAACTGTGCAATTCGAGATGAGGTTGCGCCACTTCGAAATGTCGCTTCTCTTGCAGCTGATGTGTACAGTTGAATATCGGAAAGGTCAGCAACTTTTGAACGTCCATACTTAGTAATACTAATCGTTTTAGTCCCGTTTTTCTTTGCTAAAGCTAACACTTTTTCAACTTCTTTTGTCTCTCCAGAAAAAGAAATCCCGACAACAGTATCCTTCTCTCCTTTGTTAGCTACTGTCGTTGCTGCCATATGTAAGTCAGAAAATGCTTGAACAGGCTTATTGATTCTAACAAACTTTTGCTCAGCATCCTTTGCTGCAATATATGATGCGCCAAATCCGACAAAAATAATTGATTCCGCCTGAGCTAACGAATCAACCGCTTCTTTCAAACGGTTAGAATCTAAGATATCAACAGACTCTTTTAAAGTTTGAACCGTATTAGACGTCATTTTTTCAATAATATTATCATAACTTTCATTCGGCTCGATATCGCGATAATCGGTCGATGATTCTACTTGCAAATCACCAGCTACACGTAATTTAAATTCTTGGAAACTTTTAAAGCCTAATGATTTACACATGCGAATAACTGCTGCACTACTCGTTTGACTCGCCTTACCTAAAGCCATCGCTGTCATCTGGATAGACTCCTCAGGATAATCAATCACATATTCAGCAATCTTTCGTTCAGAGTTTGGTAAATAACTTACCATCTCCTTTAAAATAATTAAACCACCTTTTAAATCTGCCAAAGACCTCAACTCCCTTTGATCGATAATGAATTATCTAGTTAAAAAAACTTATATATATCATTTGTTTACGTATTTTATCAGCGTTCAAAAACTTTTATCAGCGCTCACTCGATTTTATCGGCGCTCACTCGATTTTTATCGGCGCTCAAAAACATTTATCAGCGTTCAATCGATTTTTATCGGCGCTCAACAACTTTTATCGGCGTTCAATCGATTTTATCAGCGTTCAAAAACTTTTATCAGCGCTCACATGATTTTATCAGCGCTCACTCGTTTTTATCAGCGTTCACTCGTTTTTATCAGTCAAGTCCTTAGTTATGTGTAAAAGTTGATACAAGTTTTTAAACCATTTATTGGTAGAAGGTATAAT